>NZ_DKGR01000057.1:0-202896 GCF_002453335.1 Arsenicicoccus sp. UBA6765
TCCCCAAGGGATAGCGCAACGAGCGCCCCACAGGCCCCGAACCACGTGTCTCACATGATCCGAGACATGCCAGTCTCAGATGTCCCCGGACTCAACATCCAAGAAGGTTGGACCAAACCCTCACGTTCTTTGTGTGGCGGGGCGCGCGGCGGAGGGCTGAGCGTGGGCAAGGGGCCCGGGCGCGCGCCACTAGACTGGCGAGCATGTCTTCCCTGTCCCGCGACCAGGTCGCGCACCTGGCCAATCTCGCGCGCATCGAGATGACGGACGCCGAGCTCGACACGATGGCCGGGGAGCTGGCCGTCATCCTCGACTCGGTGGCCCAGGTCGGCGAGGTTGCCGCCGACGACATCCCGCCGATGTCGCACCCGATGCCCCTGACCAACGTGACCCGGCCCGACGAGGTCCGCCCCGGCCTGACCCGCGAGCAGGCCCTGTCCGGTGCGCCGGCGCAGGAGCTCGACCGGTTCCAGGTGCCGCGCATCCTGAGCGAGGACTGATCCGTATGCCGACCACCGACCTCACCCGACTCACCGCTGCCCAGATGGCCGAGGGTCTCGCGGCGCGTGACTTCACCTCCGTCGAGCTGACGCAGGCCCACCTCGACCGCATCGCCGCCGTCGACGGGGCCGTCCGGTCCTACCTGCACGTCGACGCCGACGGCGCCCTCGCCACCGCGCGCGAGGTCGACGAGGCCCGCGCCGCCGGCGAGCAGCTGCACCCGCTCGCGGGTGTGCCGATCGCCGTCAAGGACGTCATGACCACGACGGGCCTGCCGACCACGTGCGGCTCCAAGGTGCTCGAGGGCTGGATCCCGCCCTACGACGCCACGGTGGTCACCAAGATCAAGGCTGCCCGCATGCCGATCCTCGGCAAGACCAACATGGACGAGTTCGCGATGGGCTCGTCCACCGAGCACTCGGCCTACGGCCCCTCGCACAACCCGTGGGACCTCGAGCGGACCCCCGGCGGCTCCGGCGGCGGCTCCAGCGCCGTCGTCGCGTCCTTCCAGGCGCCGCTGGCGACCGGCACCGACACCGGCGGCTCGATCCGCCAGCCCGCGTCCCTGACCGGCACCGTCGGCGCCAAGCCGACCTACGGTGGGGTGTCCCGCTACGGCCTCGTCGCCCTCGCCTCGTCCCTCGACCAGGCGGGGCCCTGCGCCCGCACCGTCCTTGACACCGCCCTGCTGCACGAGCTCATGGGCGGGCACGACCCCCGCGACTCGACGTCCATCGACCAGCCGGTGCCCCCGGTGGTCGAGGCCGCCCGCAGCGGCGACGTGTCCGGCCTGCGGATCGGCATCGTCCGCGAGCTCACCGGCGAGGGCTACCAGGCCGGGGTCCAGCAGCGCTTCGACGAGACCGTCGAGCTGCTCCGCGCCGGTGGCGCCGAGATCGTCGAGGTCTCCTGCCCGCACTTCGACTACGCCCTCGGCGCCTACTACGTCATCCTCCCGAGCGAGGCGTCCTCCAACCTGGCCAAGTTCGACGCCATGCGCTACGGCCTGCGCGTCACGCCGACCGGGGTCGAGGCGCCGAGCGCCGAGCAGGTCATGGCGGCGTCCCGCGAGGCGGGCTTCGGCGACGAGGTCAAGCGCCGCATCATCCTCGGCACCTACGCCCTGTCCAGCGGCTACTACGAGGCCTACTACGGCCAGGCGCAGAAGGTCCGCACCCTCATCGCGCGCGACTTCGAGGCAGCCTTCGAGCAGTGCGACGTGCTGATCTCGCCGACGATGCCCACCACGGCCTTCCGCCTGGGGGACAAGCTCGACGACCCGATGGCGATGTACCTCAACGACGTCGCGACCATCCCCGCCAACCTCGCCGGCATCCCCGGCATGTCGGTGCCCGTGGGGCTCGCGCCGGAGGACGACCTGCCCGTGGGGCTGCAGGTCCTCGCGCCGGCCATGGCCGACGACCGGCTGTACCGCGTGGCGGCCTACGTCGAGCGCGAGCTGGAGAAGGCCTGGGGCGAGCCGCTTCTCGCCAACGCGCCCGAGCTGGCCGCCGGTACCCCCGACCAGACCCGAAAGGACGGCTGACCCATGGCCACCACGCACGTCGAGCCCGTCCTCGACTACGACGAGGTGCTCGAGCGCTTCGACCCCGTGATGGGCCTCGAGGTCCACGTCGAGCTCAGCACCGCGACCAAGATGTTCTGCTCCTGCGCCACGGAGTTCGGCGCCGAGCCCAACACCCAGGTGTGCCCGGTCTGCCTCGGCCTGCCCGGAGCCCTGCCGGTGGTCAACGCCAGGGGCGTCGAGTCCGCGATCCGCATCGGCCTGGCGCTCAACTGCCAGATCGCCGAGTGGTGCCGCTTCGCGCGCAAGAACTACTTCTACCCGGACATGCCCAAGAACTTCCAGACCTCGCAGTACGACGAGCCCATCGCGTTCGACGGCTACCTGGACGTGGAGCTCGAGGACGGCACGACCTGGCGGGTCGAGATCGAACGGGCGCACATGGAGGAGGACACCGGCAAGTCGCTGCACATGGGCGGCGCGACCGGTCGCATCCACGGCGCCGACTACTCGCTGCTGGACTACAACCGCGCGGGGATCCCCCTGATCGAGATCGTCACCAGGCCGGTCCTGGGGGCCGGGGAGCGTATGCCGGAGGTCGCCAAGGCCTATGTCTCGGCGATCCGTGACCTGATGCGTGCGCTCGACGTCAGCGACGCCCGCATGGAGCAGGGCTCGATGCGCTGCGACGCCAACGTGTCGCTCATGCCCAAGGGCTCGACCCAGCTCGGCACCCGCACCGAGACCAAGAACGTCAACTCGCTGCGTTCGGTCGAGCGGGCCGTCCGCTACGAGATGACGCGGCACGGCGCGATCCTCACGGACGGCGGGTCGATCCTGCAGGAGACCCGGCACTGGCACGAGGACACCGGCGTCACGACGTCCGGGCGCGAGAAGTCCGACGCCGAGGACTACCGCTACTTCCCCGAGCCGGACCTGGTGCCCGTCGCCCCGAGCCGCGAGTGGGTCGAGGAGCTGCGGGCCACCCTGCCCGAGCCTCCCGGGCAGCGCCGCAAGCGGCTGCAGGGGGAGTGGGGCTACTCCGACCTGGAGATGCGCGACGTCGTCAACGCCGGCGCCGTCGAGCTGATCGAGGCCTCCGTCGCCGCCGGTGCCACGCCCGCCGCCGCCCGCAAGTGGTGGATGGGCGAGGTGTCCCGCCGCGCCAACGACCAGGTCCGCGACCTCGCCGACATGGGCGTCACGCCCGAGCACGTCGCCGAGCTGGACGGGATGGTCCGGGACGGTCGGCTCAACGACTCGATGGCCCGTCAGGTCATGGACGGCGTCCTGGCCGGCGAGGGCTCGCCCCGCGAGGTGGCCGACGCCCGCGGTCTCGAGCTGGTGCAGGACGACTCGGCGCTCGAGGCGGCCGTGGACGAGGTGCTCGGCCGCAACGCCGACATCGTCGCCAAGATCAAGGACGGCAAGGTCCAGGCCGCCGGTGCCCTGATCGGTCAGGTCATGAAGGCCATGAAGGGCCAGGCCGACGCCGGCAAGGTCCGCGAGCTGATCATGGCCAAGTGCCAGTGACCTACCTCAGGTAGTCACATCGGCTGGGCTTCGCACGCCAGGCCGGTGTGACCAAGGCCGGCTGATGTGACCACGTCAGGCTGATCTGCCTGACCCTGCCGTATGCCGCCGGGGCCGCCCTCACGCGAGGGCGGCCCCGGCGTCGTCATACGGCTAGGACGTCTGGGTGGAGCGGTCGTGGGAGGGGACGACCACCCAGATGACCACGGCCGACAGCAGCAGCAGGCTGATGTTGAACAGCAGGGCGACGTCCGCGCCCTGGCGCAGGCCGACGTTGTCCTGGCGACCGAGCGGCACGAGGACCGAGCCGATCACCCGTGGGGGCGAGCTGGACCCGGCGGTGAACAGTGCGAGCGAGGTGGCGGTGCCGATGGCCGAGCCCAGGGACGACGCCATCTTGTAGATCCCGGCCCCGGCCCCGCTCTGCTCGACCGGCAGGTTGGAGAGGGCGGCGTCGGTCGCGGGTGTGCCGAAGCAGGCCAGCCCCAGCCCCATCAGCGTGTAGCCGAGGATCGCCGTCAGGCGGTACTGCGAGAGCAGCAGGTTGGTGGGCAGGAACGCGCAGCCGGCCAGCACGAGCAGCCCGGTGCCCCACAGCATCGGCTTCTTGGCGCCGTAGCGTCGCAGCAGCCGCTCGCCGACGCGCATGAACGCGATGACGGTGACGGCGTAGCCGAGCGTCAGCAGGCCCGCGTCCAGGGGTTTCATGCCGCCGGCGACCTGGAAGGAGCTGCTGGGTGACGATGAGCATGCCGATGGACGTGTTGAGCAGGAAGTTGGCCAGCGTGGCGCCGGAGAACATGCGGTTGCGAAAGAGCCGCAGGTCCAAGAAGGGCTGCCGGACCCGGCCCTCGATCACCACGGTGAGGACCAGACCGACGATCGCGACGGCGGCCAGGGCCAGCGTGATCGGGGACGCCCAGCCGATCTTGGCCCCGAAGGTCGTCACGACCATCAGCGAGAGCATCGACGCCGCGAAGGTCGCGATGCCCGGCACGTCCAGGTGGAAGGGAGTGCTCGAGGCCACCTTGGACTCGCCCTGGCCCCGCAGCAGCAGGGCTGCGGCCACGGCCACGACGATCGAGACGGCGTAGATCCAGCGCCACCCGACGTAGGTGACCGTGAACCCGCCCACGAGGGACGCGAGCCCGGAGCCGCCGAACGACGCGATCGACCACATCGACACCGCGCGCTGACGGGCGGCCCCGTCCCAGCACGCGCGCACCAGACCCAGCGTCGTGGGGAGGGAGCACGCGGCGGACAGGCCCTGCACCGCACGCCCCACGAGCATGAGCGGTGCGGCGAGCGCGCCGGCGGCGAGGATCAGGCAGGCCGACCCGACGACGCTGAGGACCAGACCGATCAGCAGCACCCGGAACCGGCCCACCCGGTCGGCCACCCCGCCGAGCACGACGATGAACATGCCGGAGAAGAGCGCCGTGAGGGCGACGGCGAGGTTCATGGCGTCGTTGCCGAGCAGGGGATCGGTCCAGGTGCGGCGGGCGGCGTCGACATACGGGCCGTTGATGTCGCGCATGATGGCCGGCGCGACCGACCCGGCGGACCCGGCGAACAACCAGAAGGTCAGGACGGCGAGGACCAGACCCGCGAGCAGCCGGTCGTTGCCGTGAGCCTCGGTGGGTGCGCGGCGGGCGACGTCGTCGAGGGGCTGTTGACTGAGCATGCGGCTCAGCCGCCGGTCGAGAGGTGGGCGAGGACCGCCGTGACGGCGGCCTCGGTGCCGGTCTCCAGGGTGGGGTGCAGCACCGGGGCGAACCGGGGGTTGTGGTTGGGGATCGGAGGAGCGTCCGCCGGGAAGCCGCCGATCGTCCAGAAGGTGTAGGGGATCCCGAACGCGTCCGGCACGATGCTGAAGTCCTCGCTGCCGGTCAGCGGGGCGAGCTCGGCGACGCGATCCTGGCCGAAGTGCTCCGCGAAGGCCGCGCTCACCACGTCCGTCACGGCGACGTCGTTGGTCGTGAGCGGGAACTGGTCGTAGTACTCGATGGTCGGGGGCCGGGGGCAGCCGCCCGCGTCGCACTCGCCGCGGACGATCCGCTCCACGGCGGTCAGGATGCGCTCCCGCACCGCCTCGTCGTAGCTGCGGACGTTGAGGAGCAGCACGGCGCGATCGGGGATGACATTGCTCTTGGCGCCGGCCTGCAGCGAACCCACGGTCACCACACCGAAGTCCGCCGGCGCGATCTCCCTCGACACCACCGTCTGCAGGCGCAGGACGATGGCCGCCGCGACGACCACCGGGTCGACCCCGAGGTGCGGCATCGACCCGTGCGATCCCGTGCCGTGGACGGTGACCCGCAGCGAGTCCGCTGCTGACAGGCGCGGACCCGAGGCCGAGCTGACGAGACCGGCGCGGGCGGGTATGACGTGCTGGCCGAGGGCGACGTCCGGTCGGGGCACGCGGTCCACGAGCCCGGCGTCGACCATGGCGCGGGCTCCCTCGGCGGTCTCCTCCGCCGGCTGGAAGAGCGCCACGTAGGTGCCGGACCAGGCGCCCTGGTGGGTGGCGAGGAGCTGCGCGGCACCGAGCGCCCAGGTGATGTGCAGGTCGTGGCCGCAGGCGTGCATCACGCCGTCGACGGTGGAGGAGTAGGGGAGCCCCGTGTCCTCCTGGACGGGCAGGGCGTCCGTGTCGGCGCGGAACAGCACGCACGGTCCGTCACCGTTGCGCAGCACCCCCACGACGCCGCCCCCGACCTCGAGGACGTCGTAGCCCCAGTGGGCCAGCCGGTCGGCGATGATCCGGTTGGTGCGGGTCTCCTGCAGGGACAGCTCGGGGTGGCGGTGCAGGTCCTGGTAGAGGTCCTCCTGCCACCGCATGGTGCGGGGGAGGTCGGACAGGACCTCACGGGCTGCTGCCGTGGCCGGAGCGATGGCCCCGGTGGTGTCGTCGTCCGTCATGGTGCCCGCCTCCTCAGCGACGTCCGCCGCCGAGCAGGCCACCCAGCACGTCGCGGATGATCGTGCCCGTGTCGAAGCCCTGCGCCTCGCGGCGGTCGACGTCGTCGCGGGGGCTGGTCCCGGTCTGGCCCGCCGCGGAACCCAGCACCGACCCGAGGATGTCGTCGAGGACGGTGCCGCCCACGGGGCCGCCCTGCGCCTGGCCGAGGCTGCCGCCCGCCCCCGCCTGGCCGAGGACCTGCTTGGCGAGCCAGGACATGACGATCGGGGCGAGGATCGGGATGAGCCGCTGGACGAGCGGCCCGCCGACGCCCTGCAGGCCCCCGAGCTGCTGGGCGACCCGCTCCTGGTTGCCGCCGAAGATGTGGGCGGCGATCGCCTCGCCGTCGCGGGTGTCGACGGCGCCGAGGTCGACGCGGCCGTCGACGAGCTGGGGGTCGTGCTGGCCGAGGGCCTCGGAGATGGACCGGGCGCCGGCGGGGTCGGTCGCGTTGGCCTGCAGGCCGCCGAGCAGGGCGGGGAGCACCGCCGCGGCGGCGTGCTGCACCTCCTCGGGCCGGGCGTCGAGCTGACGGGCGAGGTCGGCCACGGGCAGGGTGCGCAGGATCTCGTCGACGGCGGGCATGGTGACTCCTGGAGGTTGGGGTTCGATCGGTTCACCGCCAACCTACGACAGGCACGACAGGCACGGTCTGCGCGCGGGGCGGGCCGGCTGCCTCTTGCGCATCGATGTGAACGGTGTGAACATGGCGTCATGACACGAACCGTCGTCGCCATCGGCACCCGCAAGGGCCTCTTCGTCGCCACCAGCGCGGGGGGCGACGACCGACGCACCTGGGACGTCCAGGGCCCCCTCCTGCCGATGCAGGAGGTCCCGTCCGTCGCCTTCGACCAGCGGGCGGGCCGGACCACCCTGCTGGTCGGCAGCCACTCCTGGCACTGGGGGCCGTATGTCGGGGCCTCCCACGACCTCGGCCGGACCTTCGAGCCGGAGTCGCCGGACGCCATCCGGTTCCCCGAGGACACGGGCGTCGCGCTCAAGCGGGTGTGGCAGCTCGTGGCCGACCCCCTCGACGAGGACGTCGTGTGGGCGGGCACCGAGCCGCAGGCGCTGTGGCGCAGCAGCGACGCGGGCCGCACCTTCGAGCTCGTCCGTGGCCTGTGGGAGCACCCGCACCGGCCGCACTGGGGCGAGGGCTTCGGCGGCGGCGCGATCCACACCGTCCTGCCGCACCCCACCGACGCGGACCGCATGGTCGTCGCGATGAGCACGGGCGGCGTCTATCGCACCGAGGACGGCGGCGACACCTGGTCGGCCGCCAACGTCGGCATCAAGGACTCCTACGGCCCCGATCCCTACCCGGAGTTCAACCAGTGCGTCCACAAGGTCGCCCGCGACGGGGCCGACCCCGAGGTCCTCTACGCCCAGAACCACCCGGGCGTCTACCGCTCCAACGACGACGGTCGCTCCTGGACCTCGATCGAGGAGGGCCTGCCCACCAACTTCGGCTTCGCCGTCCTGACCCAGCCGGGGCACGCGGGGCGGGCGTGGCTCGTCCCCGTCGAGTCCGACGGGGTGCGCTTCCCGCCCGAGCGACGCCTCCAGCTGCAGCGCACCGACGACGGCGGCCGCACCTGGCGCGAGCAGAGCGCGGGCCTGCCGGACCCGACCTTCACCTGCGTCCTGCGGGACGCGGCCGGCACCGACCAGGGCTCGCCGATGGGCCTGTATGTCGGGACGCGCAACGGCGACGTCTACGGATCCGCCGACGAGGGTGAGGGATTCGCGCTGGTGGCGACCCAGCTGCCGGACGTGCTCTGCGTGCGTGCGGCCACCGTGGAGGACTGAGCCGTGCGCGTCCTGATCCGCCTCCCGGCACCGCTGCAGGCCATGGTGGGCGCCCCGCCCGAGGTGGCGCTCGAGCTCGCCGACGGGGCCGACCTCGCCGCCGCCCTGGACGCGCTGCGTTCCTCACCCGCGCCACTTCCGCTGGTGGAGAGCAAGATCCGCGACGAGACGGGTGAGCTGCGCCGGCACGTCAACGCGTTCGTCGACGGCCACGACGTCAAGCGCGACGCGGGCACGCGCACCACGCTGCGTGACGGGGCCACCGTCATCGTCCTGTCCGCCGTCTCGGGCGGGTGAGCGAGCCTGGGGCGGCACGACATACGGTGAGGGCATGACCCTCGTGACCCTTGCCGACCAGGACTGGATCGACCGCGTGGGCCCCGTGCCCGGCATCGAGATGATCCCGTGGGACCTCACGGGTCCTTGCCCGCGGGCCGACGAGGTGGAGCTCGTCGTCGCGCCCTACACCCTGTCCGCCGACGGCTTCGAGCGTCTCGCCGAGCTGCCGCGGCTGCGCGCCTTCCAGCTGCTGTCGGCGGGCTACGAGCACGCCATCCCCTTCGTCCCCGACGGGGCGACGCTGCTCAACGCCCGCGGCGTCCACGCTGCCGGCACCTCCGAGCTCGCCCTCACGCTGACCCTGGCGGCGCAGCGTGGCGTCCCCTGGATGCTCGAGGGCCACCGCCGGCAGCACTGGCAGGACAAGCACTTCGAGCCCGGGCTGGCCGACCAGCGCGTCCTCGTGGTCGGCTACGGCGACATCGGGCAGGCCATCGTGCGCCGGCTGCAGCCGTTCGAGCCCGTGATCACCGTGGTCGCGAGCCGGGCCCGCGCGGGGGACGACCTCGTCGAGCGGGTGCACGGCATCGACGAGCTCGACGCCCTCGTGCCGCGCCAGGACGTGATCATCCTCATCGTCCCGCACACGGACGCCACCGACCGGCTGGTGGACGCCGACTTCCTGGCCTCGATGCGCGAGGGGGCGCTCCTGGTCAACGTCGCCCGCGGGCGCGTCGTCGACACCGACGCCCTCGTCGCCGCGACGCGGTCGGGGCACGTGCGCGCCGCCCTGGACGTCGTCGACCCGGAGCCGCTGCCCGACGGTCACCCGCTGTGGTCCACCCCCGGGGTCCTGATCGCGCCGCACGTCGGCGGTCTGGCGCACGGGTTCTGGCGCCGCGCGAGCGATCTCGTCCGCCGACAGCTGCACCACATCGCGTCGGGCGAGCCCTTCGACAATGTCGTGGAGATCGCGCGGTGAGACACTGTCCGCATGGCTGAGCACATCACCGTGACCCGCGAGGACAGCCGGCACCGCTACGAGGTGCGGCTGGACGGCGAGCTCGCGGGCTTCGCCGACGCCTACGTCGAGGGTGACGAGGCCGGTGGGAGTGGGGTGGTCGTCGTGCCGCACACGGAGGTGGACCCCGCCTTCGGCGGGCAGGGGGTCGGCTCGGCCCTCGTCCAGGGGCTGCTCAGGGACGTGCGCGCTCGGGGTCTGGTCGTGCGGCCGCTCTGCTCCTTCGTGGCGGCCTACCTCGACAAGCACCCGGAGTACGCCGACCTGCGGGCCTGACCGGTCCGCCGAGCCGGGTGGATCAGGCGGGTGATGCCGTGCCGTCGGTGTCGTCGTCCCGGGTCAGCGCCGCCTCCAGCACCGCCACCAGATGGTTCTCGAGGTCGTCCGGGCCGACCTGGGCCGGGTCCAGCAGGTGCTGCAGGGCGCCCCCCTGAAAGGCCGCGAAGAGCAACCGGGCGAGCTCCAGGCTGCTGACCGGCAGCCGTATGCCGTGCCGCCGCAGGTAGCCCTCCAGCGTGGCCGCCGTCTCCTGATGGCCGCGGGCGACGACCTCGCGCCAGGCCGCCCCCGCCTCGGGGTCGCGGATGGCGTGCAGCATGAGCTCGGTCTGCAGCAGCAACCACTGCTGGCGCTCGCCGGGCTGGTCGGACCACAGGGTCAGCACCCCGTGCAGCAGCTCGCGTGGCGTGAGGTCGTCCTCCTCCGACAGCTCGCGGACGCGGTCACGCAGCCGGGCGGTGCGCTGCGCGACGAGCTCGACCACCAGCTCGTCTCGGGACGCGAAGTTGGAGTAGAACGCCCCGCGCGTGAATCCCGCACGGTCGCAGACGTCCTCGACGCTCGTGCCGTGGAACCCCCGCTCCGCGAATGCCTGGGACGCAGCGGCGAGGATCCGCTGACGGGTGGCCTCGCGACGTGCGGACCGCGGCGGGGCATCACTGCGAGTGGTCATGCCCTCACGATACACCTATGAATTGAATACGGGAATGAACCCGGATACGCTGGTGTATCAGAAGATGTCCCCAGTCCTCCCCGCAGGACGACCCGAGCCCGGTCGATCCCGGGCACCAAGGAGCAGTGCGTCATGGCGCTCATCGCCCACGCAGCAGCCGTCGACGGGCCGCACGGCCCGTTGCTCCTGCCGACCTCGCTGGCCGCCCGCAAGGGAGAGGTGACGGTCGTCGCCGGTGACCCGGGGCCTGCGGCCACCACCCTCGCGCTGGCCCTCGGCGGTCGCGTCCGTCTCGACGACGGGAGCATCACCTGCAACGGCGACCCCGAGCCGCACGTCCGTCGCCGTCGCGTCGCCCTCGTCGACGTCCCCGGCGTGACCGAGCCCGAGCCCGGTCTGCCGATCGAGGTCGTCGTGGGGGAGGAGCTGGCCCTCGCCGGCCTCCCGTCCCGGCGAGCCGACATCCGCGCCTTCCTTCGTGAGCGTGGCGCCGAGGAACGCTCGGCGCAGCGGTGGGAGTCCCTCGAGCCGGCCGAGCACGTCCGCTGGCTGGCCGAGATCACCGCGCAGCGTGAGGACGTCACCGCCGTCGTGCTGACCAGCCCGGACCGGTGGGGCGGCTCCCCGCACGCCTGGCACGGCGTCGCCCGGGTGCTGGCGGACCAGGGTCTGGTCGTCGTGGTCCTGGCGACCCACTCGAGCGTCCGTCTCCTCGGCCTCGAGAGCACCTACGAGCTGGGGGTGTCCGCATGAGGGCCCATCGTCTCGCCATGGCCGAGCTGCGACGGCTGACCAGCGGGCCGCTGCTCCGCCTCGCCCTCGCCGCCATGCTCGTCATACCGAGCCTGTATGCTGGCCTGTACCTCTATGCGAACCGTGACCCCTATGCCAACCTGCGCGACATCCCCGCCGCCGTCGTGGTGGAGGACGCCGGGACCACGCTGGCCTCGGGCGAGCGCATGGCGGTGGGCGACCAGGTCGCCAAGACCCTCGTCGACGGCAAGACCTTCGACTGGCACCGCGTCTCCCGGGCCGACGCCGTCAAGGGCGTCGACGAGGAGCACTACGACTTCGCGCTGATCATCCCGGCGGGGTTCTCGGCCGACCTGGCGTCGGCGGGCTCCACCTCGCCGCGGCAGGCCCACCTGGAGCAGTACACCAACGACACCAACGGTTACCTGGCCCGCACGATCTCCAACAACGTGGTCGCCGAGGTCACGAAGTCGGTCGCCTCTCAGGTCAGCTCCACGGCGGCGGCACAGCTGCTGGACGGGTTCGGCACGATCCACGGCAAGATGCAGCAGGCCGTCGACGGGGCCGGACAGCTCGCCACCGGGGCGGGGCAGCTGGGTGACGGCGCAGGACGGTTGTCCACCGGTGCCGGCTCGCTGCGTGACGGCGCCGTCCAGCTCCGCGACGGCGCGAACCGCCTGGCCACCGGGGCGGACTCGGCCCGGTCCGGGGCGGCCACGCTCGCCGACGGGGCCGGGCGGCTGGACGACGGGCTGGCGACGCTGGACAGCAAGACCGCTGACCTGCCCGGCCAGACCGCCCAGCTGGCGTCCGGCGCTCGTCAGGTCGCCGACGGCAACGCCGCGCTGGCCAAGGGTGCGAGCCAGCTCGCGTCCGGCGCCACCGCTGCCTCCACGGGAGCGGGGCAGCTCAAGGCCGGCGCGGACACTCTGCACACCGGTGCGGCCAAGGTCGCGGCCGGCGCCCACCAGGTCGCCGACGGCAACGCCAAGGTCGCCGAGGCGGGCAGGCTCGCCAAGGACGGGGCCGCGCAGATCGACCGCGCCCGCAAGGAGCACCAGGGCGAGGTCCAGCAGCAGGTCGACGGACTGACCCAGCAGGTGCAGGACCTCGGCTCCGCGATCGACGCTCTCCCTCAGGACGATCCGGCCCGGGCGCGCCTGCAGCGCATCCACGACGCCCTGCAGACCCGCCTCACGACCGCTGACCGCGACCTGGCGGCCCTCGACTCGGCTCTCGACGAAGCCTCGGCCACCGTGACCAGCGCGTCCGGCAAGCTCACGACCCTCGCCGAGGGGTCCCAGCAGGTCGCGGCCGGTGCCGACCAGCTCACGTCGGGCAGCGCCACCCTCGCCGCCAAGCTGGGCGAGCTGCAGGCCGGGACGGGCAGGCTCGCCACGGGTGCCACCACCCTGTCGGCCGGAGCCACCAAGGCGGCCACCGGCGCCGGCCGGGTCGCCGACGGTGCCGACACGCTCGCCGCCGGCTCCGCCCAGCTGCACGACGGGATCGCCGCGGCCCATGCGGGCAGCACCAAGCTGGACGACGGCGCCACGCGCCTGAGCTCCGGCCTCGGCACCCTCGCCACCGGCGCCCACACCCTGGCCACGGGCGAGACCAAGGCCGTCGAGGGGGCTCAGCAGCTGGCCACCGGCGCCGGGCAGCTCCGCGACGGCGCGACCAAGGCCCAGCAGGGCGCCCAGACGCTGCACGACCAGCTGGCCGCGGGCGTCAAGCAGGTGCCCGCCTACACCCAGCAGCAGCGCGAGGCCGCCGCGCAGACGGTCGGCAACCCGCTCGCCGTCCAGGCGAGCAACCCCGCCGAGGCCGCGAACTATGGCGCCGGGCTCGCCCCGTTCTTCGTGAGCCTCGCCCTCTGGATCGGCGCCTACGTCCTGTTCCTGCTGGTCAAGGCCCTGTCCAACCGCGCTCTCGCCGCGCAGCAGCCGGCCTGGCGGGTCGCGGTGAGCGGCTGGATGACGCCGGCGCTGCTCGCCGCGGGCCAGTCCTTCCTGCTCTTCTGGCTGGTCCTCGAGGGGCTGGGCTTCCACGTCGAGCACCCCGTGTGGGCCATCGGGTTCATGGCCTTCGTCTCCATCACGTATGCCGCGATCCTGCACGCGCTCACCGCCCGGTTCGGCGCGGTCGGCAAGTTCGTCGGGCTCGTGCTCCTGGTCGTGCAGCTCGTCTCGGCGGGCGGGACCTTCCCCTGGCAGACCCTGCCCGGGCCCCTGCAGGCGCTGCACCACGTCCTGCCCATGACCTACGCCATCGACGGACTGCGTCACCTGATGTATGGCGGCCGCATGGCCTTCGTCGCCCTCGACGTCGCCGTGCTGGCGGCATACCTCGGGGTCGCCCTGGTGGCCGCGGGCTGGGCGGCGCACCGGGCCCGCATCTGGACCCCGGCCAGGATCAAGCCGGACCTGGTGCTCTGACCCGGTCGGGTGCGAGACGGGGGCAAGCCCCCGGAACTCCGGGTGGGTCCGGCACGCTGTAGCCAGGACCGGACCCACCCACCTCCGGTCGACCCGCACCCCACTGCTCGCCCCCTCAGCCCACGCCCCTCAGCCCCCAGCAGGAGCCCCCCATGCCGGCCAGCCCGTTCGCCATCGATCCGTGGTGCCTCGTCGAGGAGGACGTCGACCCGCAGCGCCTGGGGCTGACCGAGGCGCTGCTGACCGTCTCCAACGGCGTCATCGGCCTGCGCGGTGCGCTGGAGGAGGGCGACCCGGCGTTCGAGACCGGGGTCTTCGTCAGCGGCGTCCACGAGACCTTCCCCCTGTCCTACCCCGAGAAGGGGTACGGCGACCCCGACCAGGGCCAGGCCCTGATCAACGTCCCCGACGGCATGCGGGTCCGGCTGCTCGTCGGCGACGCACCCCTGGACATCACGGCCGGCACGGTCCACGAGCACCGCCGGGTGCTGGACATGCGCAGCGGCACCCTCGTGCGCGAGCTGGACTGGAGCGCACCCGAGGGCGAGCGCGTCCGGGTCACGACAGGGCGGCTGACGTCGCTGGTGGAGCGCTCGCTGGCGGCCGTGCGCTACGAGGTCGAGGCGGTCGAGGGGCCGGTGCGCCTGGTCGTGCAGTCCGACCTCGCCGCCAACGACACCGAGCCGATCATCGACAACGACGACCCGCAGGTCGCCGCGGCGCTGCGCAAGCCCTATCGCGGCCTGCGCCGCACCGAGTGCGGGGACGGTGGTGTCCTCGTCCACGAGACCATCCGCAGCGGAGTGCAGGTCGGGTCCGGCTGCGACCACGTGGTGACGGTCACGCGCGCGGACGGCCGGGTCGAGCGGGTGCACCCGCGGGTCGTCGTCGACGAGGACCACGTCCGCACCACCACGGTCGTCGAGCTCGAGGCGGGGGAGCGCCTGACGATGCTCAAGCTGCTGGCCTACGTGCGCGACGGGGACCGCCCCGACGGCGTGCTCGGTGACCACGTCCGCGCCCACCTGGCGGTCGGGCACGACCTCGGGTGGGAGCAGCTGGTCGCGGGCAACCGGGAGCACCTCGACGCGTTCTGGGACGACGTGCACCTGGAGATCGACGGTGACGACGAGCTGCAGCAGGCCCTGCGCTACGCCCTCTTCCAGGTCTACCAGTCCAGCGCGCTGATCGAGGACGCCCCGATCGGCGCCAAGGGGCTGACCGGTGGCGGCTACAGCGGCCACACGTTCTGGGACATCGAGGGATTCGTCGTGCCGACGCTGACGATGATCGCCCCGCGCGCGGCCCACAACCTCCTCCGCTGGCGGTCCTCGACGATCGGCGCCGCCCGCGAGCGCGCGGAGCAGCTCGGGCTGCGGGGCGCGTCCTTCCCGTGGCGCACGATCGACGGGCACGAGGCCTCGGGCTACTGGCCGGCCGGGACCGCGGCGATGCACGTCAACGCCGACATCGCCCGCGCCTTCGACCTCTACCGCCACGTCTGGGGCGAGCTGCAGTTCGAGCGGGCCCACGGCGTCGAGGTGCTGGTCGAGACGGCCCGGCTCTGGATCTCGTTGGGGCACACCGACCGTCAGGGGCACTGGCACCTCTACGGGCTCACCGGCCCGGACGAGTACACCGCTGCCGTCGACGACAACGTCTTCACCAACCTCATGGCGGCTCGCAACCTGCGGGCTGCGGTCGCCTCGTGCGGACGTCATCCCGACCGGGCGCGCGAGCTGGGCGTCAGCAGCGACGAGCTCGCGGACTGGTCCCGGGCGGCCGAGGCCGTCCACGTCCTCTACGACGAGCACCTCGGGGTCCACCCGCAGTGCGAGAGCTTCACGGAGTACGACGAGTGGGACTTCGAGTCCTGGGGCGACCGCTATCCCGTGCAGGAGCACGCGCCCTACGTCCAGATCTATCGCCACCAGGTGGTCAAGCAGGCCGACCTCGTCCACGCCCTGTGGTGGTGCGGGGACGACTTCACCGACGAGCAGATCGCCCGCGACCTCGACTACTACGAGGCCCGCACGGTCCGCGACTCCTCCCTCTCGGCGGGGATCCAGTCGGTGGTGTGCATCCAGGCGGGCCACCTCGGGCTGGGTCTGGACTACCTGCGCGAGGCCGCCCAGGTGGACCTGCACGACCTGCAGGGCAACACCGAGCAGGGCCTGCACCTGGCCTCCCTGGCCGGGGCCTGGCTGGCGCTCACCGCGGGTCTCGGCGGCCTGCGCGAGGACGGCCCGCTCGTCCAGCTGTCCCCGCGGCTGCCCGACGGGCTGCGTGGCTATCGCTTCAGGTTCCTGTGGCGCGACGCCCGCATCGAGGTGCACGCGGGCGACGAGGTCACGGTCAGCGTGGCGGGCGTCGACTCCCTCGACGTCGTCCTCTACGGCGAGGAGGTCACGATCACGCCCGAGGAGCCGGCCGTCGTGCCCCGGCGCTCGGTCGAGCCGCTGCTGTCCGCGCCGCGCCAGCCGGTCGGCCGGTCGCCCCGCGACGTCGCCGATGCGTGATCATGGCCGTATGACGGACACCTCCCGCACCCTGCTGCTGATGCGTCACTCCGAGGCCACCCACGGCGGGGGCTCCGACCACGCCCGCACCCTCACGAGCCGGGGTCGCGACGACTCGAGCGCAGCGGGACGCTGGCTCGCCGAGCACGTCGGTGCGCTGGACCTCGCGGTCGTCTCGAGCGCGACGCGCACGCGCCAGACCTGGGAGGCGGCGACCGAGGGAGGCGCGCAGGCGGCGTCGGTGGACCTGTCGGACGAGGTCTACGACGCCGGCCTCGACGAGCTGCTCGCCCTGTTGACGCACCTGCCCGACGAGGCCCGAACCGTGCTCGTGCTCGGGCACGCCCCGGGCATCCCCGCCCTCGCCAACACCATCGCCTCCGAGGACGGCCCGCGGGACATGGCCGAGGCCCTCGACCGCGGGTTCCCGACCACCACGCTGTGCCGCTTCGAGGTCGAGGGGGACTGGCTCGGCGTGGGGGCGGCCACCGCCGACCTCGTCGACGTGGTCGTCCGCCAGGACTGATCGACGTGCGGCTGCTCGTGACCGGCGGCACGGGGTGGGTCGGCCGCCACGTCGTGCGGGTGGCGCGGGCCGCAGGCCACGACGTGGTCGCCGCCTCCCGCAACCCGGGCGGCGACGGTCCGGGCGGCGACGGCCCCGGCGGCGTCCGGCTCGACGTGAGGGACGGCGCCGAGGTCCGCCGCTGCCTCGAGACCGTCCGCCCCGACGCGGTCGTGCACACGGCATACGACCAGCAGGACTGGGCCACGACGACCCTCGGCACGGTCCACGTCGTCCGCGCCTGCAGCCGGGTCGGGGCGCGCCTGGTCGCCCTGTCCAGCGACCTCGTCCTGCCGAGCCGCGAGGCCTGGTCGGACGAGACCGTCCCGCCCGCCCCCACCACGCCGTATGCCGCGGCGAAGGCCGCCTGCGAGGCCGCCGTGGCCGCCGCGCTCGACGACGCGGTGGTCGTCCGCACCTCTCTGGTCGTCGGCGCCGGCAGCAAGCACCACGCCCTGGTGCACGCCGTCGCGGCGGGGCAGGGGGCGCTCCGGGAGGACGAGATCCGTTGTCCCGTCCACGTCCTCGACCTGTCCGCCGCCCTGGTGGAGCTGGCTGTCAGGACCGACGCGGCGCCGGGCCTGCTGCACGTCGCCGGGCCGCAGGCGCTGAGCCGCCACGAGCTCGGTCTCGTGGTCGCGCGCCACGAGGGGCTGGACCCGGCGTCGCTGCCGGCGCAGCCCCGCGGCGACGCGCCCGGACCGGCCTGCGTGCGTCTGGACTCGACCCTGGCGACATCCCTGCTGCGCACCAGGATCCGTCCGGTCGACGAGGCGCTCGCCGCGGAGGGATCCGGCTGACAGGCCCCGTCGCGGTGGGCTCCGGCTGACGGGCCCGTCGTGGCTCGCCTCGCGCGCAGGTGGTCAGCGTCCCGTCGAGGCGGGGGTCAGCGCCCGGTCGACGCGGGGAGGATCACGATGCGGTCGTCGCCGTCCCGCTCGTCCCCGCGGAAGGTGTTGCTGGTGATGATCCACAGCCGCCCGTCGGGGCCACGCTCGACCGTCCGCAGCCGGCCGTAGGTCCCCTGCAGCAACGCCTGAGGCTCACCGGTCGTGCTGCCCTGCAAGGGGACTCGCCACAGCCGCTCGCCCATCAGGGCGGCGACGTAGGCCGCGCCGTCGACGCCGATGGCGAGCCCGCTGGGGGAGGCCTGGTCGGTGCTCCAGACCACCAGCGGGTCCGTGTAGCGCGCGTCGCCGCCCCCCGCGGTGCCTTGTCCACGGCCCTCCACCGTCGGCCAGCCGTAGTCCCGGCCCTTCTCGATCAGGTTGAGCTCGTCCCAGGTGTTCTGCCCGAACTCCGTGGCCCACAGCCGCTGCTCGCGGTCCCAGGCCAGGCCCTGCACGTTGCGGTGGCCGCGCGACCACACCGGGGACGAGGCGTCCGGGTTGCCGGGGGCGGGGGCGCCGTCGGCGGTGACCCGCAGGATCTTGCCCCCGAGGGAGGACGGGTCCGGAGCCTGGTCACGCTCGGAGGCGTCCCCGGTCGGCACCCAGAGCATCCCGTCCGGGCCGACCTTGATCCGGCCGCCGTTGTGGATCCCGCCCGAGGGGATGCCCGACAGGATGACGCGCTCCGGCACCAGGCGGTCGCCCTCCAGGCGGAGCCTGGCCACCCGGTTGTCCTCGCCGGTGGTGTGATAGACGAAGACCCTTCGGTCCGTGGCGAACTCGCGCGAGACGGCGATCCCGAGCAGGCCGCCCTCGCCGTTGGCCTCGACCCCGTCGACGCGGCCCACCTCGACCGGCTGGGCGCCCTCGCGGACCCGGAGCACCCGCCCCTCGTCCCGGAGCGTGACCAGCGCGGAGCCGTCGGGCAGGAAGGCCAGCCCCCACGGCACGTCGAGCCCGGTCGCCACCTCGACGGGGCTGGTGGCGGTGGGCGTGGTGGCGCCCGAGGTCGCCGAGCCGGACGTCGCCGAGCCGGACGTCGCCGAGCCTGGCGTCGCCGGCGAGGCCGTGGCGGTCGACGCGCTGGAGGTCGCTGGCGACGACGGTGCCAGGGAGGACGCTGACGAGGGCGTCGACGACGGTGACGGCGGCGAGCCGGTGCACGCCGTGACGGCGAGCAGTCCGGCGGTCAGCCCGGAGAGCAGCGGCAGGGCGAGGCGGCGGGGCTTCGGCATACGACCAGTCTGCGGGGACGCCCCGGACCCGGCCACCCCGCCGACGTCCGTGACGTGGGACAAGCTGCCCACATCGCGAGATTGGCGCGTGCCCCCTTTGACGCGGGGCCTTCGCTGGGGGACTGTTGACCCGTGGCCCGAATCCTCGTACTTCCCTAGCGCGCCGTCGATCTCCTGACAGCGCGCCACCCCTGCGTCCCGGCTCCCCGGGTCAGGGGTTTTTTCATGAGCACGTCCGACCGGCACGCACGATCGCCGGACCGGGCCCGCACAGGGTCGGCACCCGCCGACCCGACGACGATGTCATCCGAAAGTGGTGAGACACAGTGACCGACACCACGTCGACCGCTGCCACGCCCGCCCGGCCGGGCTCGCCCGCCCCCAACCCCTCCAGCGTCGCCGCCAGCGTGCGGCACCGGACGCCGGTCCAGGTCACGGGCGCGCAGAGCCTCGTCCTCGCCCTGGAGGCGCTCGAGGTAGACACCGTCTTCGGCATTCCCGGCGGAGCGATCCTTCCCGCCTACGACCCGCTCATGGACTCGAGCTCGGTGCGCCACGTCCTGGTGCGCCACGAGCAGGGCGCGGGGCACGCCGCCCAGGGCTACGCCTCCGCCACCGGCAAGGTCGGCGTGTGCATGGCCACCAGCGGTCCCGGTGCCACCAACCTCGTGACCCCGCTGCTGGACGCCCACATGGACTCCGTCCCGATGGTCGCGATCACGGGCCAGGTCGGCAGCGCCTCGATCGGCACCGACGCCTTCCAGGAGGCCGACATCCGCGGCATCTCGATGCCGATCACCAAGCACAACTACCTCGTGACCGACCCGGCCAAGATCCCGCAGGCGCTGGCCGAGGCCTTCCACATCGCCAGCACCGGCCGCCCCGGTCCGGTCCTCGTCGACATCACCAAGGACGCGCTCCAGGCGAGCACCACCTTCTCCTGGCCGCCGACCTTCGAGCTGCCGGGCTACCACCCGGTGACCCGGCCGCACCACAAGCAGATCCGCGAGGCCGCGCGCCTCATGCGCAGCTCGCGCCGGCCGATCTTCTACGTCGGGGGCGGCGTGATCCGCGCCGAGGCGCACGAGGACCTGCGCCGCCTGGTGGAGCTCACCGGCATCCCCCTCGTCACGACGCTGATGGCCCGCGGCGCCTTCCCCGACTCGCACCCCCTGCACCTGGGCATGCCCGGCATGCACGGCTCGGTGGCCGCGGTCACCGGCCTGCAGAAGGCCGACCTGCTGATCACCCTCGGCGCGCGCTTCGACGACCGGGTCACCGGCCAGCTGTCGACCTTCGCGCCGGGCGCGGCGGTCATCCACGCCGACATCGACCCCGCCGAGATCGGCAAGAACCGCGTCGCCGACGTGCCGATCGTGGGCGACGCCAAGGAGGTCATCCGCGACCTCATCGACACCATCAAGGCCGACCAGGCCGCGGGCGACGTCGCCGACTACGCCGAGTGGGTCGCCACCGCCACGGGCTGGAAGGCGACCTACCCCGTCGGCTACGTCCACGACGACGAGACGACGATCGCCCCGCAGGCCGTCATCGAGCGGCTCGGCGAGATCGTCGGGCCCGACGCGATCTACTGCGCCGGCGTCGGCCAGCACCAGATGTGGAGCTCGCAGTTCATCCGCTACGAGCGGCCGCGGCAGTGGCTCAACTCCGGTGGTGCCGGGACGATGGGCTACTCCGTGCCCGCGGCCATGGGCGCCAAGGCCGGCGACCCGGACCGCGTCGTGTGGGCGATCGACGGCGACGGGTGCTTCCAGATGACCAACCAGGAGCTGGCCACCTGCGTCGTCAACGACATCCCGATCAAGGTCGCGATCATCAACAACTCGAGCCTCGGCATGGTGCGCCAGTGGCAGACGCTCTTCTACAACGAGCGCTACTCCAACACCGACCTGCACACCTCCCACGACCAGATCCGGATCCCGGACTTCGTCAAGCTCGCCGAGGCCTACGGCTGCGTCGGGCTGCGCTGCGACGACCCCGCCAAGATCGACGAGACGATCCAGGCCGCGATGGCGATCAACGACCGGCCCGTCGTGGTCGACTTCGTGGTGAGCCGCGACGCGATGGTGTGGCCCATGGTCCCCGCCGGCGTGAGCAACGACGAGATCCAGATCGCCAAGGGCATGGCCCCGAATTGGAGTGATGACGAGTGAGCAAGCACACCCTGTCCGTGCTCGTGGAGAACAAGCCCGGCGTCCTCACCCGCATCGCCGCGCTGTTCTCGCGCCGCGGCTACAACATCGAGGCGCTCGCCGTCGGCGAGACCGAGCACCCCGAGATCTCGCGCATGACGATCCGCGTCGACGTCGACGTGCTCCCGCTCGAGCAGGTGACCAAGCAGCTCAACAAGCTCGTCGAGGTGCTCAAGGTCGTCGAGCTCCAGGCCGACCAGTCGGTCCAGCGGCACATCATCCTGGTCAAGGTCCGGGCCGACGCGGCCCACCGCGGCCAGGTGATGGAGGTCGTCGAGATGTTCCGCGCCAAGGTCGTCGACGTCGGGCCCGACACGATCGTCGTCGAGGCCACCGGCAACGTCCTCAAGCTCGAGGCGCTGCTGCGCACCCTGGAGCCCTTCGGCGTCAAGGAGCTGGTGCAGTCCGGCCTCGTCGCCATCGGTCGCGGCTCCCGCTCCATCACCGACCGCAGCAACCGCGGCTGACCGTCCATCGGCCGTATGCCGAGACGCCCGGTCTCGGCATACGGCCCATCCCCGTTAGATAGACGCACGACCACCCACGAAGGAGACCAGCCCATGGCTGCTGAGATGTTCTACGACGACGACGCCGACCTGTCCCTGATCCAGGGGCGCAAGGTCGCCGTCATCGGCTACGGCTCGCAGGGTCACGCCCACGCGCTCAACCTGCGCGACTCGGGCGTCGACGTGCGCGTCGGCCTGGCCGAGGGCTCCAAGAGCCGCGCCAAGGCCGAGGCCGAGGGCCTGCGCGTCCTCACCGTCGCCGAGGCCGTCAAGGAGGCCGACGTCGTCGTCATCCTCACGCCCGACCAGGTGCAGCGCACCGTCTACGCCGAGGAGATCCAGCCCAACCTCAACGAGGGCACGGCGCTGGTCTTCGGCCACGGCTTCAACATCCGCTTCGACTACATCGTGCCCGAGGCTGGCTCCGACGTGCTCATGGTCGCCCCCAAGGGCCCCGGCCACCTCGTGCGCCGCGAGTACACCGACGGCCGCGGCGTCCCCGTGATCGTCGCCGTCGAGCAGGACCCCTCCGGCCAGGCCTGGGAGCTCGCGAAGTCCTACGCCAAGGCGATCGGCGGTCTGCGGGCCGGCGGCATCAAGACGACCTTCACCGAGGAGACCGAGACCGACCTGTTCGGCGAGCAGGCCGTGCTCTGCGGCGGCGCCTCGCAGCTGGTCATGTACGGCTTCGAGACGCTCACCGAGGCGGGCTACCAGCCCGAGGTCGCGTACTTCGAGTGCCTGCACGAGCTCAAGCTCATCGTCGACCTGATGATCGAGGGCGGCATCGCCAAGCAGCGCTGGTCCATCTCGGACACGGCGGAGTTCGGCGACTACGTCTCGGGGCCGCGCGTCATCTCCCCGGAGGTCAAGGACAACATGAAGGCCGTCCTCGCGGACATCCAGGACGGCACCTTCGCCAAGCGCTTCATCGACGACCAGGACGCCGGCGCACCGGAGTTCACGCGCCTGCGCGAGCAGGGCGCCCAGCACCCGATCGAGGCCACCGGGCGCAAGCTCCGCGGCCTGATGAGCTGGGTCAAGGACACCGACTCGGACTACGTCGAGGGCTCCGCCGCCCGCTGACCTACCTCAGGTAGTCACATCCGCCCGCCTTCGCACGCCAGGCGGATGTGTCGCACCTAGGCGGATCTGCGGGATCCGGAGCAGCTCAATTCCGCTCCCTCTGTTCTCCGCCTTGCCGAGGGCGCTTCACCCATCGCGGGTGGGGCGCCCTCGGTCGTATGCCGAACCGCCCGCCGTCATGTGCGGGTGGCGTGCTGCGGCGTCGGACCCCTGCTGCAGGCGACCACGTGCGCCACGACGTCATACGGTCGCTGCAACGCGCAACCGACGCGACCCCGGCCTGCGACGCCAGGATCCGCCCGGCTTGGTCACATCAGCCCGGCTCGGTCACATCGACCTGGCGTGCCAAGGCGGGCGGACGTGACTACCTGAGGTAGGTCAGGCCCAGAGGAGGTCGTCGAGGACGTCCTGCACGAGGGCGCGACCGGCCATGGTCGTGCCCTCGAGCCGGGTGCCGGCCCGCTGCGCGTCGAGCGCCCGCCGCACGACGACCTCGTGCTCGGGGCGCCGCTCCAGCAGCCACTCGCCGCCGTCGAGCTTGCTGACCAGCTCGCCGGTCTCGGCGAACCTCAGCGCCCGACAGGCGTTGAGGACGGCATAGGCCTCGTCGGCGTTCTCCACGCCCCAGGTCAGCTCGTCGACGAGCTGGGCCAGCACCTCGTCCGGGTCGACCTCGCCGAGCAGCTCGGCGGGGGCCGGGCCGTGCAGGGCGATGCCGGCGGCACGCGCCACGGCGAGGTGGAGGAGCAGGTCGGGGTCGCCGTCGCCACGGTCGAGCACGACCCGCGAGTCGCGATGCGCCCCACCGGAGACCGTCACGTGCACCGCGAACTCCCACGGACCGTGCGGTGACTCGGCCAACGAGCGGTGGATCACGCTGAGCTCCAACGGCATCCGTTCGTCACCGACGGTCGAGACGGCGGCCCCGACGGCCGTCCAGTCGCGCTCGTCGGTCGCGGCGCTCTCGACGTCGCTCACGACCGCCAGCACGTCCAGGTCGCTGTGCCCCGGGACGAACCCGCCGAGCGCCGCGGAGCCGTGGACGTAGACGCCGAGCAGGTCGTCGCCGACCTGTTCGCGCAGCGCCGACAGGACGCGGTCGGCCAGAGGCTGCCAGGAGGTCGTCATACGGCCCACTCCATCACGGTCCAGCCGACTTAACCCCATCGAGAAGCCCCCACGAGGTGTGGGGAAGTGACCACTCGGCGGGGGAGCCTCGGGAGCGGGGTCCTGCGTCAGGCGAAGGGAAAGGACCCGTGCTCGACGTAGCGAGGGCGTCCGCCGGGACCCTGCCCGAGGTGCGACTCGACCAGCGAGACGGTGTCCACGGTCCACGTCGGCCCGGCATACGTGTCGAGGACCTGCAGCCACCGGCGGACGTCACGCGCCATCCCCAGCCGGGCCAGGGTGAGGTGGGCGCGGAAGGGGCCGCCCTCGACCTGCGTCCCCGCGGCGTTGGCGGACGAGCGGCAGCGCCGCGCCAGGGGGTCCAGGCCTTCGAGGGGGTCGTCGACGCCCAGCCACAGGACCCGCGCGTCGGCGGTGCCGGGGAAGGCCCCGCCGCCGGTCAGCCGCAGGTCGATCGGCTCTGTCTGCAGGCTCAGCTCGTCCAGCCGCTCCGCGAGCCGCCCCAGCGACAGCGGGGAGACGGACGGCAGGAACGCCAGCGTCAGGTGCCACTGCTCGGGCCGCGCCCACCGCAGGTCGGGGTCGGCGTCCACGCGGGGCTCGAGGAAGGTCTCGAGGTCGACGAGCACCTCCTCGGGCGGGGTCACGGCGAGGAACATCCGGCGTCCACGGGGCATCGCCCCAGCATGCCAGCGGACCTTCCCCGAGGCATCACTGCGGGATGCCCGTTTCCGTCGTAGGGTGACCGTGTCGAAGGAGATCCCATGGACGTCAAGAAGACCTTCCTGTCGTGGCCGGTGGTGCGCCAGATCACCGGCGGTGACCCGCTCGGCCGCGGATCTGCCGCACGGTCGGCGCGGACCGCGGCGTTGCAGCCGCGCACCGTCACGGCCGACTCGGTCGCCCACAGCGTGTGTCCCTACTGCGCCGTCGGGTGCGCGCAGAAGGTCTTCGTCAAGGACGGCCGGGTCGTCCAGATCGAGGGCAACCCCGACTCGCCGGTCTCGCGGGGCAAGCTGTGCCCCAAGGGCTCGGCCAGCGAGCAGCTCGTCAACTCCCCGAACCGTCAGACGACGATGCTCTACCGTCGCCCGTACGCCACGGAGTGGGAGCCGATCGAGCGCGACAAGGCCGTCGACATGGTCGTCGACCGCATCCTCGACACGCGCCGTCGCACCTGGCAGGACCACGACGACGACGGGCGCCCGCTGCGGCGCACCATGGGCATCGCCGCCCTCGGAGGAGCGACCCTCGACAACGAGGAGAACTACCTCATCAAGAAGCTGTTCACGGCCATGGGCGCGATCCAGATCGAGAACCAGGCTCGTATTTGACACAGCGCCACGGTTCCCAGTCTGGGAGCCTCGTTCGGTCGTGGCGGCGCCACGAACTTCGTGCAGGACCTCGCCAACTCCGACTGCATCGTGATCCAGGGCTCCAACATGGCGGAGGCCCACCCGGTGGCCTTCCAGTACGTCGTGGAGGCCAAGCGTCGCGGTGCCACGGTGATCCACGTCGACCCCCGGTTCAGCCGCACCTCCGCGCTGGCGCACCGGCACGTCGGCATCCGCGCGGGCAGCGACATCGTCTTCCTCGGCGCGATCATCAACTACATCCTGTCCAACGACCTGCACTTCGAGGAGTACGTCCGCGCCTACACCAACGGGCCGGTCATCCTCCGCGACGACTTCCAGGACGTCGACGAGCTCGACGGCGTGTTCTCCGGCTACGACCCGGACACCGCGAGCTATGACAACGACACCTGGATGTATGCCGAGACCGACGACGGCACCGAGGAGTCCCAGGCGTCCAAGCAGGAGCGGGCCGCCGGTGACGAGCACGGTTCAGGCGGGCCGACGCTGCCCGGGGCCAACCGGGTGCGCCGCGACGACACCATGCAGGACCCGCGCTGCGTGTTCCAGGTGCTCAAGCGGCACTACGCCCGCTACACCCCCGAGGTGGTCGAGCAGACCTGCGGCATCTCCCGGGAGGACTTCGACTTCGTCGCCCAGGCGATGACCCGCAACTCGGGTCGCGAGCGCACGACGGCGTTCTGCTACGCGGTCGGCTGGACCCAGCACTCGGTGGGTGCGCAGTACATCCGCACCGCCTGCATCATCCAGCTGCTGCTGGGCAACGTCGGCCGTCCCGGCGGCGGCGTCATGGCGCTGCGCGGCCACGCCTCGATCCAGGGCTCGACCGACATACCGACGCTGTTCAACCTGCTGCCGGGCTATCTCCCGATGCCCAAGGCCGGGGTCCACGACTCGCTCGAGGACTATCTCGGCACCATCTCCACCGACGACCAGAAGGGCTTCTGGACCGAGGCCGACAGCTACACCGTGAGCCTGCTCAAGGCGTGGTGGGGCGACAAGGCGACGGCCGCCAACGACTGGTGCTACGACTACCTGCCACGCCTGACGGGCGACCACGGGACCTACCGCACGACCATGGACATGATCGACGGCAAGGTCGAGGGCTACTTCCTGCTCGGGCAGAACCCCGCCGTCGCCTCGGCGCACGGCCGGCTGCAGCGCGACGGCCTGGCCCACCTCAAGTGGCTCGTCGTGCGCGACCTGCGGCTGATCGAGTCGGCGACCTTCTGGCAGGACTCGCCCGAGATCGAGTCGGGGGAGCGCAGCCCCGAGACGATCGGGACCGAGGTGTTCTTCTTCCCGGCCGCCTCGCACGTCGAGAAGGCCGGCACGTTCACGCAGACCCAACGCATGCTCCAGTGGCGCGAGCAGGCGGTGCTGCCACCGGGCGATGCGCAGAGCGAGCTGGACTTCATCCATGAGGTCGGCGTGCGCATGCGCGCGCGCCTCGCGGCGTCCACCGACGAGCGCGACCGTCCGCTGCTCGACCTCACCTGGGACTACCCCCTCAACGAGCACGGCGAGGTCGACGGCGAGGCCGTGCTGATGGAGATCAACGGCCGCTACCTCACGGGGGACAAGGCAGGCCAGCCCCTGCCGCTGTTCACCGAGATGAAGGCCGACGGCTCCACCGAGGGCGGGTGCTGGATCTACACCGGCGTGTTCAAGGACGGCGTCAACCAGGCCAACCGGCGCAAGCCGCGGTTCGAGCAGGACCAGACCGCCCTCGAGTGGGGGTGGTGCTGGCCGGCCAACCGGCGCATCCTCTACAACCGTGCCTCGGCCGACCCCGAGGGCAAGCCCTGGTCGGAGCGCAAGAAGCACCTGTGGTGGGACGCGGAGGCGGGCCGCTGGGCCGGCCCCGACGTGCCGGACTTCCCGGCCGACCGCGACCCGGCCTACCGCCCGCCCGAGGGCGCCAAGGGTCCGGCCGCGATCGCCGGCGACGACCCGTTCATCATGCAGGCGGACGGCAAGGGCTGGCTGTTCGCCCCCAAGGGCCTGCTCGACGGGCCGCTGCCCTCGCACTACGAGCCGCAGGAGGGACGCGTCCGCAACCCCTTCTACAGCCAGCAGGCGAGCCCGACCCGCAAGGTCTATGAGCGGCCGGACAACCTCACCGCCCCGTCTGGCGGGCGTCCGCCCGAGGACGAGGTGGCCCGGGAGCACCCCGAGGTCTACCCGTTCATCTTCACGACCTACCGCCTGACCGAGCACCACACGGCGGGTGGCATGAGCCGCTGGCTGCCCTACCTCGCCGAGCTCCAGCCCGAGATGTTCTGCGAGGTGTCGCCCGAGCTGGCGGCCGAGCGGGGTCTCGAGCACATGGGCTGGGCGACGCTCGTGTCGCCCCGGTCGGCCATCGAGGCGCGGGTGCTGGTGACCTCGCGCATGAAGCCCCTCGCCATCGACGGCCGCACCTTCCACCAGATCGGCCTGCCCTACCACTGGGCGACGGGTGGCACCGGTGCGATCGTCAGCGGCGACTCCACCAACGACCTGATGGGCGTCACGCTCGACCCCAACGTCCTGATCCAGGAGTCCAAGGTCGGCGCCTGCGACATCCGTCCCGGCCGGCGTCCTCGAGGCCCTGCGCTCTTGGAGCTCGTCGACTCCTACCGGCGGCGCTCCGGCGTCACCGAGGAGACCGGCAACGAGCTGCGCTCCGGGGCGGACGTGGACCACGTGGAGCAGGAGCGCGAGGCCAAGGTCAAGGAGCATGACGACAGCGGCGCCGACGTCAAGGGTGCCACCGAGGTCGGACCCGACGACAAGGACGGTGACCGCTGATGCCCAACTCCCTGTTCGGCCCCCTGGACCCGGCGCCCGACGCCGGCTGGCAGGACGCCCCGGACCGCAAGGGCTTCCTCACCGACACGTCGGTCTGCATCGGCTGCAAGGCCTGTGAGGTCGCGTGCAAGGAGTGGAACATGCTCCCCGAGGACGGTCTGGACCTGCTCGGGTCGTCCTTCGACAACTCCAAGAGCCTCGGCGCCAGCACCTGGCGCCAGGTCAAGTTCATCGAGCAGCCGGGGCGCGGTGACGACACCGTGCTGGGTCGTCAACCGGTCGACCTCGGTATGCCGGGCCTGCGGCCGGACGACGAGGCGCTTCCCGCGGCGCTCGACGCGGCACCCGCCGCCGACGGCAAGCCGGACTTCCGCTGGCTGATGAGCTCGGACGTGTGCAAGCACTGCACCCACGCGGGCTGCCTGGACGTCTGCCCGACGGGCTCGTTGTTCCGCACGGAGTTCGGGACCGTGGTCGTGCAGGACGAGATCTGCAACGGCTGCGGCTACTGCGTCGCTGCTTGCCCGTTCGGCGTGATCGAGCGTCGCCCCGGCAGCAAGGGTGAGGTCACCAACGCCGGCGTGGCTCAGAAGTGCACCCTGTGCTACGACCGGATCGGGGCCGGCCAGACGCCCGCGTGCGCACAGGCCTGCCCGACCGAGTCCATCCAGTTCGGTGACGTCGCGGAGCTGCGCGAGCGGGGCCGGGCGCGGGTGGAGACGCTGCACGAGCAGGGCTACACCTCGGCGCGGATGTACGGCGACGACCCGCACGACGGCGTCGGCGGCACCGGCGCGATGTTCCTGCTCCTCGACGAGCCCGAGGTCTACGGCCTGCCGCCGGACCCGGTCGTGACGACCAAGGACCTCGCCGACATCTTCCGCAAGGGCGGCGTCGGGGGACTGACCCTGCTCGTCGGGGTCGCCCTGTCCTTCCTCGGAGGCCGTCGATGACCAACCCCGCCCAGCAAGAGACGCGCGAGGGCCTGTGGCCCGACGAGCCCCGTCGCGGCGGAGGCCGCAAGCGACGCGGTTCAGGGTTGTTCGGCGTGCGCCGGTTCGCCGGCAACGGGCGTGGCGAGGAGTCCATGGTCCCGGAGGCGGAGTTCACCTCCTACTACGGCCGTCCCATCGTCAAGCCCGCCCCCTGGTCGGACGAGATCCCGGCCTACCTGTTCGTCGGCGGACTGGCCGCCGGGTCGTCCCTGCTCGCGGCTGGCGCCGACCTGGCGGACCTGCCCGGTCTGCGACGCCAGGCCCGGTGGACCGCCCTGGGGTCGATCGGGCTGGCGACCTACTTCCTGATCGCGGACCTCGGCCGCCCCGAGCGGTTCATCAACATGCTGCGGGTGGTCAAGCTGACCTCGCCGATGAGCGTGGGTTCGTGGATCCTCGCGGGCTACGGCCCGCTGGCCGGGGTCGCCGCCGTCGCCGAGCTCGCCCGCCCGGTCGAGGAGGCCCTGCCCCAGTCGCTCAAGCCTGTCGCCCGGCTCCTCGGGTGGGCCGGCCGTCCGGCCGGCCTGGGTGCGGCTTTCTTCTCCCCGCCCCTCGCGGCCTACACCGCGGTGCTGCTCGGCAACACCGCGACCCCGGCCTGGCACAGCGCCTACAAGGAGCTGCCGATGGTCTTCGCCGGGTCGGCGGCGGCGTCCGCTGCCGGTATGGCGATGATCGCCGCACCCCACGAGCAGGCCTGGCCCGCCGGGCGTCTCGCGGTCGGCGGTGCCCTGTGGGAGCTCGGCTCCGCCCAGGTCATGGAGCACTCGATGGGCATCAGCGCCGAGCTGCTGCACGAGGGGGAGGCGGGCCGTTGGTGGACCGCGAGCAAGGCGCTGACCCTCGGTGGTGCCGCCGTGTCCCTCGTCGCCGGGCGGCGCAGCAAGCCCGCCGCGGTCGTCGCCGGGGCCGCCCTGGTGGCGGGGTCGATCTGCACCAGGTTCGCCATCTTCCGCGCCGGGATCGCCTCGGCCAAGGACCCCAAGTACACCGTCGTCCCGCAGCGCGCCCGCCTCGACCGCGGCGAGCGCACCCTGGGGTGACCCCTCTGCACGGCATACGACACCGCTCGACCGACAGGAACCCACGATGAGCTCGACCACCCGGCAGGCGGCCTCCGCACCCACCGCCACTCCCAACCGCTGGCTCCTGCTGCTCGGCGGCGTCCTCGTGCAGATGGCCATCGGTGCCGTCTACGCGTGGAGCGTCTTCGGCAAGGCCCTGCAGTCGGACTCGTCGCTCCTGCAGCTGACCAAGACCCAGGCCGCGATCCCGTTCGAGGTCGCGATCGGCATGATCTTCGTCGGCTCCTTCATCGGTGGGCGCATCCAGGACCGCAAGGGCCCGCGCACCGTGGCCCTGACCGGCGTCGTCATCTACTCGATCGGCATCATCCTCAGCTCGTTCGCCCGCGGCGAGGGTCAGCTGTGGCTGCTCGTCCTCGGCTACGGCGTCCTGTCCGGCTTCGGCCTGGGCATGGCCTACATCGTCCCGATCGCCATGCTGCAGAAGTGGTTTCCCGACAAGGCCGGGCTGATCACGGGCCTCGCGGTCGGCGGCTTCGGCTTCGGCGCGGTCATCACCGCACCGCTCGCGACCTCCCTCATCGCCAAGGACCCGGCGCACCCGACGTCACCCTTCCTGTGGCTCGGCATCGCCTACCTGATCGCCGGCGTCCTCGGCGCCTCGGTGTTCCGCAACCCGCCGCAGGGCTACTCGGTCGGCGGGGCTCCCGCCAAGGGCTCGACCGGCCCGGCCACCGTCCAGGCGAGCCCGGGTGCCGACTTCACCCAGCAGGAGGCGCTGCGCACGCCGCAGTGGTACCTCCTCACCCTGATCCTCACCATCAGCGTCACCGCGGGCATCTCCTTGATCTCGGTCGCCGCGGGCAGCGCCACCGACATCGCGGGCTACTCCGCGGCAGGTGCGGGCGCCCTCGTCGGCATCATGGGGCTGTTCAACGGGGCCGGCCGCATCCTGTGGGCGTCGCTGTCCGACAAGATCGGCAAGATGACGGCCTTCGTCGGCATCCTCGGCCTGCAGGGCCTGGCGCTGATCGCGCTGCCGCACGTCGGCAACGCAGCGATGTTCGCCGTGCTCGCGGCGATCATCTACACCTGCTACGGCGGTGGCTTCGGCACGATGCCGTCGACGGCCGGGCGCTTCTTCGGTGTCAAGAACGCCGGTGGCATCTACGGCCTCATGCTCCTCGGCTGGAGCATCGGCGGCGTGGCCGGTCCGCTGCTCGCGACGGCGCTCATCGGCGACGACAAGAACTACACGTTGGCCTTCACCACGCTCGGCGTCATCGCGCTCGTGGGCGCGGCGATCCCGTTGATCACCAAGGCGCCCCGCCGCCGGTAGGCCCCGCGGCCGGAGGCCGCTCGGTCACCACATGGCCCGACGACAGGGCATGCCTGACCCATCCCGGTTCCCGGTCCGTCAGCGGCGCACGTCGCCCGGCTCGGTCGTGGTGGGCAGCCCTGCGGCGACCCAGGCCTCGACGCCGCCCACGACGTCGGTCGCGTTGCGCAGCCCCAGGTCTCGCAGCGACCGGGCGGCGAGGCTCGAGCTGTAGCCCTGGCGGCACAGGAGCACGTAGGTGAGGTCCCAGCCGGTCGCCTCGGGGATCCGCCACGCGAACGTCGGGTCGAGGCGCCACTCCAGCACGGTCCGGTCGATCACGAGCGCGCCGGGGATCTCGACGGTCTCGGCCCGCTGCTCGGCGGTGCGGGTGTCCACGAGGACCGCGCCGGCCCGCTGGGCGGCATACGCCTCCTGCGGCGTCAGCCGCGTCCACCCCTCCCGGGCGCGCGCGAGCCGGGCGTCGACGCCGAGCGGCTCGGTCATCGCACGCTGATGGTGTGCTCGCCGCCCGCCACGACCTCGCCGATCACCGGGGCGCCCGGCACCTCGCCCACGACCAGCAGACCGCCGCTGGTCTGGGCGTCCGCGAGCAGCAGCAGCTCGTCCTCGTCGACGGACGCCTCGAGGTGCGGGCGCACCCAGTCGAGGTTGCGGCGCGTCCCTCCGCTGACGTAGCCGTCGCGCAGCGCCTCGCGCGCGCCCTCGAGGTAGGGGACGGCCGCGGCGTCCAGCACGGCCGACACCCCCGAGGCCCGCATCATCTTGTGCAGGTGGCCGAGCAGCCCGAATCCCGTGACGTCCGTGGCAGCCTCGGCACCGCTCTCGACGGCGGCACGTCCCGCGTCGGCGTTGAGGGCGGTCATGGACGCGATGGCCTGGGGAAAGACCTCGCCGGTGGACTTGTGGCGGTTGTTGAGGACGCCGACACCGAGGGGCTTGGTCAGGCTGATCGGCAGCCCGGCGCGGGCCCGGTCGTTGCGCAGCAGCCGGTCGGGGTCGACCAGGCCGGTGACGGCGAGGCCGTACTTGGGCTCCGGGTCGTCGATCGAGTGCCCACCACCGACGGGGCAGGCCGCCTCGCGCGCGATGTCGAGACCGCCGCGCAGGACCTCGCGCAGCAGCTCGGCGGGCAGCACCTCGCGCGGCCAGCCGACGAGGTTGACCGCGACGATTGGTCGTCCGCCCATGGCGTAGACGTCGGACAGGGCGTTGGCCGCGGCGATCCGTCCCCAGTCGTAGGCGTCGTCGACGACGGGCGTGAAGAAGTCCGTGGTCACGACCACGGCCTGCCCGGGGCCGATGCGGACGACCGCCGCGTCGTCACCGTCGTCGAGGCCGACCAGCAGGTCGGGGCTGTCCACGCCCACGAGACCGCTGACGATCTCCTCGAGCTCGCCGGGCGGGATCTTGCAGGCGCAGCCGCCCCCGTGGGCGGTCTGCGTCAGCCGGATGGAGGAGGGGGTCGTCATACGGACACCTTAGGTCGAGTCCACGACCCCCGGCTCAGTGGTCGCGGAGCGCCTTGATCAGCTCGTCCTTGGTCATGGAGGACCGACCCTCGATGCCGATCTCCTTGGCGCGGTCCAGCAGCTCGTCCTTGGTCCAGTCGTCATAGCTGCCATGCTCGCCGCCGCGCTCGCCGACCTTCGAGCGGCCCTGCGCCGCAGCCGCGTTGGCGATGCGCGCCGACTTCTCCTTGCTGTTGCCCTCGTCGCGGAGCGACTCGTAGAGCTCCTTGTCCTTGACGCTGGGGCCGGGGTCGTCCTTGCGATCGTCCTTGCTCGGTGCCATGCCTCGACGTTACCTCCGGGGGCGCGTCTGCGGCACGCTGTCGGCGGGTACGATCTGCGGCGGAGGCGTACAGGTGCCTGGTGGTCCTCCCGGTCTTCAAAACCGGTGTGCGGCGGTATCCGTCGCAGGCGGGTTCGATTCCCGTCCGCCTCCGCCAGACTGCTCTCGGGTCAGCCCCGTCAGGCCTTGACGACGATGACCGGCTTGCGGGCCGGGTCCAGCCACCGCACGGTGGCGGTGAGCTCGGACATGCTGTCGATGCCGACGCAGCCGCCGGTGTAGGACCGCGCGTAGTGCAGGAAGATCCCGGCCCCGGAGTGGGCTCCGGACCGGTTGGGCGTCGTGTAGTTGTAGCGGATCACGACGGCCTGGCGGTAGAGCCCGCTGTCGACGTAGGACTGCAGCCGCTCGGACGAGCGCGCCACGGAGGCGGGCACCGAGCAGGACTCGCGCCAGCGGTTGTAGTCGCGTTGGCCGGGGTGCTGGATCCACCAGCTGCAGCGCGTGACGCGGCGATAGGGCATGCGGGTGCCGGGGTTGCCGACGCCGAACGCATGCACCAGCGAGAAGGTGCCGGCGGGGGTCGTGCTGGTGCCCTGGCGGCGCTGCGCGCTCGGGACGACACCGCCGCGGCCGAAGACCGCCGCAGCGTTGGCGTTGACGCGGATCCAGCGAGAGCCGTTCCAGGAGTAGCGGGCCCAGGTGCCCTTGGTGCCGCTGGTGCGGTCGGCGACCATCACCTGCGTGGACTGCAGCTGGCTCACGGACGTGCCGGGGGCATAGATCGGGCGGGGCGCTGCGGCGGCGGTGACGGTGGCGGGGGAGGCGGGCCCGACCGCGGCGGCGGTCGCCAGGGCGGCGAGGGCGGTGAGGAGGCGGCGGGGGCGGGGGCGTCTGATCACGCCGCCACTATGCCCCAAAAATCACTAAGAGTGAGTATTGGTGACGGAATGTCATGCAATGGTCTACGTGCGTTCAGGTCACAGCTGTGCCGCGTAGGTGTCGTAGTCACGTCGGTACTGCTCGTACGCCTCGCGGTAGCGGGCCCAGGCGGCGTCGTACTCGGCCTGCTCGCGACGGTGGCCCTCCCGGGCTCGCGCCTCGGCCGCGAAGGCGGCCTCGAGATCCTCGCAGCTGAGCCGGTAGCCGTAGCGCGGGTTGTCGCCGCCGTGGCAGCGAGCCCAGGCGGAGGCTCCGGCCTCGACGACGCGGGCGAAGTAGGGCCCGGAGCTCCACGCGCCTCGGCTGCCCCCGGTCGCCCGGGCCAGCGCGTCGCCGCAGGCCCAGGTGTCGCACCGCTGACGGAGCTCCTGGTGGCCGCGCTCGTGCATCGCGACGAGGTAGGTGTCGGTGCTGCTCAGGCCCCGCTGCACGTGGACGACCTGCTGCTCGTCCGTCAGGCCGACGGTCGACTCGCCGTCGCCCACGCTCTGGGCCCGCAGCGACGGGTCGCCGGCGTCGGCGCACCGGGCGGCCGTGCCGTTGACGACGCGGACGACCTGGTCGCAGGACCATCCCTCAACGGCTGTACGGGCCGGTATGGCGGGGATGGCCGGCAGCGGCGCGGGCGGCCGGGGCGGCGAGTGCAGGGGCGTCGGCCGCGGGAGGGTCGGCGGACGAGGGGCGGCGGGGGCCGTGATCGTGGCGCTCGGGGACACCCTGGTGGGCTGGCGGCCGACGGGGGCGCGGGCCGCCTGAGCAGGCACGACGGAGGCGGTAGCGGGCGTGTCGCCGGTCGAGGTGGCCGGACCGGCGGACGACGAGCAGCCGGCGACCATCGCGGCGCAGAGCAGCAGTGCCACGACGGGGGTGACGAGCCGTGCGTCAGCGCGCGAGGAGAGGGGGCGGAGCGCGGCGGTGATCGGGCGGGGCGCGGCGCCGCGCTGGGACGAGGGTGACGTGCGCGTGACCATCCGTCCCTCCGGGCTGTCGGACCTGCTGACCCGGTCAATTCTGATTGCGGAGAATAGTCAAGCGTCACCATATGGCGGACCATCACCCGTTCGGGCGGGCCGTCGTCGGCGTCCCCGCACCGAGCTGCCCGGGGCTGCCCGGACCGTGCTGGTCGCCACCAGCACCTCCGCCGAGGGGCACCAGCGTCCTTCCACCCGGAGGCGCGGGCGGCATAGGGTCGAGCCATGTCGACCACCGACCCGCGCCGACGGGTTCCGAGGACCGATGCGGTGCTGGCCGATCCGCTCCTCGCCGACCTGGAGTCCACCGTCGGGCGGGATCGCGTCCGCGAGGCGGTCCGCGAGGGTCAGGAGCAGGTGCGACGCGGTGACCTCCCGCCGGAGCTCCTCGTGACGTCGGTCGCCGACGAGCTGCGGCGGCGCTCCCGGCATCCCGAGGTCCTCAACGCGACCGGGGTCGTCCTGCACACCAACCTCGGCCGGGCCCAGCTGGCCCCCGCGGCGGTGGAGGCGCTCGTCGCCTCCGCCGGGTGCACGGACGTCGAGCTCGACCTCGCGACCGGGGTGCGGGCACGACGTGGCCGGCGCACCCTCGACGCCCTCGCCCGAGCGGTGCCCGCCGCAGGTGGCGCCCTGGTGGTCAACAACGGCGCCGCCGCCCTGAGCCTCGTGCTCACCTCTCTCGCCCAGGGCCGCGAGGTGCTCGTCAGCCGGGGCGAGATGGTCGAGATCGGCGACGGCTTCCGGCTGCCCGACCTGATCGAGTCGACCGGCGTGCGCCTGCGGGAGGTGGGGACCACCAACCGCACACGGCTCGCGGACTACACCGACGCGGTGACGGAGCGGACGGCAGCGATCCTCAAGGTGCACCCCAGCAACTTCCGGGTCGAGGGCTTCACCAGCGAGGCGACGGTGGCCGAGCTCGCCGGGCTGTCCCACGAGCGGGAGCTGCCGCTCGTGGTGGACATCGGCAGCGGCCTCCTGCGGCCCGACCCCGTGCTGCCCGGCGAGCCCGACGCTGCCACGACCCTCGCTGCCGGCGCCACCCTGGTGACGTGCAGCGGCGACAAGCTCCTCGGCGGCCCCCAGGCCGGCATCGTCCTCGGGGCGGCCGACGCCGTCGAACGCGTGCGTCGCCACCCGCTGCAGCGAGCGTTCCGGGCCGACAAGCTCACACTGGCCGCGCTGGCCGCCACCCTCGAGGCCCCCACGACGCCGACTCACGACGCGGTCCACGTCTCGTCCAGCGAGCTCCAGGCGCGCGCGGAGGCCCTCGGTGAGCGGCTGGGCGCACCCGTCGTGCCCTCGCTCGGGAGGGTCGGCGGGGGATCGGCGCCCGGGCTGGACCTGCCCGGGTGGGCGGTCGCCCTGCCCGAGCCGTATGCCGAGCGCCTGCGCCTCGGCTCGCCCGCCGTGGTCGGGCGGGTCGAGGGCAGACGCACGCTGCTCGACGTGCGCTGCCTGCCGCAGGCCCGGCTCGACGACGTGGTGGAGGCGGTGCTCGCGGTGCGGGAGCAGCTGGCCGAGCCCGAGGGGGCGAGCGGCGCATGATGCACATCGTCGCCACCGCCGGCCACGTCGACCACGGCAAGTCCCGGCTCGTGCGGCGCCTCACGGGCATGGAGCCCGACCGCTGGGCCGAGGAGCGACGCCGGGGCATGACGATCGACCTCGGATTCGCCTGGACGGCGCTCGACTCGGGGGAGCGCGTCGCGTTCGTCGACGTGCCCGGGCACGAGCGCTTCATCGGCAACATGCTCGCCGGCCTCGGACCGGCTCCCGCCGTGCTCGTCGTCGTCGCGGCCGACGAGGGCTGGCGCGAGCAGAGCGAGGAGCACCTCGAGGCGGTCGATGCCCTCGGGCTGCGCCACGGGGTCCTCGTGGTGACCCGCAGCGATCTTGCCGACCCCGCCCCGGCCCTCGCGCAGGCGCGCGAGCGCGTGGCCCGGTCCAGCCTGGGGGAGTGCGAGGCGCTGGCGGTGTCCGCCGAGACCGGCGAGGGCATCGACGAGCTCCGTTCCGCCCTGCGGCGACTCGTGGCGCGGTTGCCCGAGCCCGACCACGGCGCCCGGGTGCGGCTGTGGATCGATCGGTCGTTCACGATCCCCGGCGCGGGGACGGTGGTCACCGGCACGCTGGGCGAGGGGTCGTTGTGCGTCGGTGACGCCCTCGAGCTCGGCCGTCGCCCCGTGCGGGTGCGCGGTCTGCAGTCGCTCGGGCAGGACTACGACGCCGTCCCTGCGCGGGCCCGGGTCGCGGTCAACCTGCGCTCCACCCCGGCCGACGAGGTGGGCCGCGGCGAGGTGCTCGTGACGCCCCACGCCTGGCACTGGACCCGCGAGGTCGATGCGGCCCTGCACGGCTGCGTGGCCGCCGACCTGCCGGGCGAGCTGACCGTCCACATCGGCTCGGGCTCCTGGACGGCGCGGGTCCGGCCCCTCGGCGAGCAGTTCGTCCGGCTGCGGACCCCGGAGCCGCTCCCGCTGCAGGCAGGCGACCGGTTCATCCTGCGCGACCCGGGGCGACGGACCATGCTGGCCGGCGCCACCGTCCTCGACGTCGACCCGCCCGAGCTGCAGCGCCGGGGCGCCGCGGCCCGGCGCGCGGGCGCGCTCGCCGAGGTGGCGTCCTCCGACATGCTGGACCCGGCGACCTCGTCGGCCGGCGCGGGGTCGTCGGGCGGCCCGGGATCGCTGGGCTCACAGAGCTCCCTGGGATCACAGGGCTCCCAGAGGTCCCAGGGTCCTCTGGGGCCGACGAGGGTCGACGTCGCCCGCGAGGTGGAGCGTCGCGGGGCCATGCGCCCGCGCGACCTCGCCGTCCTCGGCGTCCGGCCCCAGGACCTCCTCGCGGACTTCCCCGGCGTGCGCCACGTCGGGGAGTGGCTCGTCGCGGAGTCCGCCTGGCAGCAGTGGCGGTCCGAGCTGCTCATGGCCGTGGACCGGCGCATCCAGGACGTCCCCATGGATCCCTGGCTCCGCCTCGAGGAGGCTCGCCGCATCGCCGGGATGCCCGACGTGGCCACGGTGACCCCCGTCGCCCGCGACGCCGGCCTGGAGGTCGGGCAGGGCAAGGTCTCCCGGCCCGGGGTGCGCCCCAGCCTGGGGGCCGCCGAGGCGGGGCTGCAGGCGCTCGAGCAGCAGCTCGCCGCCAACCCCTTCGCCGCACCGGAGCGCGGCCAGCTCGACCTGTGGGGTCTCGGCGCTCGCGAGCTCGCCGCCGCGGAGGCCGCGGGCCGCCTCGTGCGGCTGGTCGACGACATCGTCCTGCTGCCCCGCGGTCCCGCCCTCGCGATGCGCGAGCTGTCGGCCCTGGAGCAGCCGTTCACCACCAGCGCCGCGCGACAGGCCCTCGGCACGACGCGGCGGGTCGTCATACCTCTGCTGGAGCACCTGGACGCGCGCGGGTGGACCCGCCGGGTCGACCCGACCCACCGCGAGGTCGCGCGCTGAGGACCGCCACGGTGGCCGCGCCCGTCGCCGGTCGTCAGATCGTGAGACGACGTTTTGCGGGTTGAGATGGATCCCTAGCCTCGGGCGTATGACGAGCCAGCCCGCGACCGCGCCCACCAGCCTCGACCTCGCCGTCGTCGGGGGTGACGGCATCGGCCCCGAGGTCGTCGCCGAGGGCCTGCGCGTGCTGCGGGCCGTGACCGAGGCCGACGGGGTCGAGGTGCGCACGACCGACTACGACCTGGGGGCGAAGCGCTGGCACGCGACCGGCGAGACGCTCACCGACGCCGACCTGGACGCGCTGCGCGGCCACGGCGCGATCCTGCTCGGCGCCATCGGTGACCCCAGCGTGCCGTCCGGCGTGCTCGAGCGAGGCGTGCTGCTGCCGCTGCGCTTCGCCCTGGACCACTGCGTCAACCTGCGACCCTCGACGCTCTATCCCGGGGCGCAGAGCCCGCTCGACCTGGCCCGCGTCGCTCCTGACGGTTTCGACTTCGTCGTGGTGCGCGAGGGGACCGAGGGGCCGTACGTCGGCAACGGCGGCGCCCTGCGCGTCGGCACGCCGCACGAGATCGCCACCGAGGTCAGCGTCAACACGGCCTTCGGCGTGGAGCGGGTCGTGCGCGACGCCTTCGCCCGGGCGCAGGCCCGCCCCCGCAAGAAGCTCACGCTCGTCCACAAGCACAACGTGCTCGTCCACGCCGGTCATCTGTGGCGCCGGACCGTCGAGGCGGTGGCGCCGGAGTTCCCCGAGGTGTCGGTGGACTACCTGCACGTCGACGCGGCCACGATCTTCCTGACCACCGACCCCGCGCGCTTCGACGTCATCGTGACGGACAACCTCTTCGGCGACATCCTGACCGACCTCGCGGCGGCGGTGTCCGGCGGGATCGGGCTCGCGGCCAGCGGCAACATCGACCCCTCCCGCACCAACCCCTCGATGTTCGAGCCCGTGCACGGCTCGGCGCCCGACATCGCCGGCCAGGGCAAGGCCGACCCCACCGCCGCGATCCTCTCGGTCGCGCTGCTGCTGCGGCACGTGGGCCTGGTCCCGGCCGCCGAGCGCGTCGAGGCCGCGGTGCTGGCGGACCTCACGGAGCGTGGCTCCGCCCAGCGCTCCACCCCTCGGTCCACCCAGGAGGTCGGCGAGGCCATCGCCGCCCGCCTCTGACCTACCTCAGGTCGTCACGTCCGCCCAGGTTGGCACGCCAGGCCGATGTGTCGAACCGCGGTCGATCCCGGCCCCGGAGGGCGCGGTAGCCTTCGAGGCGAAACCCCGTGCGACAAGGAGCACCCCATGACGACGCCGTCCCTGTCCTTCCCGCTGGAGCGCACCACCACCCCGGTGCCCGACGCCGAGCGCGAGCAGATCCTCGCCAACCCCGGCTTCGGCAAGACCTTCACCGACCACATGGCCGTCGCCACGTGGACCGCCGACGCCGGGTGGCACGGCGACGCGATCCGCCCCTACGGCCCCTTCCAGCTGGACCCCGCCGCCGCCGTCCTGCACTACGCGCAGGAGGTGTTCGAGGGGCTCAAGGCCTTCCGTCACGCCGACGGATCGGTCTGGTGCTTCCGCCCGGAGGCCAACGCCGCCCGGATGCAGCGCAGCGCGCGTCGGCTCGCCCTGCCCGAGCTGGCCACCGAGGACTTCCTCGAGTCGATCAAGGCCCTCGTGGCCGCCGACGACGCCTGGGTCCCCGCGGCCGGCGCCGGCGAGACCTCGCTCTACCTGCGGCCGTTCATGTTCGCCTCCGAGGCCTTCCTCGGCGTGCGGCCGGCCAAGGAGGTCACGTATGCCGTGATCGCCTCCCCGGCCGGCGCGTACTTCTCCGGCGGGCTGGAGCCCGTCACGCTGTGGATCTCCACCGACTACGCCCGCGCGGGCGCCGGCGGCACCGGCGCCGCCAAGTGCGGCGGCAACTACGCCTCCAGCCTCGCCGGCCAGCTCGAGGGCATCGAGAACGGGTGCGACCAGGCGGTGTTCCTCGACTCGGCGACGCACGAGCACATCGAGGAGCTGGGCGGCATGAACCTCTTCCTCGTCTACAAGGACGGGCGCCTCGTGACCCCCGAGCTCACCGGCTCGATCCTCGAGGGCGTCACCCGCAGCTCCATCCTGCAGATCGCCGGCGAGCTGGGCCTCACGCCCGAGGAGCGCCGCATCCCGATCCAGGAGTGGAAGGACGCCGCCGCGTCCGGCGAGCTGGCCGAGGTCTTCGCCTGTGGCACGGCCGCCGTCATCACCCCCGTCGGCGAGCTGCGCTGGGAGGGCGGCTCGGTCAACCACCGCACCGAGGCCACCGACGACAAGATCGCCCTGTCGATCCGCAACCAGCTCCTCGACATCCAGTACGGCCGGGCCGAGGACACCCACGGCTGGATGACCCGGCTCGTCTGACCTCGCCACGTCCCACCCACCAACCCGCCCACATCCCCAGATCGTGAGGGTTTGGTCCACCTTTCGTGGAGCAGCCCCTCACGATCGTGGTGGGGAGAGGGTCGAGGACGGAGCCAAGGACAGGGGCGGGGACAGCGTGGCCGGTCTGGTAACAAAGGTTTAACACCAGACCATTGACGAAGGTTTCACCCGTACGGTTCACTGGCTGGATCGTCCTCGTGCAGCCCGCGCGCGAGGCCGCACCCAGGAGGTGCCCCATGGGCCCACGCCGGTTCCTGTCCCGCGCCGACGAGCAGGACTACAGCCACGAGGACGCCGCGCAGCTCGCCGAGCTCGGCTACAAGCAAGAGCTCAACCGCACCATGTCCGGGTTCAGCAACTTCGCCGTGTCCTTCTCGATCATCTCGATCCTGTCGGGCTGCATCACGTCCTACGGCATCGCGATGAATGCCGGTGGCCCCGCGGCGATCTCGCTGGGATGGCCGCTGGTCGGCGTCTTCGTCCTGTGCGTCGCGTTGGCCATGGCCGAGGTCTGCTCGGTCTACCCGACGGCCGGCGGCCTCTACTTCTGGGCCGGTCGGCTCGCGCGCTCGCACAAGCGCGAGTGGGCCTGGGTCGTGGGCTGGTTCAACTTCCTCGGCGAGGTCGCCGTGACCGCCGCCGTCGACTTCGGCGCCGCGACCACCTGGATGGCCTTCCTGGACCTGACGATCGGCGTCGACGTCACCCCGCAGACCACCTTCGCGTGCTTCTGCGTCATCCTGCTGATGCACGGTCTGCTCAACGCCTTCGGGGTCAACCTGGTCCGGCTGCTGTCCGCCGTCTCGGCGTGGTGGCACCTCGCGGGCGCGGCCGTCATCGTCGTGGTGCTCGCGCTCGTCCCCGACCGGCACCAGTCGCCCGGCTGGACGCTGACGCACTTCGTCAACAACACCGGGTGGACGAGCTCCATCTACGTCTTCCTCATCGGTCTGCTGATGGCCCAATACACCTTCACCGGGTTCGACGCGTCGGCGCACGTGGCGGAGGAGACCCGCAACGCGTCGGTCAACGCGCCCAAGGGGATCGTCAACTCCGTGCTCGTGTCGCTCGTGGCGGGCTGGATCCTGCTGCTGGCGGTGACCTCGGCGATCCAGGACTACGACGGGGCCCTGGCCAGCGACATCGGCCTGCCACCCGCCCAGATCTTCATCGATGCGACCGGCCAGGGCCTCGGCCTGACCCTCGTGCTGATCTGCGCCGTCGCGCAGTTCTTCTGCGGTATGGCGTGCGTGACCTCCTCCTCGCGCATGTCCTTCGCCTTCAGCCGCGACAACGCCCTGCCCGGCTCTCGCTGGTGGTCCAAGGTCAACCCGCGGACCGGCACGCCGACCAACTCGATCTGGCTGGTGACCGTGCTCGCGATCGTCCTCGCCAGCCCCTCGCTCGTGTCGCAGACGGCCTACCTCGCGGTCACGTCCATCGCCGTGATCGGCCTCTACATCGCCTACGTCACGCCCGTCCTGCTGCGCCGCATCAACCCGGACTTCGTCCCCGGCCGGTGGAACCTCGGCCGCTGGAGCGCCCCCATCGGCTGGATCGCCGTGGTGTGGGTGGGGTTCATCGTCGTCCTCTTCATGCTGCCGCCGGCTGCGCCCGTCACGATCGAGACCTTCAACTACGCGCCGGTCGCCGTCGCGGTCGTCCTCGTCTTCGCCGGGGCGACCTGGATCTTCGGCGGGCGCAAGCACTTCATGGTCGAGGACCCCGGCCACCACGACACCGTCGAGCCCGCGGACCTGTTCCGATGAGCCCGACGCCCGACCAGGTCCGCGACCCGGCCCAGACCGCGACCCGGCCCGCGCGCATGTCGGCCCAGGACCTCGTCCCCGAGGTCGTCCTGCGTCCGGTCCGCGAGGGCCAGGCCTACGAGGCCACCCTCGAGCAGCTCGCCACCGCCGTCCGCCTCGGTGTCCTGCCGACCGGCTCCCAGCTGCCGCCCGAGCGGGAGCTCGCCACCCGGCTCGGCGTGTCCCGGGTGACGCTGCGGGAGGCCATCGCCACGCTGCGGGACCTCGGGATGGTCGAGACGAGGCGCGGCCGCGCCGGCGGGAGCTTCGTGACCTACGACTGGGCCGCCCGCGAGGCGGAGACGGGCGACGCCGCCGCGACGACCGAGGCCGAGCTCGAGGACGTCCTCGGGTTCCGCCGCGTGGTCGAGCCCGGCACGGCCTACCTCGCGGCGTCCCGCGCCCTGCCCGCCACCGACCGCGGCTGGCTCAAGGAGTGCCTGCGCGACGTGTCCGACGCCAGCCGCCGGGACGCCGCCGAGCACCGGCAGGCCGACTCGCGGCTGCACCTCGCGATCGCCGGCCTCTCGGGCAGCCCGTCGCTCGTGGAGGCGGTCAGCCGGTCGCAGTCCGCGCTGCACCAGCTCCTGGCCGCCATACCGGTCCTGCCACGCAACATCGAGCACTCCAACGCCGACCACGAGGCCGTCGTGGACGCGATCCTGTCCGGCGAGCCCGAGGACGCCCGAGAGCTCGCCGAGGAGCACTGCGACAAGACGGCGGCGCTCCTGCGCGGCCTGCTCGCCCACCCGACCACGCACCCCGGAGGTACCCCGTGAGAGCACCGACCCTGACCCTGGAGCAGCTGCGGCAGGAGTGCGAGGACGGCACGGTCGACACCATCGTCGTCGCCTTCCCCGACATGCAGGGCAGGCTGCTGGGCAAGCGCCTGCACCCGCAGTTCTTCCTCGACCACGTCCTCGAGGACGGGACCGAGGGGTGCAACTACCTGCTCGCCCTGGACGTCGAGATGAACACCGTCGACGGCTATGCCATCAGCTCGTGGGAGAAGGGCTACGGGGACATGAGGTTCGACCTCGACCTCGCCAGCCTGCGACGCACCCCGGGCTGCCCGGGGTCGGCGACGATCCTGTGCGACCTGTCCTGGCTTGACGGCACCGGGCTGGTCCGTCAGGCACCCCGCACGGTGCTGCGCGGGCAGCAGGACGCTGCCGCCGAGCTGGGCTACCGGTCCTTCGCCGGGACCGAGCTGGAGTTCATCGTCTTCGAGGACACCTACGAGCAGGCCTGGGACGCGCGCTACCAGGGGCTGACGCCGGCCAACCGCTACAACGTGGACTACTCCATCCTCGGGGGAGCCAAGGTCGAGCCGCTGCTGCGGGACATCCGCAACGCGATGTACGCCAGCGGGGCGATCGTCGAGAGCGCCAAGGGGGAGTGCAACCTCGGGCAGCACGAGATCGTGTTCCGCTACGAGGAGGTCCACCGGACCTGCGACACGCACACCGTCTACAAGACCGCGGCCAAGGAGATCGCCGGCCGGCACGGCCAGTCGCTCACCTTCATGGCCAAGTATGACGAGCGCGAGGGCAGCTCCTGCCACATCCACATGTCCCTGCAGGACGAGGACGGACGCAACGTCTTCGCCGACGAGTCACGCGACGGCGGGCGCAGCGAGGTGTTCGAGCACTTCATGGCCGGAGTCCTCGCCACGATGGCCGACCTGACGGTGCTCTACGCACCGAACATCAACTCCTACAAGCGGTTCGCCGAGGGGTCCTTCGCGCCGACCGCGATCGCCTGGGGCACCGACAACCGCACCTGCGCCCTGCGTGTGGTGGGGCACGGCGCGGGCATCCGCGTCGAGAACCGCGTGCCGGGCGGTGACGTCAACCCCTACCTCGCCACGGCCGCCATGCTGGCCGGTGGGTTGCACGGCATCCGCGAGCAGCTCGAGCTGCCACCGGCGCTCGAGGGCAACGCCTACACCTCCGACGCGGAGCACGTGCCCTCGACGCTGCAGCAGGCCAGGGACCGGTTCGACGCGTCGCCGCACGCCCGCCGGCTGCTCGGGGACGACGTGGTCGACCACTACGTCCACGCCGCCGACGTCGAGCTGGCCGCCTTCGGCGCGGCCGTGACGGACTGGGAACGCATCCGCGGATTCGAGAGGCTGTGACGTGACGACCCACGAGATCACCAACCCCGCCACCGGCGAGCCCCTGCGCACCGTCGAGCTGGTCGACGAGGAGGCGACCGACCAGGCCGTCGCGCGGGCCGTCGTCGCCCAACGTCGTTGGGCCGCACTGGCTCCCGCCGACCGCGGACGGCTGCTGCGGAGGTTCGCCGACGTGGTGGACGAGCACGTCGAGGAGCTCGCGCGGCTCGAGGTCGCAAACGCCGGGCACACGATCGGCAACGCGCGGTGGGAGGCCGGCAACGTCCGCGACGTCCTGCACTACTACTCCGCCGCTCCGGAGCGCCTGTGCGGCAGGCAGATTCCCGTGGCCGGAGGTCTGGACGTGACCTTCAAGGAGCCGCTGGGCGTGGTCGGGGTCATCGTGCCGTGGAACTTCCCGATGCCCATCGCGGGCTGGGGGTTCGCGCCGGCCCTCGCCGCCGGCAACGCCGTCGTCCTCAAGCCCGCCGAGCTGACGCCGCTCACGGCCGTCCGGATCGGCGAGCTCGCCCTGGAGGCAGGGCTGCCCGAGCACGTGCTCACGATCCTGCCCGGCAAGGGCTCGGTGGTGGGGGAGCGGTTCGTCACCCACGACGACGTCGCCAAGGTGTGCTTCACCGGGTCCACCGCCGTGGGGCAGCGGATCATGCGCGGCGCCGCCGACCGGATCAAGCGCATCACGCTCGAGCTCGGGGGCAAGTCCGCCAACGTCGTCTTCGCCGACGCCGACCTGGACCAGGCCGCCGCCAGCGCCCCCATGGGCGTCTTCGACAACGCCGGGCAGGACTGCTGCGCCCGCAGCCGGATCCTGGTGCAGCGCAGCGTCCTCGACGCGTTCATGGAGCGCTTCGAGCCGGCGGTCAAGGACGTCGTCGTGGCCGACCCGGGCGACGAGGCCACCCAGATGGGACCGCTCGTCAGCGCCGAGCACCGCGACCGCGTCGCGGCCTACGTCGAGGGCGCGGACGTCGACGTGGCGTTCCGCGGATCGAGGCCCGACGGCGGTGGCCACTGGTACGCCCCCACCGTGGTGCTGCCCCGGTCGACCGAGGACGCCGTCTGGCAGGACGAGATCTTCGGACCCGTCGTGGCGGTGCTGCCCTTCGACGACGAGGCCGACGCGATCCGGATGGCCAACGACACGCACTACGGCCTGTCCGGCTCGATCTGGACCAGGGACGTGGGCCGGGCGCTGCGCGTGTCCCGCGCCGTCCAGGCCGGCAACCTGTCGGTCAACTCCCATGCCAGCGTGCGCTACTCGACGCCGTTCGGCGGCTTCAAGCGCTCCGGTCTCGGCCGCGAGCTCGGCCCGGACGCGCTGGACTCGTTCACCGACGTCAAGAACGTCTTCATCGCCGACGCGTGAGGCCGGCCCGCCACGGCATACGGCCTGCTCTGCTCTGCTCGCTCCCACCCGCCATCCTGCGGAACGACGAAAGGAACTGCCCACCATGGGTGCTCGACTCGAAGGAAAGGTCGCCGTGGTCACCGGTGGCTGCAGCGGCATCGGCCTGGCGACCGTGCGACGGTTCGCCGAGGAGGGGGCCCGGGTCGTGATCGGCGACCTCGACCGGACCAACGGCCCGCGCGTGGCCGAGGAGGTCGAGGGGCTCTTCGCCCCGTGCGACGTGACCGACGCCGCGCAGGTGGACGCGCTGTTCAAGGCCGCGTTCGACACCTACGGCTCGGTGGACGTGGCCTTCAACAACGCCGGGATCTCCCCGCCGGAGGACGACTCGATCCTCACGACCGACCTCGAGGCCTGGCGCAAGGTGCAGGAGGTCAACCTCACCAGCGTCTACCTGTGCTGCAAGGCGGCCCTGCCCTACATGCTCGAGCAGAAGCGCGGATCCATCATCAACACAGCGTCTTTCGTGGCCGTCATGGGCGCCGCCACCTCGCAGATCTCCTACACCGCCAGCAAGGGCGGGGTGCTGTCGATGTCGCGCGAGCTCGGCGTGCAGTTCGCCCGCGAGGGGGTGCGCGTCAACGCCCTGTGCCCCGGCCCGGTCAACACCCCGCTGCTGCAGGAGCTGTTCGCCGCGGACCCCGAGCGGGCCGCCCGCCGCCTCGTCCACGTGCCGATGGGGCGGTTCGCCGAGCCGGAGGAGCTCGCGAACGCCGTCGTGTTCCTGGCCAGCGACGAGTCGTCGTTCATCACGGCGGCGCAGTTCCTCGTCGACGGCGGCATCTCGGGCGCCTATGTCACGCCGCTCTGACCCCCCGGTCGTGGCCCTCACGACCTACGTCGAGGAGGTGTCGCGGACGCCGTGGGTCGACCAGCCCTCGGCGGTGCTGCCGCGCGACTACACCCTGGCCGTCGAGCGGGCGGGCGCCCTGCCCGTCCTGCTCGTGCCGCGGCTCGACGTGACGCCCGCCGTGGTCTCGGGCTGGCTGGACCGCGTGGACGCCCTGATCATCAGCGGCGGGGTCGACGTCGAGTCCAGCCGGTATGGCGCTCCACCGCACCCCTCGGTGCAGCAGGCCAGGCCGGACCGGGACGAGACCGAGCTGCTCCTCGTGGCCGAGGCACGGCGTCGGGGGATGCCGCTGCTCGGCATCTGCCGGGGCATGCAGGTCATGGCCGTCGAGACCGGCGGGACGCTGGAGCAGCACCTGCCCGACCGGGTCGGCCACGACGAGCACTCCCCAGCACCAGGGGTGTTCGGGACCCACGCGGTGTCGGTGCGGTCCGGGTCACGGGTGGCGGCGATCGTGGGGGAGCAGGTGGACGTGCCGACCTATCACCACCAGGCCGTGCTGACCCATCCCGGCTACGACGCGAGCGCCTGGACCGCGGACGGCACGCTCGAGGCGATGGAGGACCCGGACGCCGACTTCTGCCTCGCCGTGCAGTGGCACCCGGAGGCCGGCACCGACCCGTCGCTGTTCGAGGCCCTCGTGGCCGCGACCCGGTGAGACGACGAGACGGCGCAGCGGCATACGCCGTCATCATGGGGCGGACGACCGCCCCCGCCCGAGAGGACGAGCCATGGGAGACCGGCCCGCACTGCAGGTCTACGACACCACCCTGCGCGACGGCGCGCAGCAGGAGGGTCTGCACCTGACCGTCCAGGACAAGATCGCGATCGCGCGTCACCTGGACGAGCTGGGGGTGGGGTTCATCGAGGGCGGCTGGCCGGGCGCCAACCCCCGCGACACCGAGTTCTTCGCCGGGGCACGGGACCTGCGGCTGTCCAACGCCGTGCTCACGGCCTTCGGCGCGACGCGCAAGGCGGGTGGGCAAGCCCACAGCGACCCCCAGGTCCGGGCGCTGCTGGACTCCGGGGCGCCGGCCATCACCCTGGTCGCCAAGGCGCACACCCGGCACGTCGAGCAGGCGCTGCGCACCACGCTGCCGGAGAACCTCGCGATGATCCGCGACACGGTGACCTTCCTGGTGGGGGAGGGCCGGCGGGTGTTCCTGGACGCCGAGCACTTCTTCGACGGCTACGAGCTCGACCGTGACTACGCACTCGAGGCCGTCCGGGCGGCGGTCGAGTCGGGGGCCGAGGTCGTCGCCCTGTGCGACACCAACGGCGGCATGCTCCCCGCGCGGATCGCGGACGTCGTCGACGACGTCACGCGGTCCACCGGCGCCCCCCTCGGCATCCACTGCCACAACGACACCGGGTGCGCCGTGGCCAACTCCCTCGCCGCGGTCGACGCGGGCGTGGTGCAGGTGCAGGGCACCGTCAACGGGTACGGCGAGCGCACCGGCAACGCCGACCTGCTGACGATCATCAGCAACCTGCAGCTCAAGCTCGACCGGCCGGTGGTGGCCGACGCCCAGCTGGCCGCGGCCTCGCGGATCTCCCACTCCATCAGCGAGATCACCAACATCACGCCCTACGGTCGTCAGCCCTACGTCGGGTCCTCGGCGTTCGCGCACAAGGCCGGGCTGCACGCCTCGGCCCTCAAGGTCGACCCCGACCTCTACCAGCACGCCGACCCCTCCTCGGTGGGCAACCGGATGCGGACCCTGGTGTCCGACATGGCCGGTCGCGCGTCCATCGAGCTGCGCGCCCGCGAGCTCGGCCTGGACCTGTCCGGGCAGGGGGAGGTGCAGTCGCGGATCGTGGCCCTGGTCAAGGACCTCGAGCTGCGCGGCTGGACCTTCGACGCCGCCGACGCGTCCTTCGAGCTGCTGCTGCGCCGCGAGGTCACCGGCGAGCCGATCTCCTACTGCGACGTGGAGTCCTGGCGGGTCATCGCCGAGGCCCGCGGAGACGGGGGAGCCGTGTCGGAGGCCACGGTCAAGCTGCGTGCCGGCGGGCGCCGCCTCGTCGCCACCGGCGAGGGCAACGGTCCGGTCAACGCCCTCGACGAGGGCCTGCGCACCGCCCTCGCGGGTGTCTATCCCGAGATCGACGGCGTGGAGCTCGTGGACTACAAGGTCCGCATCCTCGACTCGGCGCACGGGTCCGACGCCGTGACGCGCGTGCTCATCGAGATGGCCGACGACAACCAGTCGTGGACGACCGTGGGCGTGGCCGCCAACATCGTCGAGGCGTCCTGGATGGCACTGCTCGACGGGCTGACCTATGGCCTGCACAGCGCGGGGATCCCCGTCCGCTGACGGTGTGCATCAGGGGTGATGCGCTCTATGATGCAGGTATGCGTACCACCGTCGACCTGCCTCCTGCGGTCCACCGCCAGGCCCGCGAGCTGGCGGCTCAGCGCGGCGCGTCCCTGTCGAGCGTCATCGCCGACCTCGCCGCCCGAGGGCTGGCCCAGCTCGACCGCCCGGTCGCCATCGCGACCGACGAGCGGACGGGACTGCCGGTGCTCTCGGTCGGTCGTCCCGTCACGTCTCGTGAGGTGGACGAGGCGCTGGACGAGGCGTGAGCACCTACCTGTTGGACGCGAACGTCCTCATCGCCCTCGTCCTCGCCGAGCACGAGCACCACGACCGAGCGGCTCGCTGGATCTCGGACGTGGAGGCGTTCGCGCTCTGCCCGGTGGTCCAGGGGTCACTGGTCCGCTTCCTCCTGCGGCTGGGGGAGACCGCCGGCACGGCGAGGTCCATCCTGGGCGGCGTCCAGGCCCATCCCTCCTGCGCATGGTGGCCGGACGACCTCTCCTACGCAGAGGTGGATCTGGCTGGGGTGCGGGGCCATCGACAGGTGACCGACGTCTATCTCGCCGGGCTGGCTGCCCGGCACGGCGGCCTGCTGGCCACGCTCGACCAGCCGCTCAGCGCCCTGCGGCCCCAGCAGGTCGTCCTGATCCCGTGACCGCCCCGCTCACCCGATCACCCGATCACTCCTGGGCAGGAGGGCGTCGCACGCGGCCATGAGCCGCTCGCGGACGGGCGCTGCGGCCTCGCTGACGGCGCGCTGCCGTCGCACGTGCTCGGCCTTGCCCTCGGCGGTCTCGATCGCGATGTTGGGGAGCCCCAGGGGCTCGGTGTCGTAGGGCGAGCTCATCATGTCGAGCAGCCTTGCCTCGCGGGCGATCTCGAAGCAGTCCAGCACCAGGCCGCCGGGGATGCCGGGCGCGAGCTTGAACGCCCAGCGATAGAGGTCCATCGCCCCGCCGTGCAGGCAGCCGGGCTGCTCGTGGTCCTGGATCGTCTCGCGCGTGGGACAGATCTCGTTGCGCCCCACCGCCTCTGGGGTGAAGAAGCGGTAGGCGTCGAAGTGCGAGCACCGGATCTCGTGGCTCTCGACGACCGCGTCGGTGCCGTCGCGCCCGAGCCGCAGGGGCAGCGACCGGTGCCGCACCTCGTCCTCCGGCAGGCGATAGACCATGGCCCACTCGTGCAGGCCGAAGCAGCCGAACCTCGCCTCTCGCCCGTGCGTCCGCGCCAGCAGGTCGCGGACGAATCTCACGGTGGCGCCGCGCTTCTCGACATACGAGCGCACGTCGAGCCGGGTGAGTCCCTCGGTGGTGAGGTATCCCGACCAGCCGGCGTGCTCGGGCGAGTCCTGCAGCGCCACACCGGGACCCGGGTGCCAGCGCGCGAGATGGCCTGGCCGGAAACCGTAGTACTCGAACAGGAAGTCCTCGACGGGGTGCTTCTCGCCCCGGGCGCGGCGGGCGAGGTGTGCCGCGGTGGCCGCCTCGGCCCGCTCCCGGTGGGCGGCCGCGAGCGGCTCCCACTGGGCCCGGGTCAGCAGGATCACCCGCAGATCCTAGGCGCCGGACGCGTCGGTGGGACAATGAGGGGATGGACCCGCAGCACGTCGAGACCATGGCCGAGAAGCGCATCCGGGAGGCCCAGGAGCGTGGGGAGTTCGACAACCTCCCCGGCGCGGGCAAGCCCCTGCCCAGCCTCGACCGCCCCTATCGCGAGGACTGGTGGATCAACGGACTGATCGAGCGCGAGCAGCTCGACATGACGGGTGCCATGAACCCGACCATGGCGCTGCGCAAGGAGGCTCACGAGATGGACGAGACCGTGCGCGACGTCGCGCGGGAGGAGTCGGTGCGGGCGATCGTGGAGGACTACAACCGGCGGGTCAAGCTCGACCGGCTGCGACCGGCGATCGGCAACCAGATGCCGCCCATCGCCAAGGTCCTGGACGTCGAGGAGGTCGTGGCCGTATGGCGGGAGCACCGCCGCTACGTGGAGGCCCAGGCACGGCTGCGGTCCGAGGCCGAGCGGCGGGAGCGGGAGCAGGCCGAGGCGGAGCGTCGGGCCGGCGTCTGGTGGCGCCGCCTCCTGCGTACCTGCCGGCGGTAGGTGTATCAGCCTGGGGGACGAAGGCCGGTCGATGCCTTCGCCGGGGGTAGGTTTGGCGGGTGCGTATCGCGAGATTCACCCTTGGAGAAGACCCGGCCTACGGCGTCGTCGAGCAGGAGGGTGACGACCTGGTCGTCGCCCAGATCGGCGGCGACCCCATCTACCAGCAGATCGCCTTCACGGGCCAGCGCTACCCGCTGGACGACGTGCGCCTGCTCTCGCCCGTCATCCCCCGCAGCAAGGTGATCGGGATCGGCCGCAACTACGCCGACCACGCCAAGGAGATGGGCAACGAGCTCCCCACGGAGCCACTGATGTTCATGGTGCCCAACACCGCGGTGTCCGGCCCCGGCGACCCCGTGCCGATGCTCGCCACCAGCAGCAACATCCACTACGAGGGCGAGCTCGCGGTGGTCATCGGCAAGATGGTCCGCGCCGTCGAGCCGGAGCTCGCCCTGGCGACCGTGTTCGGCTACACCTGCGCCAACGACGTCACCGCCCGCGACCTCCAGAGGTCCGACGGGCAGTGGTCGCGCGCCAAGGGTTTCGACGGCTCCAAGCCGCTCGGCCCGTGGATCGAGACGGACCTCGACCCGAGCAACCTGCGCGTGCAGACCCGCCTGGACGGCGAGACGGTGCAGGACGGCTCCACCAAGGACCTGATCTTCGACGTCGCCACGCTGATCTCCTACGTCTCCCAGTCGTTCACGCTCCTGCCGGGCGACGTGATCCTCACCGGCACGCCCGCCGGTGTCGGGCAGGTGCAGGAGGGCCAGCGCGTCGAGGTCGAGGTGGAGGGCATCGGCACCCTGTCCAACCCCTTCGTCCGCGCCCGCTGACCCCGACGCGCCACTCCGCAGCACCCGGCCCCGCCCCGCCCTGCAGGCCCCGCCCCGCCGGCCCCGCCCCGCCCGCACGTCATCGGTCACCAATGACGTGAGGGCGGCCCTTTTGAACGATCCACAGCGCCATTGGTGACCAATGGCGCGGATACCGAGGGCGCGCGAGCGCGAGGGGACGTTGCGGTGTGGGATGGGGTGGGGTGGTCAGAGGGTGGCGAGCCAGAGGCCGGCGAACGCCGCGAGGACCGAGCCCACCAGCATCCCGAGCGCGTGGCCGGCCCCCGCGCCGAGCCGTCCGTCGGACACCAGCCGCACCGTCTCCACGCTCGCCGTCGAGAAGGTCGTGTAGCCGCCGCACAGGCCTGTCCCCAGCACCAGACCCCACTCGGCCCCTAGCGCGTGCCGAGCGACGAGCCCGCTGACCAGGCCGAGCAGCAGCGAGCCCGTGACGTTGATCAGCAGGGTGCCGAGCGGGTATGCCGCACCCACCCGCTCGCGGACCACCCCGTCGACCACGAACCGCAGCGCGGCGCCGACACCGCCCGCGATCGCCACCGCAACGAGGACCAGCGCCGTCATGCCCCTCGCCGCCCGTGCGCCCTTGCCCCGCAACGGATCCCCGCGAGAGCCGCACCCGCGCCCAGCAGCACCGTGCCGAGGGCGTAGGCGAGCGCCATACCGGCTCGTCCCTCCTGCAGCAGGTGGGCGGTGTCCAGGGCGAGCGTCGAGTAGGTCGTGAAGCCCCCGAGCACGCCGGTCCCGACGAGCAGGCGACCGGCCCGCTGCCGGCCACGGTCCGGACCGCGCAGGGCCAGCCGCTCGAGGAGGAGGCCCAGGGCGAACGCCCCGGCCACGTTGATCGCGAGCACCGCCACGTCCACGTCGTCCACCCCCTGCGGTGGGGCGGCCAGCACCAGCCCCGCCCGCAACGCCGTCCCCACCGCTCCGCCGACGGCCACGAGCGCGACGTCATGGGGTCGCAGGCGCGGCTGAGGGACGGGGCGGGAGGGCGAGGGGGTCATCGCCGCCCATCATCGCGCACCCGGCGGCTCCCGATAGGCTGACCCCACCATGACTGACGCTGCTCTCACCCCCGCTCGCACCCGTGTCGCCCCGTCGCCCACCGGCGACCCGCACGTCGGGACCGCCTACATGGCGCTGTTCGACCTGGCCTGGGCCCGCAAGACCGGCGGCCGGTTCGTCCTGCGCATCGAGGACACCGACCAGGCCCGCTACGTCGAGGGCAGCGAGCAGCAGATCTTCGACACGCTGACCTGGCTGGGGCTGACCTACGACGAGGGCCCCGATGTCGGCGGCCCCTACGCGCCCTACCGGCAGAGCGAGCGGCTGGACACCTACAGGCCGTATGTCGAGCAGCTCGTCGCGGACGGCCACGCGTACTACTGCTGGTGCTCGACCGAGCGCCTGGCCGAGATGCGCGAGCTGCAGCAGAAGGCCAAGCTGCCCACCGGCTACGACCGGCTGTGCCACGGCAAGACCCGCGAGGAGCGCGCGGCGCTGCCGGGATTCACCGACCGGCCCGTCGTGCGCATGCTGATCCCCGAGGACGTCGAGACCCGCTTCGAGGACGTCATCCGCGGCTGGGTCAACGCGCCCACCCCGGACGACCAGGTCATCCTCAAGGCCGACGGCTTCCCGACCTATCACCTGGCCGTCGTGGTCGACGACCACCTCATGGGCATCACCACGGTCGTGCGCGGCGAGGAGTGGATCTCCTCGACCCCCAAGCACGTCCTGCTCCATCGCTGGCTCGGGTGGGAGGTGCCGCAGTTCGCGCACATGCCGCTGCTGCGCAACCCCGACAAGTCCAAGATCTCCAAGCGCAAGAACCCCGCCGCCCGCCTGACCTGGTTCCGCGAGGAGGGCTACCTCCCCGAGGCGCTGCTGAACTTCCTGCAGCTCGTGGGCTACCCGCCGGTGGCGGACGGCCAGGAGGTCAGCTCGTTCGACGAGTTCGTGGAGCGCTTCGAGTGGACCAAGGTCAACACGGTCGGCCCGATCTTCGACATGGACAAGCTCAACTGGCTCAACGGCCACTACATCCGTGCGCTGTCCCCGGAGGACCTCGCCGGCCGGATCGTCGCGCACCTCGTGCGGACGGGCGAGCTGCCGGGCGAGCCGACCCCTGCGCAGATGGACCTGGTCACCCAGGCCACCCCGCTGGTGCAGGAGCGCATGCAGCTGCTCAAGGAGGCCGGCCCCATGCTCGGCTTCCTCTTCGTCACCGACGAGGAGCTGACCTTCGACCCCGACTCGGTGGCCGCGCTCAAGGACGACGCCCCGCAGGTGCTCGACGCCTCGATCGCCGCGCTGGAGGGGCTGGAGGACTTCACCGCCGAGCCGATCCAGGCGGCCCTGCGCGCCGCGATCGTCGACGGGCTCGGCATCAAGCCCAAGTTCGCGTTCGCGCCCGCCCGGGTCGCGGTGACCGGTCGACGGGTCTCGCCGCCGTTGTTCGAGTCGATGGAGATCCTCGGTCGTGAGTCGACGCTGACGCGCCTGCGCCGGCTGCGCGCCACGCTGTGACCGCCGGTGCGCCGACGCGGATCACCGCGCTGATGCTCGACATCGACGACACCCTGCTCGACACCCGCTCGGCCATGCGCCGGGCCGCCGCCCGCTGCATCACGCAGGTGTGGCCCGAGGCGGGGGAGCGGGCCGACGAGCTCGGCGTCCGCTACCACGCCGACCCGGGCGGCTTCTTCGGCGGCTACACGCGCGGCGAGCTGACCTTTGCCGCGATGCGGGAGTCGCGGCTCCAGGAGGTGGCGACGCACGGTGGACTTGCCTGGGAGGCAGGGTCCTTCGCGGGGTTCGAGCAGGGGTGGCCGGACGCCTTCCGCACCGGGACCCGGGCGTTCGACGACGTGGCGCGCCTGCTGGAGCGGGCGCGTGCCGACGGGCTGCTGGTCGGCGCGCTGACCAACTCCTCGACCGAGTTCACCACCCTCAAGCTCGACGTCGTCGGGCTGAGCGACGCCTTCACCGCCATCGCGACGACGGACACCCTCGGCTACGGCAAGCCCGACGCCCGCGCGTTCTGGCGGGCCTGCGAGCTGCTCGGCTCGTCGCCGGAGCAGACGATGTATGTCGGGGACGACCTCGCCGTCGACGCGCAGGCGGCGGTCGCGGCGGGGCTGCACGGCGTGTGGCTCGACCGACGCGGGGAGTGGGCCGGCCGTGATGATGGTGACGTCGGCGTGCCCGTCGTGACGTCCTTGGACGACGTGTCCTGGCAAGCATGAGGCGGCATACGGCCGATTTGGGCAGCGGCGTCGCCCTCCGGTAGAGTTCTCTCTTGGTTCGCCCGCGCGTCACCGGCCCCGCAGGGGTCCTGATGAAGGGGTGACTTCTCTTGGGGTATGGTGTAATTGGCAGCACGACTGATTCTGGTTCAGTTAGTCTAGGTTCGAGTCCTGGTACCCCAGCCAATCGCCGGTCGGCCTTCAGAGGCCCGGCCCGATTGGGAGAAACCCGAAGTTTCGGCTAGAGTTTCTCCTCGTTGCTCGCCGCCCCGCAAGGGCTCGGAGCAGCTGATTGCCCCCGTTGTGTAGTGGCCTAGCACGCCGCCCTCTCACGGCGGTAGCGCCGGTTCGAATCCGGTCGGGGGTACGTCGAGAAGGTCCCTCTCCCACTCGGGAGGGGGACCTTTCGCGTTGCCCGGTTCGTGGCTGACCTCCCCCAGCGCCTGCCCAGGGGCGGCGCTGGCGCGCCCTCGCCCGGTGTGGTGGTGTGGTCCTCATGAAGAAGTTCGTCAACGACGCCGACGCCTTCGTCCGCGAGAGCCTCGAGGGCCTCGTCCTGACCCAGCCCGGACTCGCGCTCCTCGAGGGGCGCACCATCGCCGTGCAGGCCGACCGGGTCGTGAGCGGACATGACGTCGGCCACGGCAGCGGCGGCGACACCCGGGGCAGCAGCGGGGCTGACCGAGAGGCCGTCCCGGTGGCGCTGATCTCCGGCGGTGGAGCGGGGCACGAGCCTGCGCACGCCGGATTCGTCGGCGAGGGCATGCTGACCGCGGCCGTCAGCGGTGGGGTCTTCGCGTCGCCGAGCGTCGACGCGGTCCTCGACGGGATCCGCGCCGTCACCGGGTCGGCCGGGGCGCTGCTGATCGTCAAGAGCTACACCGGGGACCGGCTCAACTTCGGGCTCGCCGCGCAGCTGGCCCAGGACGAGGGGTATGCCGTGGAGACCGTCGTCGTGGGTGACGACATCGCCCTGGGTGACGCCGACACGCACGCCGGGGCGCGCGGCCTCGCCGGCACGGTGCTGGTGCACAAGATCGCGGGCGCCCTCGCCGCCTCCGGGGCCGACCTCGCCGAGGTGACCGAGCGCGCCCGCTCGGTCGCCGGTCGGCTGGCCACGATGGGGGTCGCCCTGCGGCCCGGCACCATGCCGGGGTCGGGCGAGGCGACCTTCGAGATCGACGAGGACCGGATCGAGCTGGGGCTGGGGATCCATGGCGAGTCCGGCGTCGAGCAGGTCCCGCACCGCCCGGCCGACGAGCTCGCGGCCGAGCTGGTGGACCGGGTCCTGGCTGCCCGCCCGCTCGACGACGGGGCGCGAGTCGCCCTGCTGGTCAACGGGCTCGGGGGCACGCCTCCTGCCGAGCTGTCCGTCCTGACCAGGGCGGCGCACCGGCTGCTGGGGGAGCGCGGGCTGCGGGTCGAGCGGACCTACCAGGGCTCTGTCATGACCAGCCTCGAGATGGCGGGGGCCTCCGTCACGGTCCTGCCGCTGGAGGAGGGCGAGGCGGAGCTGCTCGACGCGCCCACCACCTCGCTGGCCTGGCCAGGTGGCGGCGGTCCGGTCGAGAGGCACGACGACGTCCCGGTCCCCGAGGCCACCGCCGACGCGGCCGATCCCGGCGAGCCCGACCCGCAGGTGCGCGCCGCGGTGGACGCCGCCTGCCAGGCGGTCCTCGACGACGAGTCCCGGCTCACCGAGCTGGACCAGGTCGTGGGGGACGGCGACCTGGGGGAGGCGCTGGCGCGCGGGGCGCGAGCCTGGCAGGAGGACCCGGCCGACGGGTCCGCGGCATACCTCCTGCGGGTCCTGTCGGCCCGCTGCCGGCGGGCCATCGGGGGGACGAGCGGCCCGCTGTATGCCGCGGGCCTCGTCGCGGCCGCCCAGGCGCTCGAGGACGGTGCCGACTGGCCCGGCGCCCTCGCTGCGGGGGTCGACGGGATCCAGGAGCTGGGCGGTGCCGAGCCCGGCGACGGGACGATGGTCGACGCGCTGCGCCCTGCGGCCGACGCCGCCCCCGACGGCTGGGAGGCCGTCCTGGCTGCGACCGAGCAGGGGGTGCGGAGCACGGTCGAGGGCGTGTCCCGCAAGGGCCGGGCCAGCTATGTCGGTGCGCGCGGTCAGGGGCACCCGGACCCCGGCGCCGAGGCGGTCCTCACCTGGCTGCGGGCGGTCCGTGAGGCCGGTCGGGCCGGATAGCGGTGGCCCATGGTGAGACCGCGCGGGCGGCATACGGCCCGGTGTGACCTGGAACACGCACCCCGGTGATTGAAGCATAAATCGGACAGGGAAGAGTTGAGTCATCAACCGGCCATCCGACCGGTGGAAGCACTCAGCTAGGAAGCACCATGCGTCGCAAGACCCTCGACACCCTCCTGTCCGCCACCGGCCTGCTGCTGGCCCTCGTCCTGCTCGTCGCGGGCGGGCTGCTCACCTGGGCCTCGACCTTCGCGCAGGGCCAGGTCCACGACCAGCTCGCCGCGCAGAAGATCACGATGCCGTCCGGCAAGGCCCTCGAGGACCCCCAGATCAAGCCCTACCTCGAGAAGTACGCCGGCCAGGAGATGACCACCGGCGACCAGGCCAAGGCCTTCGCCGACCACTACATCCTGGTCCACATGAACAAGTCTTCCGCCGGCAAGACCTACGAGGAGGTCTCGGGCGAGTTCATGAAGCTGTCCAAGGACCCCGCCGCCGACAAGGCCGAGGTCGCCAAGCTCGGCGAGCTGCGGCAGAGCCTGTTCATGGGCAACGCGCTGCGGAGCATGCTGCTCACCGCCTACGCCTTCGGCACCATCGGCCTCATCGCCAAGATCGCCTCGGTCGTGGCCTACGTCGGCGGCGCGCTCCTGCTGCTGCTCGGCCTCCTCGGCCTGCGGCACGCCAAGCGTGCCGGCGACGCCGTCGTCTGACCGCTGTCCGACAGATCACACCGGGCGCCGGTGCCGCACGATTGCGGCACCGGCGCCCCGGCGATTGGATGAGGTATGACCTTCGAGGACGCCTACCGGCGCAAGCTCGCCAGCCCGCACGACGCCGTCACGATCGTCGAGGACGGCGACACGATCGTCGTCCCGACCGGCGTGGGGGAGCCGCCGACCCTCCTCGAGGCCCTCTCGGACCGGCGCACCGAGTTCACCGACGTGCGGGTCGAGCAGATCCTGCCGCTGCGGCCCTTCGGCTACCTCGACCCCGAGACCCGCCGGCACGTGCGGCACAACGCGTACTTCTTGGGCGGGCCGACGCGCAAGGGCGCTCAGGAGGGGTGGATCAGGACGCGCCCGAGCTACTTCTCCGAGATGCCGGCGCTGATCCGCGAGGGCCTGTTCCCGACCGACGTCGTCTTCGCCATGGCCTCCGAGATGGACGAGAACGGCTATTTCTCGCTCGCCCTGGCGCCGGACTACACCATGGCCGCGGTGTCGCGGGCGCGCGCCGTGGTGCTCGAGGTCAACCCGCAGGTGCCCTACGCCTTCGGCGACTGCCACGTGCACATCGACCAGGTCACCGCGATCGTCGAGGACGAGCGCCCGCTGACCGCCGTGGGACTGCCCGAGATCGGGCCGGTCCAGCAGGCGATCGGCACGCACGTCGCCGAGCTCATCCCCGACGGGGCGACCATCCAGATCGGGTTCGGCGCCATCCCCGACGCCGTCGTCATGCAGCTCACCGACCGCAAGGACCTCGGCGTCCACACGGAGATGATCGGTGACGGCATCCTCACGCTGGTCGAGGCGGGCGTCGTCACCAACCGGCTCAAGACGGCCTTCCCGGGCAAGAGCGTCGCGACCTTCGCCCTCGGCTCGGAGCGTCTCTATCGCTGGATGCACCGCAACCGGGGGCTCGAGATGCACCCCGTCGACGTCACCAACGACCCCTACCTCGCCGGCTCCAACGACCTGCTCCACACCATCAACGCCACCATCGAGGTCGACCTGGCCGGTCAGTGCTGCTCGGAGTCGATGGGCTACGTGCCCTACTCCGGCACCGGCGGCCAGTCCGACTTCGTGCGCGCGGCCAACCGGTCCCGCGGCGGCAAGTCCTTCATCGTCACCCCGTCCACGGCCAAGGGCGGCACCGTGTCGCGGATCGTCCCGACCCTGAAGCCCGGCGCCCACGTGTCGACCTCGCGCAACGACGTGAGCCATGTCGTGACCGAGCACGGCGTGGCGCACCTGCGCGGCAAGACCAACGCCGAGCGGGCCGAGGCGCTCATCGCGATCGCCGACCCGGCGTTCCGCGAGCAGCTGGGGGAGCAGGCCCAGGAGATGCACCTCCTCTGACCCCCCATGCCCGTCCAACCCCTTCCATCCGGCGATCGTGAGTGTTCGGTCCACCATTCGTGGACCAGACACTCACGATGTTGGTGGGGTTCGAGGCGCGGGCGGCGGGGCCGGGGAGGGTCTTGCTGGCGCGTATGACGTCCCGGCGTCACCACCCTCGACGCGCGTCACGCGGGGGCCCCGCTAGGCTCGAACGACGCGATCGATGGATCGCCCTCTGGGCCCGCCTGCTCCTCAGCACGCGGTCGCCCGCACCCTGAACCATCGAGCCCCGATGAAGGTGTCCCCGTGTCTGAACTCCGTGATCTGTTGCCCGTCAACGCGATTCGCCTCGACGTCGACGCGTCCGACTGGCGGGCGGCGATCCGTGCGGCCGGCGAGCTGCTCGGCGAGACCGGGGTCGCCGGGGACTCCTACACGGACGCCATGATCCGCGTCGTGGAGGAGCACGGTCCCTACATCGTCCTCGCGCCGGGCTTCGCCCTGGCCCATTCGAGGCCGGACGACTCCGTCACGCGGACCGGCATGAGCCTTGTGCGTCTGGCCGAGCCCGTGCGCTTCGGGCACGACACGAACGACCCGGTCACCCTCGTCATGGCCCTCGCATCGGTCGACTCGTCGGCCCACCAGGACGCCCTCGCGGCGCTGGCCGGCGTGCTCGCCGCCCCGGAGTGCCGCGAGGCGTTGGAGCGAGCGCAGACGCCGGACGAGGTGCGCGACGCCCTCACCGCTCGTCCCGCAGCGGCTCCGGCGGCTGCTGCATCCTCGGCCCCTGCTGACGCGCCCCCGGCAGCCACCACCACGCGCTCCACCGACGAGCAGCACGACCTCCGTCCCGCGATGGCCGACACAGCCGTCACAGGCGATGCCGTGCCGTCCAAGCGGCTCATCCTCACGGTGTGCGGCAACGGCCTCGGGACGAGCCTGTTCCTCAAGAACACCACGGAGCAGGTGCTCGACCGATGGGGCTGGACGCCATACCTCTCCGTCGAGGCCACCGACACGATCTCGGCCAAGGGCCGAGCCAAGGAAGCCGACTTCCTGCTCACCTCCGGGGCGATCGCCCAGACCCTCGGTGACGTCGGGGTTCCCGTGGAGGTCATCGACAACTTCACGTCCCAGAGCGAGATCGACGCCACTCTGCGGCGTCTCTACGCCATCTGACCGGCCTTAGTCACCGGCTCACCCACCCCTGCGCGCATCGGAGCGACCCATGGACGTCCTGCTGGCCATCGCCCAGTTCCTCGTCAACGAGATCCTGAGCGTCCCGGCCTACCTCATCGGCATCATCACCGCCATCGGCCTGATCGCCATGCGGCGCAGCGCCGGCCAGGTGGCGGGAGGCGCGCTCAAGGCCGTCCTCGGCTTCCTCCTGATCGGTGCCGGCGCCGGTCTCGTGGCGGCCTCGCTCACCCCCCTGGGCAAGATGATCCAGGGCGCGCTCGGCGCGCAGGGTGTCGTCCCCACCAACGAGGCCATCGCCGGCATCGCGCAGGCGCGGTACGGCGCGCAGGTGTCGTGGCTCATGATCCTCGGCTTTGTCGTCGCGATCCTGCTCGCCCGCTTCACGCCGCTGCGCTACGTCTTCCTCACCGGGCACCACCTGCTCTTCATGGCGACGCTGATCACGATCGTCATGGCCTCAGCAGGCATGCCCCCGGTCGTGGTGGTCGTCCTGGGGGCGATCCTCCTGGGGATCCTCATGGTGTCGCTGCCCGCGCTCTCCCAACCGTGGACCCGCAAGATCACCGGCGACGACTCCATCGCGATCGGGCACTTCGGAACCGCGGGCTACGTCGCCGCGGGCACCGTCGGACGCCTCGTCGACCCGCGGGGGACCAGCCGTTCTACCGAGGACCTCAAGGTCCCCGAGTCCCTACGCTTCCTGCGGGACTCGATGGTGGCGACGGCGCTGTCCATGGTGCTGATGTATGTCGTCGTCGCCGTCCTCTACCTCGTGCGCGCAGGGGCGACGACCGCCTTCACGGCGTTCGAGGGCGGCGCGACCAACGTGGGCAACTACGTGATGCAGGCGGTCACCCAGGGTCTGCAGTTCGGGATCGCGGTCGCGGTCATCCTCTTCGGCGTCCGCACGATCCTCGGTGAGCTCGTGCCCGCCTTCCAGGGCATCGCGGCCAAGGTCGTGCCCGGGGCGATCCCGGCGCTGGACGCCCCCATCGTGTTCCCCTACGCCCAGAACGCCGTGCTCATCGGCTTCCTGTCCAGCTTCCTCGGTGGCCTGATCGGCCTGCTCCTGCTCGGCGTCGTCTTCGGTCCGATGTTCGGGCTCGCCCTCATCCTGCCGGGGCTCGTGCCCCACTTCTTCACGGGTGGCGCGGCGGGTGTCTACGGCAACGCCACGGGCGGTCGCCGGGGCGCGGTGGCCGGCGGCCTGGTCAACGGCCTGCTGGTGACCTTCCTCCCCGCCCTGCTGCTCAAGGTGCTCGGCTCCTTCGGCTCGGAGAACACCACCTTCGGCGACGCCGACTTCGGCTGGTTCGGCATCCTGATCGGCTACGGCGCCCGCGCAGGCGTGGTGGCCGGCACGGTGATCCTGTCGCTCATCGGCCTGGCGCTGCTCTCGGCGGCCATCCTCGTGCAGAAGCGCGTGGTCGACCGGAGGTGGGACCCGGCACCGGCCGCCGGTCGGGCTGCCCCGGCCACCGTCACGGGTGCTGGGGTCGGCTCAGGCTCCGGGACAGCAGGACCCAGCAGCGCGGCGATGTCCACGCACGGATCCGGTGGGGCGCCTCGCTACCCGCGCATCGCACCGCCGGAAGGCGCTCCCACGCCTCCGCCCCCGCTCGAGGATGCGTCACGCCCCTGACCCGGGCCCTACGCCCTTCGTTCCCCCGAGATCGTGAGTGTTCGGTCCAACATCCTTGGACCAAACACTCACGATCTTTGGGGAGGACGACGCGTTTCAAGCGCACGTATGACGAGACGATCGTCCCGAGATGTGGAACGGCGGGTCACAGTGTGTGGTCCGTCCTAGGAGGTCCCCATGTCCAGCCCCGCGCCCACCGAGCAGCGCGACCCGTCCACCGCAGCCGAGGACCGCTCGGCCCGGATGGCCGTCACCCTCTTCCCGATCCTGATCCTGGCGGCCGCATCGTTCGGCTATCTGGCCCCGTCGTCGGCGAAACCCCTTCTGCCCCACGTCAACACGCTGCTAGGGATCATCATGTTCGGGATGGGGCTCAGCCTGCGCGGGCAGGACTTCGCGCTCGTGGCCCGCCGGCCGCTTCCCGTCCTCATCGGTGTCGTCGCCCAGTACCTCGTGATGCCCCTGCTCGGCTGGGCGGTGGCCAAGGCGCTGGGGCTGTCCCCGGAGCTGGCAGCCGGCGTCATCCTCGTGGGTTGCGCGCCCGGCGGCACCGCCTCCAACGTGGTGAGCTATCTCGCCAAGGCGGACACCGCGCTGTCGGTGGCGATGACCTCGGTGTCGACCCTGCTGGCCCCGATCCTCACCCCGCTGCTGACGCTGTGGCTCGCGGGGACCTACCTCCCCGTCGACGCGCGCAGCATGGCCTCCAGCATCCTGTGGATCGTGCTCGTCCCCGTCGTGCTGGGCCTGCTGGTGCGCACCTTCCTCGGCCGGGTCGTCGAGCGGGTGCTTCCCGCCCTGCCCTGGGTGTCCGTCGTCGCCATCTCGCTGGTCGTGGCCGCCGTCGTCTCGGGCTCGGCGTCCAAGGTCGTCGCTGCCGGCGGGATCGTCCTGCTCGCCGTCGTCCTGCACAACGGTCTCGGCTACCTGGTGGGCTATGGCCTTGCCGCCCTCACCGGACAGCGTGAGCGGGCCCGGCGCACCGTCGCCATCGAGGTCGGGATGCAGAACTCCGGTCTGGCCGCCGGCCTTGCGTCGCAGTACTTCTCGCCGACGGCCGCCCTGCCGGGCGCCGTGTTCTCGATCTGGCACAACCTCTCCGGAGCCATGCTCGCGGCGTACTTCCGGCGCCGCCCGATCCGCGATTGACCACCAGTGCGGGTAGGGGAGACGGGTAGGCAGGGGCGACGGGAGGGCACGGCGGTGAGCCAAGTCTTGGCCTGGATGGCGGCCGGTGTTCACGGGCGCGACACCGGGTCGCCCTGGATGCAGAATCTGCTTGCGGCACCACCCTTCTCGAGCCCCAGGAGCCCCCGTGCGCAGACTCGTCCCCCTCGCTGCTGCCAGCACGCTCGTCCTCGCCGTCACGTCGTCGGCCACCTCCGCAGCAGGCGCTCCGGTCGATCCGGCCACGCCGCTGGTCTCGCGGCCCCAGGTCGCCAAGGACCTGTCGCGCTACGTCGACCCCCTCGTCGGCACGAGCAACGGTGGCAACACCTATCCCGGCGCTGTCCGACCCTTCGGCATGCTGTCGTGGAGCCCCACCAGCACCGCGGGCGACCAGACCAGCACCGCTGCCTCCAACGGCTACAGCCATGACACCACCAAGCTGCGCGGCTTCTCGCTGACGCACGTCAACGGCGCCGGCTGTCACCCGGGCGCCATGGGTGACGTCCCGATCTTTCCCCACCCGGCCGCGATGGGGATCTCGCCCTCGGCGGACACCAAGGACGAGGTCTACGCCAGCACCTTCTCTCACGCGGGCGAGCGCGCGGTGCCCGGTCGCTACACCCTGGCCCTGGACAACGGCGTCCGCATCGACGCGGCCGCCACCACCCGGGCCGCCGTCACGTCGCTGGGCTTCCCTGCGGGCAAGCCCGCCAACCTGTTGTTCCGGACCTCGAACTCGCTCAACGGGAGCGAGTCGGCCGAGATCTCCATCGACCCGGCCACCCGCACCGTGACCGGGTCGGTCCTCACGGGCGCCTTCTGCGGTCGCCGCGCGACGGGCAACGGCAGCAACAAGCGCAGCTACTACCGCCTGCACTTCGTGGCGAGCTTCGACCGGGCCTTCACCGGGACGGGTACGTGGGTGAACGACCGGATCCGTCCCGGGACGAGGAGAGCCATCGGAGGTGAGGGCTACGAGACCGGGGCGGCTCGCGCCGGGAAGGGCTCGGGCGGCTGGGTCTCGTTCGCACCGGGCACCACGGTCGGCATGAAGGTCGGCATCTCCTACACCAGCCTCGGCGCGGCCAGGGCCAACCTCGCCGCCGAGGTCGCGCCGCGCGACACGGTCGCCAGCGTGGCCAGGGCGGCCGACCAGCAGTGGGACGAGCAGCTGACCCGGGTGCAGGTCGCCGGGGGGAGCACGGAGTCCCGCACCAAGCTCTACACCGCGCTCTACCACGCCTTCCTCGAGCCCAACGTGGTCAACGACGTGGCCGGGACCTACTGGGGGGCCGACCAGCGCGTCCACCGGCTGTCTCCCGGCCAACGCGCCCAGCTCGGCAACTTCTCCGGCTGGGACGAGTACCGCGCCCACACGCAGCTGCTCGCGCTCCTCGAGCCCCGGCTCGCCGGCGACTTCGCCCAGTCGCTGCTCAACAACAGCCGGCACCACGGCGGGGTCTGGGACCGGTGGGTGCACCTGACGGCCTGGACCCACGTCATGACGGGGGACCCGAGCGCGCCGACGCTGGCGGGCTTCTACTCCCTCGGGGTCCGCAACTTCGAGACCCGGGCGGCGTTCGCGTCCCTCTACCGCCAGGCGACCGTGCCGCACGCGGACGGCCTGTCGACCTACGGGTGCCCGGGCCAGTGCGCCGGCATCCGCCCGGACCTGGCGCAGTACCTGGCGCTCGGCTACGTGCCGCAGGACGGTGGCCACAGCTGGGGCGGCGCCGCCGAGACCCTGGAGGACTCGGTGGCGGACTACGCCCTGGCGGACTGGGCTGCACGTCTCGGCCGTACGTCGGAGGCCGACGCCATGCGCCGCCGGGCGTCCAGCTGGAAGAACACCTTCAACCCCGTGGCGACGCCCGACGGCGGCTACCAGCAGGCGCGCAACGCGGACGGCTCGTGGGTGCAGCCCTTCACGCCCGCCTCCGACAAGGGCTTCGCACAGGGCAGCTCGGCGACCTACACCTGGATGGTGCCGCACGACGTCTCCGGCCTGTCGCGGGCCATGGGTGGCGACGCCAGGGCCATCAGCCGACTGGACGCCTTCTTCCGCAAGCCCGACGGGTCGTGGGTGACGGGCGGTGACCCGCTCCGCTACGACGCGACCAACGAGCCGGGCATCCACACCCCCTGGCTCTACAACGCGCTCGGTGCTCCGTGGAAGACGCAGGAGGCCGTGCGGGCGATGGAGCGTCTGGCCTACACGACCGGACCCAAGGGGCTGCCGGGCAACGACGACCTGGGGACCATGTCCTCGTGGTACGTCTTCGCGGCGCTGGGGATCTATCCCCAGAACCCCGCCCGTGCGGAGATGCTCCTGTCGAGCCCGGTCTTCCCCCGGGCCTGGATCCGGCGCGACGGCGGGGCGACGATCCGGATCGACGCGCCGGCGGCCTCCCCCGACCACGTCTACATCGACCGGGTGCGCGTCAACGGCAGGCCGTGGACCCGGTCCTGGCTGACCGAGGGGGTCGTCAACGACGGCGGCGTCGTGCGGATCGACCTGCGCCGCACCCCCAACACCCGGTGGGCCACGATGCCGGGCGATCGCCCGGTCGACCGCTGAGGCCGTATGACGCAGCGCCCCGCCTCCTGTCCGGCTGAGCTCGGGCGGCGGGGCGCCGTCATGCGCGGCCCCGATGCGCGATCGACCGCCAGCGCCCCCACCCGGGATCGTGAGTGCTTGGTCCAAGAATGTTGGACGAAACACTCACGATCCTGCGAAGCGTGGCCAGCCTGCGAGGGGGTGGCCGGCCTGCGAGGGGGTGGCCGGCCTGCGAGGGGGTGGGGAAGGGCGAGGGCCAGGGGCCCGTCTGTCAGTGGTCCGTGACGAGGCGGAGGAGCTCGTCCCAGGTCGACACCTTGACGCGCTCGCGACCCTCGCCGCGGCCGAGCTCGATCTCCGCCGCGTCGATGGCGCGCCAGTCGGCCAGGGTGCTCGGGTGGTGGCCGCGGGCGCGGAGGACAGGGCCGACACCGTCTCGAGACGCGCCGGGTCGATGACCCTCGCCGGTCCCAGGGTCCGCGACGGCGCCAGGCTCCTCGACCCGCCCACCCTGCGGGTCCCGTGGAGCGTCCTCGGCTGCCTGCAGGTCGGCGAGCACGTGCGCCACGGTCTGCGCGGCGTCGGACTTGTTGGTGCCGATGACGCCGATCGGTCCGCGCTTGACCCAGCCCGTGCAGTACTCCCGCGGCTGCCTCACGCCCGCCTCGTCGACGACGCGGCCCTCGACGTTGGGGATGATCGCGCGCGTCCGGTCGAACGGCACGTCGGCCAGCGGGCTCCCGCGGTAGCCCACCGCGCGCAGCACGAGCTGCACGTCGAGGGTCTCGAGCGAGCCCGTCCCCTCGACCGATCCGTCGGGAAGCAGCCGGGTGCGCTCGACCGTCAGACCGTCCACCCGCCCGTCACGCTCGGTCATCTCCACCGGCCGGGCGTAGAACGCGAAGTGCAGCCGTCGCCGGCCCCCGTCCGATGCGGGGGCGCCGTCGCCCTCGGTGGGCAGACCACGCAGCAGCTGGACGTTGGCGCGCGTGCGCCGGTCGAGCGCCGCCTCGTCCAGCCCGTCGAACGCCCCCTCGGAGACGGTCACGTCGATCCCCGGGGTGGCGACCAGCTCGCGCAGCTCCTTGGTCGTGTAGCTCGCGTGCTGGGGACCCCGCCGCCCGACGATCCACACGTCGCGCACCTCGCTGCGGGCGAGCTCCTCCAGGACGGGTTCGGCCATGTCGGTCACCCTGAGCGAACGGGCCTCCTTGAGCAGGATCCGGGCCAGGTCGACGGCGACGTTGCCGACGCCGACCGTCGCGACCGCCCGCACCCCGTCGAGCGGTTGAGGTCGCGCGTCGGGGTGCCCGCCATACCAGGCGACGAACTCGCGCGCGGAGCGGCTGCCGCTCAGGTCCTCCCCGGGTATGCCGAGGCGCACGTCCTCGCTCGCCCCGACCGCGTAGATCACCGCGTCGTAGGCCTCGAGCAGCTCGGCCCGGGACACGTCACGACCCACCTCCACGAGCCCCCAGAAGGTGACGGCCTCCAGGTCGAGGGTGCGGGCGAGCGCCGTCGCCACCGAGCGGATGCTCTCGTGGTCCGGGGCGACGCCGTAGCGCAGCAGGCCGAAGGGCGTCGGCATCCGGTCGAGCAGGTCCACGTGGACCGGCAGCTCGTCCTGACCGGCCAGCGCCTGGGCGGCGAAGAGCCCGGCGGGTCCGGCGCCGACCACGGCGACCCGTCGGACGCGGTGCGCGTTCGTCATACGGTCAGGGTCCACGCTCAGCCGCGCAGCTCGGGGAAGTCGTCCTCGTGGAAATCCCCGGTCGGACGCGCGTCGGCGGTGGCGTAGCCCGCGTCCTCGGCCTGCCGCAGCTCGACGCGGCGGATCTTGCCGGAGATCGTCTTGGGCAGCTCCGAGAAGGACAGGCGCCGGATCCGCTTGTAGGGCGCGAGGTTCTCGCGGGAGTGCCGGAAGATCTCCCGCGCGGTGTCGGCGGTCGGCTCGACGCCCGGGGTGAGGACCACGACGGCCTTGGGCACCGCGAGACGCAACGGGTCCGGCGACGGCACGACGGCCGCCTCGGCCACGAAGTCGTGCTCCAGCAGGACGGACTCGAGCTCGAACGGCGAGATGCGGTAGTCAGAGGCCTTGAAGACGTCGTCCGCGCGGCCGACGTAGGTCAGGTAGCCGTCCTCGTCGATGCTCGCCACGTCACCCGTGTGGTAGTAGCCGTCCCGCATGACCTCGGCGATCTTGTCCGGGTCGCCGTTGTAGCCCACCATCAGGCCGAGGGGGCGGTGAGCCAGGTCGAGGCAGATCTCGCCCTCCTGCACGCCGACCTCGCCGGTCGCGGGGTCGACGAGCCGCACGACGTAGCCGGGGGAGGGCCGTCCCATGGCGCCGGGCTTGACCGGCTGGCCGGGGGAGTTGGACACGGCGAGCGTCGTCTCGGTCTGGCCGAAGCCGTCGCGAACCGTTGCGCCCCAGCCCTTCTCGACCTGCTCGATGACCTCGGGGTTGAGCGGCTCGCCAGCCCCGACCACCTTGGTGGGAGGGTTCTGCAGACCACCCAGGTCGGACTGGATCAGCATGCGCCACACGGTCGGCGGGGCGCAGAAGCTGGTCACGCCGCACCGGTCCATGTGGTGCATGAGCGCCGCGGGGTCGAACCGCGTGTAGTTGTAGATGAACACGCACGCCTCGGCGTTCCAGGGGGCGAAGACGTTGGACCAGGCGTGCTTGGCCCACCCCGGCGAGGAGATGTTGAGGTGGATGTCGCCGGGCTCCAGGCCGACCCAGTACATCGTCGTGAGGTGCCCGATGGGGTAGGACGCCTGCGTGTGCTCCACCAGCTTGGGCTTGGAGGTCGTCCCCGACGTGAAGTAGAGCAGCATCGACTCGTCGCCGCGGGTCGGCACCTCCGGCGTGTACGTGTCGGGGGACGCGGCGGAGTCGGCATACGACGACCAACCGTCGACCGGCTCGCCCACGGCGATGCGGGTGTAGTCGCCGGAGACCCCGTCGAAGGTCCCCACGTCCTGCGAGCGGGCGATCGCGTGCTGCGCGCCGCCACGCTCGATCCGGTCGCGGACGTCCGCGGGACCGAGGAGGGTGGTCGTGGGGATGATGACGGCGCCGAGCTTGATGCAGGCGAGCATCGACTCCCACAGCTCGACCTGGTTGCCGAGCATGATGATCACGCGCTCGCCGCGCCGGACGCCCTGGTCCCGCAGCCAGCTCGCGACCTGCGCCGAGCGACGTGACATCTGCGCGAACGAGACCTTGGCCTCCGACCCGTCCTGCTCGACGATCCACAGGCAGGGCTTGTCGTTGCCCTCGGCGATCTGGTCGAACCAGTCGAGCGCCCAGTTGAACTCGTCGATCTGCGGCCAGGTGAAACGCTCCTTGGCGGCGGCGTAGTCGGTGCGCAGGTCCAGGAGCAGGTCCCGGGCCTCGCGGAAGGTCTCGGTCGCAGCGGTCATCGTCTCTCCTCGTCGAGTCGGATGTATGGCGGAAGCCTGCGACCAACGTAGGACGGGAGAGCGCGAGGTGGGGCCGCCGAATCGTTGAGCGGTCGCCGTGACCCGCCGGGCGGCTCGCGTCATGGACCGACCCGAGGTCGTCACGGCGACATGGCGTGCGAACCCAGGCGGACGTGCCTACCTCAGGTCGTCACGTCCGCCCGGCGGGCTGACCCGGGCGGACGTGCTTACCTGAGGGAGGTCAGACGGAGGAGGTGCGGCGCAGGATCTCGGTGAGCTTGTTGGCGCCGGCGACGACCGTGGCGGCGTGCAGGCGGCCGGGCTGGCGCGAGATGCGCTCGATGGCCCCCGAGATGGAGACGGCCGCAACGACGCGCCCCGAGGGGCCCCGGACGGGCGCGGAGACCGAGGCGACGCCGAGCTCGCGCTCGCTGACGCTCTGGGCCCAGCCACGGCGGCGGACGCCCGACAGGGTGGTGGCGGTGAACTTGGCGCCCTGCAGGCCGCGGTGCAGCCGGTCGGGCTCCTCCCACGCGAGCAGGACCTGCGCGGCGGACCCGGCGAGCATGGATAGGGAGGCGCCGACGGGGATGGAGTCGCGCAGGCCCATCGGGCGCTCGGCGGCGGCGACGCAGATGCGGTGCTCGCCCTGACGGCGGAAGAGCTGGGCGCTCTCGGAGGTGTGGTCGCGCAGCGCCCCGAGGACCGGGCCGGCGGCGGCGAGGAGGCGGTCCTCGCCGGCGGCGCTGGACAGCTCTGCGAGGCGGGGGCCGAGGACGAAGCGGCCCTGCATGTCGCGGGCGACGAGGCGGTGGTGCTCGAGGGCGACCGCGAGACGGTGGGCGGTGGGGCGGGCCAGGCCGGTGGCGGCGACCAGCTGGGCCAGCGTGGCCGGTCCGGCCTCCAGCGCTCCGAGCACGACGGCGGCCTTGTCCAGAACGCCGACTCCAGAAGAGTTGTCCATAGGGTGATACTGCCGTCTCGCAGCCTGAGACGCAAATCCGGAGCGGGTCGAGATGAGACAGCCTGCCAGGGAGAGGGGCGGTCAGCCCGTCCACGCAAGCCCATTCGCGCCGTCACAGCCAGCAAAGCCGGAGGAATCTCATGAGCGGCACCCTTGCCGAGAAAGTGTGGGACGCCCACGTCGTCCGCCGTGCTGACGGCGAGCCCGACCTGCTCTACATCGACCTGCACCTGCTGCACGAGGTGACCAGCCCGCAGGCCTTCGACGGGCTGCGGCTCGAGGGGCGCGCGGTGCGCCGCCCGGAGCTGACGCTCGCGACCGAGGACCACAACGTCCCCACCACACCGGGCCCGATCACCGATCCGGTGAGCCTGACCCAGGTCAACACTCTACGCCGCAACTGCGAGGAGTTCGGCATCCGCCTCTATCCCATGGGCGACGCCGAGCAGGGGATCGTCCACGTCGTGGGCCCGCAGCTCGGCCTGACCCAGCCCGGGATGACGGTCGTGTGCGGCGACTCGCACACCTCGACGCACGGCGCCTTCGGGGCGCTGGCCTTCGGCATCGGCACCTCCGAGGTCGAGCACGTCCTGGCCACCCAGACGCTGCCCCTCAAGCCCTTCCGGACCATGGCGATCAACATCGAGGGCGAGCTGCCCGACGGCGTCACGGCCAAGGACGTGATCCTCGCCGTCATCGCGGAGATCGGCACCGGTGGCGGTCAGGGCTACGTGCTGGAGTACCGCGGCTCCGCCATCCGCAGCCTGTCGATGGAGGCGCGGATGACCATCTGCAACATGTCGATCGAGGCGGGCGCGCGCGCCGGCATGATCGCCCCCGACGAGGTGACCTTCGACTTCCTCAAGGACAAGCCGCACGCGCCGCAGGGCGCCGACTGGGACGCCGCCGTCGAGGCGTGGACCTCGCTGCGCACCGACGACGACGCGACCTTCGACCACGAGGTCACGATCGACGCGACCCAGCTGTCGCCGTTCGTCACCTGGGGCACCAACCCCGGTCAGGGCCTGCCGCTGTCGGCGTCCGTCCCCGACCCCGAGCAGCTCGGTGACGACAACGACAAGGCCAACGCCCAGCGCGCGCTGGAGTACATGGGTCTGCGAGCGGGGCAGCCGCTCAAGGAGATCGCGGTCGACACGGTCTTCGTCGGGTCCTGCACCAACGGCCGGATCGAGGACCTGCGCGAGGTCGCCGGGGTCCTGGCCGGCCGTCAGGTCGCCGAGTCCGTGCGCATGCTCGTGGTGCCCGGCTCGGCCCGGGTGCAGCTGCAGGCCGAGGCCGAGGGCCTGGACGCGGTGTTCACCGCGGCCGGGGCCGAGTGGCGCCTGCCCGGCTGCTCGATGTGCCTGGCGATGAACCCCGACAAGCTGGCCCCGGGGGAGCGCAGCGCCTCCACCTCCAACCGCAACTTCGAGGGGCGCCAGGGCAAGGGCGGTCGCACGCACCTGGTCTCGCCGGCCGTCGCCGCCGCCACCGCCGTCCGCGGCACCCTGTCCAGCCCCGCCGACCTGGAGCCGGCCCGCGAGCCGGCCAGCCACTGAGGAGCCCGCCATGGATGCCTTCACCACGCACACCGGGGTCGGAGTCCCGTTGCGACGCAGCAACGTCGACACCGACCAGATCATCCCGGCGGAGTACCTCAAGCGGGTCACCCGGTCGGGCTTCGAGGACGGCCTCTTCGCGGCCTGGCGCAGCGACCCCACCTTCGTCCTCAACCAGGCGCCGTATGCCGAGGGCTCGGTCCTGGTCGCCGGACCCGACTTCGGCACCGGCTCGTCGCGCGAGCACGCGGTCTGGGCGCTGATGAACTACGGCTTCCGCGTGGTGATCTCGAGCCGATTCGCCGACATCTTCCGCGGCAACTCCGGCAAGGCGGGGCTGCTCACGGCCGTCGTGTCCCAGGGCGACGTCGACCTGCTGTGGAAGGCGCTGGACAACGACCCCGGCACCGAGATCACGGTCGACCTGCGGGACAAGACCATCACCTGCGGCGACATCGTCGCGCCGTTCGAGGTCGACGACTACACGCGCTGGCGGCTGCTGGAGGGGCTCGACGACATCGGCCTGACGCTGCGGCACGAGGACGCGATCGAGGCCTACGAGGCAGACCGGCCGGCCTACAAGCCCCGCACGACGGTCTAGCCGACGGGACCGCTCACCCGGACGGCGTAACGCCACGCCCGGTGGCGGACAACGGATTTCGAGGGTCGGGAGGCGCGTCCACGACAGTGTCGACGTGCCCCCGGCAGCGCTCCTCGGGGTCTCGGATCGGGGACGTCGAGGTGCGCGTCGCCACCTCGGTATACCGCGAAGTCGTTTGTCGATCAACAACTTCCACGCTGACCGGGTCAGCGGGTCGACCCCGTCGGGAAGGCCGGTGACCGGAGGTCCTGCCCTCACCCGGCCGTCGGCGCAGGCCGGTCTGCTGGGGTCAATGTCGTTGCCCTGCAACGACGCCAAGTTTGACAAACCGTGGACGCCGCGTCCGGTTGCCCCTACCGTCGATGCCAGGTCGAACGCCGTTGCCGTGCAGGGCTGTTGCGGCGAGCTGACCTGCGACGACCGGTAACCACCGGGCGTGCACCGGGATTCGTGGAGGAATCGTGAACAAGGCAGATCTGCTCGACGCCCTCGAGGACCGTCTGGGTAGCCGCAAGGCCGCGTCCGACGCGGTCGAGGCCCTCGTCGACGTCGTCATCCGTGAGGTGGCCAAGGGCGGCAAGGTCGGGATCACCGGCTTCGGCACCTTCGAGCGCGCCGCACGTGCGGCCCGCACGGGACGCAACCCGCGCACCGGTGAGTCCGTGCGCATCAAGAAGACCAACGTCCCGAAGTTCCGTCCGGGCACGCAGTTCAAGGACGTCGTCTCCGACCCCAAGAAGCTGCCGAAGGCCGGCGTCGCCGGCGCTCGCGCCAACTCCGCCTCGGCGCTCGGCGCCACCACGACCGCCGCCCCGGCCACGAAGGCCACCGCGAAGAAGGCCACCACCAAGGCGGCACCCGCCAAGCGCGCCAGCGCGGGCACGACGAGCAAGGGCACGACGGCCAAGAAGGCCGCCAGCACGACTGCCAAGAAGGTCACCAGCACGGCTGCCAAGGGCACGGCCAAGAAGACCTCCGCCGCCAAGGTCGCCACCCCGCGCCCCGCGGCCCGCTCCGCCGCCAAGAAGGCCGCCCCGAAGAAGTAGCGACCTCCGGCACCGCACAGCCCGACGAGGGGGCGCCACGATCGGTGGCGCCCCCTCGTCGTGCGTCGGCGTCCTGCCCCCTCTGCCTGCCCCAGGCAGGCAACCACCCACGACCGCCCCTCGGGACGGTCGCCGGGTTCGCGGTCCTCACGACGGTGGTGGCCTGGGCCCACGGGGCCGGGCACCTCGACGGACTGGTGGCCCTGGCCGGCACGGGATCCAGCACCGGGGACCTGCTGCGCGTGGCCGGGGTGACGGCGGTCGCTGCCAACGTCGTCAACAACCTGCCGGCCTACCTGGCGCTCGAGCCGGCGGGGGTGGGCGAACCCACCCGCCTAATGGCGGTGCTCGTCGGTGCGAACGTCGGTCCTCTCGTCACCCCCTGGGCCTCCCTGGCGACCCTCCTGTGGCTGCAGCGCTGCCGCACGGCCGGGGTGCGCTGGCGGCTGTGGCGCCTGGCGCTGGCGGGCGCCGCCTGCGCGGTCCTCGCCGTGACGGCCTCAGCGCTGGCCCTGGGCCTGCTGGGCGGCTGAGGGCTCGGGGGTCCCCAGCGAGAGGACCATGGCCGTATGCCGACCCACCCCGATCGCCGCCACGCGGGCCAGCGACGCCCGGTCGTCGACGTCCAGGCGGAAGCGCTCCGGCACCGGGCCGAGCGTCGTGAGGTCCACCGCACCGGCGCCGTGCCGGGCCGCCGAGCCGGCGCCGAAGGCCGGGTCCAGCGCGATCCCGGGCCTCGCCGTCAGCAGCACCGTCCCGGTGCCCTCGTGGTCGGGGACGTAGCCGCGGTCGACCCCCTCGGCCAGTCGCAGGGCGGCGGCCAGGTCGTCCGGGTGCATGCCGGGCACGTCCCCGAGCAGGGCGGCGACCCCGGGAGCGGGCAGGCCCGAGGCGGCGGCGCGCTCCTCGGCATACGAGGCACCGGCCCGCAGGGCCGCGTCCAGGCCGTCACCGGGGTCCGGCACCACGGGGATCTCCCACGCTTGCGCATGGGACTCGAGCGCGGCGTCCGAGGTGACCACGACCACCGCCGCGGCACCCAGGCAGTGCCGGACGGCGTTGATCGTGTCGAGGGCCAGGCTCATGGCGAGCAGGTTGCGCGGGACGCCGTCGGGCGGCTGGAGGCGGGACTTGCCCAGGCGGGTGTCCTTGACGGGGACGACGACTCGCCAGGGGACGGCGGGCGCGGGAGAGGTGTGAGCGGACATCACCTGCAGTCTGGCAGGCGCGGCGCGCGGTGCGCTGAGGTCGACAGCACGCGGGACGCTCCGCGAAGATGTGTCGGCGGGCCACCTGGCCGGGAGCTCCCGGCCGCCCGCCTGTCGAAGGGACTGACGTGGGTCGATCGCCGAGGGTGCGGCTGCCGTGGGCCTATCGCGTGTGCGTCGCGATCGCCAAGTCCGGCGTGGTGCCGCTGACGAGGCGGGACTGGCGGGGCGCTGAGCACCTGGACCGGCCAGGTGGTGTGGTGGTCTGCTGCAACCACGTGTCCCACCTGGACTTCATCATGCTGGCGCACTTCCTCTACGACAACGGGCGCCCGCCGTTCTTCCTGGCCAAGGACGCCGCGTTCCGGGTCCCGTTCTTCGGCCGGCTGATCGGGCAGGCCGGGCAGATCCCCGTCTACCGCAACACCGGTCGCGCGATCGAGGCCTACCGGGCGGCCATCACCGCCATCCAGCAGGGCAAGACCGTGCCGATCTATCCCGAGGGCACCATCACCCGCGACCCGCGGATGTGGCCGATGACCGGCAAGACCGGCGCCGCCCGCATCGCGCTGGAGACGGGGTGCCCGGTGATCCCGGTGGCGCAGTGGGGCGTCCAGGAGCTGCTGGCGCCCTACTCCGGCAAGCTGCGGCCGTTCCCCCGCAAGACGATGCGGGTGCTCGCCGGCCCGCCGGTGGACCTCTCCGACCTGCAGGGTCGTCCCGTCACCGGCGAGGTCGTCCGCGAGGCGACCGACCGCATCATGCGTGACGTCATCGGCCTCCTGGAGCAGCTGCGCGGCGAGACCGCCCCGCCGACCCGCTATGACATGCGCCGTCACGGGGAGTCCGAGTGAGCACCACCTCTCCCGCCCGGCGGGTCGCGGTGCTCGGGACGGGCAGCTGGGGGACGGCCTTCTCGATGATCCTGGCGGACGCCGGCAACGACGTCACCATGTGGGGTCGCCGCGCCGAGGTGACCGACGAGATCCGCCGGCACCACACCAACGGCCAGTACCTCCCCGGCCTGACCCTGTCCCGCCGCATCACCGCGACGGACGACGTGGCCGCGGCGCTCGACGGTGCCCAGGTCGTGGTGCTGGCAGTGCCGTCGCAGAGCCTGCGGGCCAACCTCGACGGGTGGCGTCCGCACCTGCCGGCCGACGCCCTGCACGTGTCCCTCATGAAGGGGATCGAGCTGGGCACCGGTCGACGCATGTCCGAGGTGATCTGCGAGGTCGGTGACGTCGACCCCGACCGCGTGTCGGTCGTGACCGGCCCCAACCTGGCGCGCGAGATCGTCCGCCGGGACCCCGCCGCCAGCGTCGTGGCGTCCACCTCCAAGGCCACGGCCGAGGCGGTGGCGCACGCCTGCGCGACCCCCTACTTCCGTCCCTACACCGAGACCGACGTCGTGGGGTGCGAGCTCGGCGGCGCGACCAAGAACGTCGTCGCCCTCGCCGTCGGCATGGCCGAGGGCCTGGGCATGGGCGACAACTCCAAGGCCTCGATCATCACCCGCGGCCTCGCCGAGACCACGCGGCTCGGCGTGCGGCTGGGGGCCAAGCCGCTGACCTTCTCGGGGCTCGCGGGCGTCGGCGACCTCATCGCCACGTGCATGTCGCCCCTGTCGCGCAACCACTCCTTCGGGGTCAAGCTCGGTCAGGGCATGACCGTCGACGAGGTCGTCGCCGAGACCCGCCAGGTCGCCGAGGGCGTCAAGTCCGCCGAGTCGATCCTGGCGCTGGCGCGCAGCGTCGAGGTGGACATGCCGATCGTCGAGCAGGTCGCTGCCGTGGTCCACGACGGGCGCGACCCCAGCGAGGTCGTCACGCAGCTGATGTCGCGGGCCCGCAAGGAGGAGCGCCGCTAGGTTCGAGGGGCCGGTCTCGCGCTGGCGAGGTGGTCTCGGGTTGCAGGGTGAGACGGGTGCGGCGACCCGAGTCAGCGGCGCGGGTGCCCGGTTCGGCGTCGCGCTGACGAGGTGGTCTCGGGTTGCAGGGTGAGACGGGTGCGGCGACCCGAGTCAGCGGCGCGGGTGCCCGGCTCGACGACGCGGGGCCAGGTGTCACACGCTGCGCAGTGCCTGGTCGAGGTCGCGCCACAGGTCCTCGACGTCCTCGATCCCGACCGACAGGCGGACGAGATCCTCGGGCACGACGACGGGCTCGTTGGCGTGACGGCGACGGCGCTCGAGCAGTGACTCCACCCCGCCGAGGCTCGTCGCGTGCGTCCACAGCCGGGTGGCGCGGCACACGCGGTCGGCGGCCTCTGCGCCGGCGACGATCTCGATGGACACGATCGCGCCCAGCCCCGGGTAGCGCACCCGGCTCACCGACGGGTGCTCGCCCAGCCGCCTGGCCAGCTCGGCGGCGCTCGCCGTCGCCCGCTCGACCCGCAGCGCCAGGGTGCGCATGCCGCGCAGCGCCAGCCACGTCTCGTGCGGTCCCGGGATCGCGCCGTGCAGGGTCCGGTGCGCGTGCAGCCGTTCGCCGAGCTCACGTCGGTCCGTGACGACGGCACCGAGGACGACGTCGGAGTGTCCCGCGAGGTACTTCGTCACCGAGTGGACGACGACGTCGACCCCGAGCTCCAACGGCCGCTGCACGATCGGAGTCGCAAAGGTGTTGTCGCACACCACGATCGCACCGGCGTCGTGGGCGGCCGCGGCGATCGCGGACAGGTCGGCCACCTCGAGCAGGGGATTGGTGGGGGACTCGAGCCACACCAGGTCGGCCCCCGGCAGCGCCGCGACCACCGCGTCCGTGTCGGCCGGGTCCACGCGACGCAGCTCGCGCACGGAGCCGTCCGCAGCCAGCGACGCGAGCAGCGACAGCGCCGTGTTGTAGGCCCCGTCCGGCGCCACGACGACCCCGCCTCGGGGGACGAGGGAGAGGGCGGCGGCCACGGCCGCCATACCGCTGGCGAAGGCGAGGCACCGGCCGCCCTCCAGCCCACCCAGGGTCTGCTCCAAGGCGTCCCACGTGCGGTTGCCGACGCGTCCGTAGCCCGGATCCGCGCCCGCGACATAGGTGCTCGACAGCTCGAGCGGCGGGTTGACCGGCGCGCCGGGCTCGTGCGCCGGGCGTCCGAGGGCGACGGAGCGGGTGGCCAGGGTCCAGTCCTCGTGCATGCCCACACCGTATGCCGAGAAGACCGACCGCACCGCCGTCAGGAGCCTCGGGGGCGCCAGGGCCTCAGGAGGGGAGGGCGCGGTAGTGGTAGCGGTGGTGCCGATGCCAGCCGAGGGCGTCGTAGAGGCTGGTGGCCGCGGCGTTGGTCTGGAGCACCTGCAGGTATCCGAAGCGGGCCCCCGACTCGCGCCCCGCACGGGTCAGCTCGCCCATGGCGCGACGTCCGATCCCCCGCCCGCGCACCGACTCGTCGACGACGAGCTCGGTGATGCCGCACCAGTCCTCGGTGACGACGAGCCGCGCCCGGGCCACGAAGCCCCCGCCGGACCGCAGCGTCAGGTAGCGCGCCGGGCACGCCGTGATGACGTCGACGGCGCGCGGGTGACGACCGTGCAGCGGGCTCTCGGGGGCGAGCCACTCCTCGTCGGGGTCGTCGGCCCAGGAGGCGGTCAGGTCGCCCAGCGGTGCGGGGTCCAGCGTGCGCAGGTCGGAGACGTAGGTGTAGGTCGGCGTCACCACGGCGTAGCCGCGGCGCGCGAGCACGGCGTCGACGTCACCGGCCGGGTCCTGAGGTCCCGTGAGGGGATAGGCGAGCTGGAAGCGGGCCGAGGTCTGGCGCTCGGCGTAGAACGCCTCGACCCGCGTCACCGCCTCCTCGATCGGCAGGCCAGGATCCCCGGCGACCAGGGCGGAGTTGGCGCGCCCCGTGTAGCCCGCACCCGCCCGCAGCAGCCACCCGCCGAGGCGGTGCTGCTCGAGACCTGGCCAGCCGCGAGCGGCGAGCCGCTGGACGTCGTCGATCGAGGAGGTCGGGCGGACGACGCGGGGCGGCACCTCGCGGGCCGCCCGCACGTCCGCCACCGCCACGGTCTCGGGGCCACGGTCCTCGGGCAGCAGCGTCCACGTGCCCGCGTCCGCACCGACGAGGACACCCACCACGTCGCGGGCCGCGGTGCCGGTGGCCCCGCCGTCGGCGACGGGGTGGGCGGTGGCCACGCGGACGGCATACCGCCGCCCGGGGAGCACGTGGGGGAGAGGCATGCCGCCACTCTCCCACGAGCGTCGGTCAGGTCAGGGGCACGCGGCGGTAGACGAGGACGTCGCGGGAGCCCTTCTTGGCCTTGGGGTCGACGGTCATCGAGAGGTACTCGTCCGCGGCGGCCTCGCCGTCGACGGTGATGCGGTGGATCCTCGGTGCCGGCGTGGTGAGCCCGTAGCGCTGCAGCCAGACCGACCCGGCGGTCAGCGGGTAGTCGTCGTTGAACACGTGCGAGTCGCCGTCCAGGAGGTAGGTCGCCCCGCCGAAGCGGTTGGACTCCTCGGTCAGGGCCTTGATGACGGGGACGAAGGCGCTGTTGGTGTCGAGGCTCCAGGCCTTCTGGGTCACGTCGAACATGTCGGCCTGCATCCCGATGACGACCGCCTTGGCCTTGGTGCGGCGCGCCTCGGCGTAGGTCGCCCGGATGTGCGTGACGGCCGCGGCGGTGCGGTCGACCGCCTCCGCGAGCTGCTGCGGCTTGGTGGTCGTCCTGCCGGTCCATGGCAGGAAGCCGTTGTTGGAGCCGACGACGTGGGCCGTGGCGAACTGCACCTCGGCGCGGGACCACATGACGTTCTCGGGGAAACCGAGAGAGGTCTGGGCGTTGACGTACATCGGGTGCTTGCCGAGGGTCGTGCCTGGCTGCGGGTAGAAGACCGAGCGGACCTTGGCGAGCCGCTCCAGCGGGTCGAAGCCACCGGCGGCGGGACGGTGGCAGTCGGTCCACTCGTTGTCCCCGGGGGTGAGGACCACCGGGTCCTCGAGCCGGTCGAGCTGCCCTCGCATCCAGGTGAGGTACGCGTCGGAGCACGGCGACGAGCCGTTCTTGATGTCGCCGACGTGCATGACCAGCTGGACGTCCTTGTCGGCGTTGATGCGGTCCACGTCCTGCGGGAAGCGGGCGATCATCTCGGCGCCGTAGGGCGTGTCCCCGATGACGGCGAACGTGTAGAGCCGCTGGTGGCCCTTGCCACGCCCCTGTGCCTGGACCTGTCGCTGGTCCTTGGCCTGCTCCTTGACCTGGTCCCTGCCGGTGCCGTCCTGTCCGGCGCCGTCCTGCCCGGCGACCGCGGGCGCGCCGAGGGACAGGCAGAGGGTGAGGGCGCCGAGACCGGCGAGGGCGTGACGGGTGCGCATGGCGGACCTCCGGGGGAGTCTGGTCGGATCCCCGCAGCCTGCCTCGGCGAGGTGACGGGCCGCCGTCGGGTGGGCGACGGGCAGGCCAACAGGGGGAGGCGCCGGTCAGCCGTGGGGTGGGATCAGCCCAGCTCGAGCGACGGACGGTCCGGCGTGGCGAGGGTCAGGACGGCCTCCTCGACCATCTCGTGCGTCCGCAGCTCGTCGCCCAGCCGGTCCAGGGTCACGGCGAGGTCGTGCTCGGGGGCGTCGCCCGTCAGGTCGACGGCGGCCACCAGGAAGACCTTCTGCGGGCCGACCCACTCGAGGTGCAGGTAGGTCACGCGCTCGATCTCGGGGTGCCCGAGCAGGGCGGTGAGGGCCTTGCGTCGGACGTCGGGCGACACCGCCTGCCCCGTGAGGAAGTCGCGGTTGCGGTCGATGAGGAAGATCGCGACGATCCCGAGAAGGACGCCCACGAGGATCGAGCCGACGGCGTCCCACACCGGGTTGCCGGTCAGCTCGTGCAGCAGGATGCCCAGCGCGGCGAGCACGATGCCGATGAGCGCCGCGCTGTCCTCGGCGACGACGGCGCGCAGGGTGGGGTTGGGCGTGCCCCAGATGTAGCGGGCCGCCGACAGGCCGCGGGCCCGGGCCTCGCGTCGCGTCTGCCGCATGGCCTGCAGCCAGGAGATGCCCTCGAGGACGAAGGCGACGGCCAGCACGACGTACGCCAGCAGGTAGTCGGTCTCGGCCTCCTCGGTGGTCAGGGAGGTGATGCCGTGCCAGATGGAGACGATCGAGCCGGCCGTGAACAGGCCGAACGCCGCGAACATGGACCAGACGTACGCCTCGCGGCCGTAGCCGAGGGGGTGCGAGCGGTCGCGAGGGCGCCCCGACTTGCGCTCGGCCAGCAGCAGGAAGATCTCGTTGCCGGCGTCCGCCCACGAGTGTGCCGCCTCGGCGACCATCGACGCGGATCCGGTGATGACCGCCACCACCGTCTTGGCGACCGCGATCAGGGCGTTGGCGCCGAGGGCGACGAGGACGGTGACCAGGCTGTCCCCGCCCTGGTGCTCGGTGGGGGCGGCGTTGTCGGAGGCGCTCATGGGCCCAGTCTGCACCGGGGAGTCAGGTGCAGCGGCGACCGGTCGAGGGCAGAGACCGGACGGCGTCCGCGAAGACCCCGACCCGCAGGGGAGCGGGTGCGTAGCGCTCGGGGACGAGCACCTCGATCGCGGGGTCCGTGCCGTATGACGTCAGCCGCGTCCCGTCCGTCAGCGGCTGCACGACCCAGTCCGTCCCGCTGACGTCGATGCACTGGCCGGCGCTGGGCGGCTGCGGAGCCAGGCCGCAGCGGGCGATGATCGCGGGCGATCCCCAGGCCGTCGCGCTCCGGGCGCCCACGACGTCGTCTCGGCGCTCCTGACCGGCCACCGTGACGGGCCAGTGCTCCCGGGCCGCCACGCAGGCTGCCGACGTGTCGGCGGGGCCGGCGACCACCTCGACCGGCCGCGGACGCAGCAGGAGCAGCGTCACGGCCACCGCTGCGAGAGCGCAGACGGTGGCCGTGACGAGGATGCGTCGGTCGAGCAGACCCTGCACGGTCTCCTGCTCAGCCGTGGACGACGGTGCAGGTCAGGGTGCGGGTGATGCCCTGGATGTCCTGGATCTTGGCGATGACGAGCTGGCCGAGCTCGTTGACGTTCTCCGCCTCGACCCGGGCGATGACGTCGTAGGGTCCGGTGACCTCCTCGGCCTTGACCACGCCGTCGATGGCGCCGACGGACTCGGAGACCTGGGACGACTTGCCGACCTCGGACTGGATCAGGATGTAGGCCTGGACCATCGAATCCTCCACTCGTTCTAGGTGACCGCCGCGTCGCTGCGGCGGGTGCGGGACCAAGGGTGGTGCCGCTTCGCGACCACGGTAGCGTGTCGCTCCCGAAGGCCCGCACTGGAGGTCGCATGTCAGAAGCCCACGCCGAGGACGGACCGCGCCTTCGGGACCTCTCCGAGGAGGACCTGCTCGACCGGATCTTCCCCTACTTCGTCCAGTCCGAGGATGTCCTGGTGCCGCCCGGTGACGACGCCGCCGTCCTGCGGGCGCCGACCGGCTCCGTGGTCGCGACCACCGACACGATGGTGCTGGGGCACGACTGGCGCGACGAGTGGTCGACGCCGGCCGAGGTCGGGTCCAAGCTCGTCACGCAGAACGTCGCCGACATCGCCGCGATGGGCGCCCGCCCGACCGGGCTCCTGGTCACCCTGGCCGCGCACGGTGACCTGCCGGCCCGGTGGGCCGAGGAGTTCTCGCAGGGGGTCGCGTCCCAGGCCGAGCGGTATGACGTGAGCGTCGTGGGCGGGGACCTCTCAGGGGCGCCCGACGGCGTGGTGATGGTCTCGATCACGGCGCTCGGCGACCTGGAGGGCCGCGACCCGGTGCTGCGGTCAGGGGCGCGGGTCGGCGACGTCCTGGCCGTCCACGGGTCCCTCGGCTGGTCGGGGGCCGGCTGGTGGCTCTACGACCAGGGGGAGACGGATCCCGGCAGCCCCCGGCCATACCCCACGGGCGAGGAGCCCCCTCCGGGATGGCACGAGCAGAGCGCCCGGAGCGTCCTCATGTGGTTCCACCGCACGCCGGTGACCTCCGTCTCCTCGGGGGTCGTCGCCTCGCTCGCGGGCGCCACCGCGATGATGGACGTGTCCGACGGCCTGGTGCGTGACGCCGGCCGGATCGCCCGGGCGTCCGGGGTCCGCATCGACCTCGACCGCACGAACCTCGAGCGGGACTTCGTGGACCCGCCGCTGACGGACGTGCTGCCGCTCGACGTGGCGTGGTCGCAGGTGCTGACCGGGGGCGAGGAGCACTCGCTCCTCGCAACCTTCCCTGCCGACAGCCCGCTGCTGCGGGACCAGAGCGACCCGGACGGGCACTGGTGGGTCGTCGGCCGGGTCGTGGAGGCGGACGACGCGCGGCCGCGGGTCACGCTGGACGGCGAGGCGATCCAGGGGCAGGGGTGGGACCACTTCGCCGGGTGACCGCCGAGATCGCTGCTCGGGTCGGCCACTCCAGCGGACCGACCGACGCCGGACGGCGCAGGGTGCGACGCCAGGTCAGCAGAGCGACGGCGATGACCGTGACGTGCGCGAGGTAGAGCCACCAGGGGTCCAGGCCCGGCCAGGCGTCGAGGGCGACCTCCGTGCCGGGCAGCATCAGGACGTGCAGGGCGTAGGCGGACAGGGTCATCGACCCCACGTCCGCGGCGGCCCGCACGACCAGGGATCCCCGCACCCGGTCCGAGCGGCACAGGCCCAGCACCCCGGCGAGCACCAGCAGCGCCAGGCCGCCGCTGACGAGCAGGCTGGGCGTCGAGGGCAGGTAGGCCCCCACGAGCGAGAGCCGATCGAGGTCGTCCGGCAGGGCGGACTCCTCCAGCGCCGCCTGCTGCTCCGCCTCGAGCAGGGCGGTCCGGCCGGTCAGGACGAGCGCGAGGATGCTCCCGACCCGCCCCACGAGCACCAGCCCGAGCCCGGTCAGGGCGAGGGCGGCGGGCCGGGCCGGCCGACCGTCGCCGGGCAGGTAGGCCCGCGCCGCGAGGACGCCGAGCAGCCCGAGCACCGTCCACAGCAGCGCAGGGTAGGACGTGGCGACCAGCAGGGTGGCCAGCGCGTGGGTCGGGTCCTCCAGGTCGCTCCACGCCACGTCGGGGTGCCAGGGGCCCTGCATCTCGCCCCGCGCGAGGTGGGCGAGCACGGGTGCGACGAGGGCGATGCCCACAGCCACCGCACCCACGACGACGGTGCTGCGACGGGCCGCCCAGGTGACCGCCAGGGTCACCACGGCGAGGTTCACGAGCACGATGGCGGCCCGGGTCTCGAGCTCGGCGAGGCTGAGCCCGACGACGGCGAGGGCGGTGGCCCGGACGGCGCCGGCGGCGACGGTGGACCCACGACGGTGGGCGGTCGAGCCGAGCTGCGCGCCGACGCCGACGAGCACCGCGAACAGCACCGCGTGGACGTCCCACAGGATCGCGCTCGCCAGGCCGCCGACGAGGTGGTTGACGAGGATGCCGAGCAGGGCCAGGCAGCGCGCGACGTCCACGGCGACCACGCGGGTCGTGGCGCTCGGCATACGGTCTCCTGCGGGTCGCTCAGGTATGACGCCGAGGGCGGCTCTCCCGGTGGAGAGCCGCCCTCGGCGGTCGTGCGGTGCTGGTGTCAGCGCTTGACCTTGCCCGCCTTGAGGCAGGAGGTGCAGACGTTGAGACGCTTGGGGGTCACACCCGCGTCGCCGACCAGAGCCTTGACACGCTGGATGTTGGGGGTCCAGGTGCGCTTGGTGCGACGGTGCGAGTGCGAGATGCTGTGACCGAAGGACGGTCCCTTGCCGCAGACATCGCAGTTGGCAGCCACGGTGATCTCCTACATTCGTTGACAGTCGGGGTGCGCCCCGACGAGCACGCCGACGGCGCGGAAGTGGTGGGGCAACCGCTCTAGCGTAGCCGACCCGAGGGGCAGGCACCAAACCTGGGCCTCGGGGTCCGGCAGCACGCGACGGTGAGCGGTGTTCGTCGATGGTCTGCGCTGGGCGGCGAAGGTCAGCCCGGGGCGGCGAGGGCCTGTCGGTGCGCTCGCGTAGGCTCAGCGCGAGCCGAGGGCCGAGGGCCGAGTGACGACCGATACCGAGGGAGCCGCACGTGGGTGAGGAGCAGCGCCGCGAGCCTCGCGATCCACTGCGGGTGCTCGACCGCCACGCCCTGCGTCTGTGGGCGGTCCGGTCCCGGGCGGCGCTCGCGGAGCGGCGCGAGGAGATCGATGCCCTCAACGTCTTTCCCGTCCCGGACGGCGACACCGGCACCAACATGTTCCTCACGCTCGACTCCGCCGTGGAGCGCTCGGTCGCCGCGGAGCCCGAGGAGGAGCTCACCACCTTCGCCCGTGCCGCCGTGCTCGGGGCCCGCGGCAACTCCGGGGTCATCGTCAGCCAGCTGGTGCGGGGGCTGCTCGACGTCGTCGAGCGTCCGGCGCACCACGGCGGGGCGGACGCCGGTGTGGTGGCGCAGGCCTTCCGGCGGGCCTCGGACCTGGCCTACGACTGCGTCGGTGACCCCACCGAGGGCACGATCCTCACCGTCGCCCGCAGCGCCGCCGAGGCGGCCGAGGCGCGCGCCCGGCAGGCGCAGGCGACCCTCAGCGCCGTGGTGGACGCCGCCGTCACCGCGGCCCGCGCGGCCCTGGACCGCACGCCCACCCAGCTCGCCGCGCTGCGGACGGCCGGGGTCGTCGACGCCGGAGCGTCCGGCCTCGTCACGGTCCTCGACGCGCTCAAGCGGGTGGTCGACGGCGGTGAGTCCGGCCCCGGCGACCCCGGCGCCGCCGCCATGGAGGCGGACCGCCTGTCAGCGCTCGCCCGGGAGGCCCACGACGACGGGCCGGACGTGGGGGAGGACTACTCCGGTCCCCAGCACGAGGTGATGCTGGTGCTCCACCTGGCCTCGCCCGACGGCGTGGTCGCCCTGAGGTCGTCGCTCGCCGCGCTCGGCGACAGCGTCGTGGTGGCGGTCGACGGCGACCTGGCCCGTGTGCACGTGCACGCCGACGATCCCGACGCCGTGCTCCGGGTCGCCGACGACGCCGGCGCCGTGTCGGCCGTCACGGTCACCGACCTGCACGCCCAGGCGGCTGCTCTCCGGGAGAGCCGCGGCACCGCCGGCGCCGTCGCCGACCAGGACGGGCCTCTGGTCGTGGCCTGCACCGACGGGCGGGGGCTGCGCGAGCTCTTCGTCGCCGAGGGCGCCCTGGTGGTGCCGAGCAGCCCGGGAGCCCGGGCCAGCGTCGGCGCCATCGTCGACGAGGTCCAGGCGCACCCCGGGCGCCCCGTGGTCCTGCTCCCCAACGACCCCGACGTGCTGCTCACCGTCACGAGCGCGGCCGACGAGCTGGCCGCCGCCCGCCGCGAGGTGCACGTCGTGCCGTCCCGGTCCGACGTCGCCGGGCTCGCCTGCCTCGCTGTCCTCGATCGCGGGGCCCCGGCGGCCGAGGCGGCCGAGGCGATGCGGGCCGTCGTCGACGAGGTGCGCAGCGGTGCGGTCGCCCGGGCCACGCGTGACGCGGCGACGGCTGCGGGTCCCTGCCGGGCGGGTGACCTGCTCGGCATCGTCGAGGGCGACATCGTCCTGGTCGGCGACGCCATGGACGAGGTCGCCGTCGACCTCGTCGACCACCTGCTGCAGCAGGGCGGCGAGCTGGTCACCCTCGTGACGGCGGGGCTGTCCGACGCCGATGTCGCGGTCGTGCGCAAGCACCTCGCCACCCGGTGGCCCGACGTGGAGGTGGGCGTCCACGCGGGCGGGCAGGCGGCATACCTGTTGCTGGTGGGGGTCGAGTAGGTGGCGGGGGAGACGACCTGGGTCGACCGGGAGGGCGCGGACCGCGCCGGACCGGGCAGCAGCCTGCGCTCGCTGCTCGGCAAGCGCACCGCCGACCCGCTGGACAAGGTCGGCCTGGTCACGGCGGCTGACCTGCTGGGGTGGTACCCCCGGACCTATCTCGAGGCCAAGCTGTCCACCACCCAGCTGCACGAGGGGGAGCACCTGGTCGTGGTCGCGGAGGTGCTCCGCGCCGCCGTCGCGCCGATCCGCTCCAACCCCCGCAAGAAGCTGCTGCGCGCCACCGTGACCGACGGCACGACCGAGATCGACCTCACCTTCTTCAGCCACTGGGGGCCGGCCAAGGACCTCACCCCCGGCACGCTGGCGGTGTTCTCGGGCAAGGCCGGCACCTTCAACGGGCGCTGGCAGCTGTCGCACCCGGACTACCAGGTCATCCAGGACTCCGTCCGGCACCAGCAGATCCTCCCGGTCTACCGAGCCGTGGACAAGCTGACCTCGTGGCAGATCGGCACCGCCATGGGCATCGTGCTCGACGCCGTCGGCGACCTGGAGGATCCCGTGCCGGACGAGCTGCTCCGCCGCCACGGGCTGTGCGACCGGGCCACCGCGATCCGGCTGATCCACCAGCCCCGCACCTGGGGCGACCTCGAGACCGCTCGTGCTCGGCTGCGCTACGACGAGGCGCTGGTGCTGCAGACCGCGCTGGTCCAGCGACGGCTGACGGCGGCCGCGGACGAGGGAACGGCCCGGCCCGGACGGCCCGGGGGTCTGCTCGACGCGTTCGACGCGGCCCTGCCGTTCCCGCTCACGGAGGGGCAGCGGATCGTCGGCGAGGAGCTGGCCCACGACCTGGCCTCCCCGGTCCCCATGCACCGGCTCCTGCAGGGCGACGTGGGCTCCGGCAAGACCGTCGTGGCGCTGCGCGCTATGCTGCAGGTCGTCGACTCCGGGGGGCAGGCCGCCCTGCTCGCCCCGACCGAGGTGCTCGCCGCCCAGCACGACCGCTCCATCCGCGCCATCATGGGCCCGCTGGCCGAGGCGGGCCTGCTGGGCGGGGCGGACGACGCCACCAGGGTGGTGCTGCTCACCGGGTCGATGAGCACCGACGCCCGGCGCCGGGCCCTGTCCGAGGCGGCCTCCGGCCAGGCCGGCATCGTCATCGGCACGCACGCGCTGATCCAGGAGGCCGTGCAGCTGGCCGACCTCGGGCTCGTCGTCGTGGACGAGCAGCACCGGTTCGGCGTCGAGCAGCGAGATGCGTTGCGCGCCAAGGCTGCTCGTCCGCCGCACGTCCTCGTCATGACAGCGACCCCGATCCCTCGCTCGGTGGCCATGACGGTCTTCGGCGACATGGAGACGGCGGTCCTGCGCGAGCTGCCGGCCGGACGCTCGCCCATCACCACGCACGTGGTGCGGCAGGGGGACGGCACGTGGATGGCCCGCATGTGGCAGGTCGTGGCCGACGCCGTGGCCGCAGGCCGTCAGGCCTATGTCGTGTGCGGACGGATCGGTGACAGCGACAGCCCGAGCGGCGACGAGACCGAGGACGGCTTCGTCGAGGTGGGGCCCTCGGCGGGCGCCGGGGCCGGCGGTCCAGATGGCGCCGACGGCGCTGACGGCATCGACGGCGCTGACGGCATCGATCCCGGCGGCACCGACGAGGCCACGGCACGGCCGCCCGCGGTGAGCCTCCTGCAGGCCTACGACCTGCTCCTGCACGCCACCCCGCAGCTCCAGGGCGTGCGGTTCGCGCTGCTGCACGGGCGTCTCTCGGGCGAGGAGAAGGACGCCGTCATGCGCCGCTTCGCCGCCGGCGAGATCGACGTGCTGGTCGCCACGACGGTCATCGAGGTGGGGGTCGACGTCCCCAACGCGACGGTGATGGTGGTGCTGGACGCCGACCGGTTCGGGATCAGCCAGCTGCACCAGCTGCGCGGCCGGGTCGGACGTGGACAGCACGCCGGCACCTGCTTCCTCGCCACCCCGGTCGACCCGAGCGGTGACCCCGAGGGCCGGCCCGTGGCGTGGCAGCGGCTGCAGGCCGTCGCCGGCACGACGGACGGCTTCGCCCTGGCCGAGCAGGACCTCGAGCTGCGCGGCGAGGGCGACGTGCTCGGGGCCAGCCAGAGCGGGCGCCGGCGCCGCATCCGCATGCTCCGCCTCGCCAACCCCCGCGACGTCGAGCTGATCGCCGAGGCTCGTGACGACGCCCAGGCCCTGCTGCGCGACGACGTCGCCCTCACGGCCCACCCCCGGCTGGCGGCCTGGCTCGCCGACACGCTCGACGACGAGAGCGCGGCCTACCTCGAGCGTGGCTGACCGTAGGCTGCCCGCGTGACCAGGATCATCGCCGGCAGCGTCGGGGGCAGGCGCATCAGCACCCCCACCGGCCGCGGCACCCGCCCCACGAGCGACCGGGTGCGCGAGGCGGTGTTCTCCCGTCTCGACCACCTCGACGTCCTCACCGATGCCCACGTCGCCGACCTGTATGCCGGGTCCGGGGCGCTCGGGCTCGAGGCGGCCTCGCGCGGTGCCGCGAGCGTCCTGCTGGTCGAGCACGACCGGTCGGCGGCGCAGGTGGTGACCCGCAACGCCGCGGAGCTCGGGCTTCGCGACGTCACCGTCCGCCGGGACACCGTGGAGCGCGTCCTCGCCGGGCCTCGAGCAGGGCAGCCCTTCGACGTCACGCTGGTCGATCCGCCATACGACCTGTCCGAGGAGGCCCTCGCGGCCGTCCTGGCCCGTCTGGTCGAGGGCGACTGGCTCGCCGCGGACGCGATCGTCGTGGTCGAGCGGTCCTCCCGCTCGCCCGAGCCCACCTGGCCGCAGGGGCTGGTCGCGCTCGACGAGAAGCGGTACGGCGAGACCGTCGTGTGGTACGCCGAGCGGGGGTAGGTTTCACCGCATGACCACCCCGATGACGACGGACGACGAGTCCCCGAGGCCGACGGTCGAGGACGGGAGGACGCCATGAGCGCGGTGCGCCGCTGCATCTGCCCCGGCTCCTACGACCCGGTGACCCTCGGGCACCTGGACATCGTGGAGCGGGCCACCGGCCTCTACGACGAGGTGGTGGTGGGCGTGCTCTACAACCCCGCCAAGGCCGACTCGGGGATGTTCTCGATCGACGAGCGGGTGCGTCTGGTCGAGGAGTCCGTCGCCCACCTGCCCGGCGTGACCGTCGGGGCCTACTCCGACGGGCTGCTCGTCGACCTGTGCACGAGGCTCGAGATCGGGGCCGTCGTCAAGGGCCTGCGGTCCGGCACGGACTTCGCCTACGAGCTGCCCATGGCCCTCATGAACAAGCACCTCACCGGCATCGAGACGGTATTCCTGCCAGGGAACCCCGCCTTCGAGCACGTGTCGAGCTCGCTGGTCAAGGAGGTATGGCGCCTCGGCGGCTACGGCCTGGACCTCGTCCCGGAGCCGGTGGCGAGGGCGTTGCGGGCGCGCGGAGCCTGAGCCGCCGGCGCGGTGCGGGGTGCAGTGAGGCTGGACGGGTCGTCGCATTTGGGGCAGCCCGCCACGTCCGGTAGTCTGGTGCGTCGGTCTGTGTGCTGGTATCTCGATGCCTGCGACGGACCGGCAGCACCGATGTGCGCGGCCCGGACGGGACGTGCCGTCACCATCCTCGACCGCTCGGACTGGAGCCATGCCCCGACTCGACCCCCGCTCGCCCCTGGTGTTCGACACCCGGGAGCTCGGTCGTCGCCCCGGGTCCATGCACCCTGAGCAGCGCGTCGTGGAGGCTCCGGAGGATCTCGGGACCGACGTCATCGCCGTCGCGCCCGGCACCCCCGTGGACCTCGACCTGCGCTACGAGTCCGTGCTCGAGGGCGTCCTCGTGACCGGCACCATCACCACCACGGCGACCGGCGCCTGCGTGCGGTGCCTGGACCCGGTGACCCTCCCCGTGGAGGCCACCTTCCAGGAGTTGTTCGCCTACGCCGAGCGTGCTGCTCGACACGAGCAGGTGGCGGCGGACGACGAGGACGACGACGTGCGTGAGCTCGAGGGCGACCTGCTCGACCTCGAGCCGGTGCTGCGGGACGCAGTGGTGCCCACCCTGCCGTTCCAGCCGGTGTGCCGGGCCGACTGCCCAGGGCTGTGCTCCGAGTGCGGAGCCCACCTGGCGGAGGATCCGGACCACCACCACGAGGTGCTCGACCCCCGGTGGTCGGCCCTGCAAGCTCTGACCAGCAACGAAGAGAAGAGGAACTGACGTGGCTGTCCCGAAGCGGAAGATGTCGCGCTCCAACACCCGTTCGCGTCGCGCGAACTGGCGCACCACGGCGACCGCCCTCACGGCGTGCCCGCAGTGCCGCTCGATGAAGCAGCCGCACATGGCCTGCCCGTCCTGCGGTTCCTACAACGGTCGTCACTACGCGGCCGCGGAGCGCACCGAGCTCCAGGGCTGATCGGGGTCGCCGAGCGCATGAGCACCACATCACGCGCCGCGACCGGTCCGGAGGGTTCGCAGCAGCGGCCCGTCGGCGCCCTCGTCGACCACCTCGCGCAGGTGGTCGGAGAGCGCGTCGACGAGTCGCTGCTGTCGCGTGCCCTGACGCACCGGTCGTACGCCTACGAGCACGGCGGCCTGCCCCACAACGAGCGCCTGGAGTTCCTGGGCGACTCGGTGCTGGGGCTCGTCGTCACCGACACCCTCTATCGCACCCACCCCGACGAGGCCGAGGGCCAGCTGGCCAAGCTGCGCGCCGCCGTCGTCAACATGCGAGCCCTCGCCGACGTCGCGCGCGGTCTCGACCTCGGGGCCTACCTGCTGCTCGGACGCGGCGAGGAGAGCACCGGGGGTCGTGACAAGACCTCGATCCTCGCGGACACGACCGAGGCCGTGATCGGCGCGGTCTACCTGTCCTGCGGCTCGGACGCCGCGTCGACGCTGGTCCACCACCTGCTCGACCCGCTCATGGCGTCCTCGGCGCGGATGGGGGCGGCCCTCGACTGGAAGACCTCCCTGCAGGAGCTGACGTCGACACTCGGGATCGGCGTCCCGGAGTACTCCCTCACCGACGAGGGCCCCGACCACCTCAAGGTGTTCACGGCCCAGGCGGTCGTGGGCACCGAGGTCCTTGGAGAGGGCGTCGGACGGTCCAAGAAGGAGGCCGAGCAGAAGGCCGCCGAGGTGGCGTGGACGGCGCTCAGCTCGCGAGCCACCTCGCCGACGGCCGACGACTCGGTCGCCACGGACGCGGACGGGACCCCCTCCGGGGAGATCCTCGAGCGCGGCTGACGAGGCCGTATGCCGGAGCTCCCCGAGGTCGAGGTGGTCCGCCGGGGCCTCGCCGAGCACGTGGTCGGGCGACGGCTCGCCGACGTCAGCCTGCGCGGAACCCGCGTCGCCCGCCGGCACACGCCGGGTCCACGCGACCTGGAGGACCGGCTGCGCGGTCGGCTGGTGCGGTCCGCCGAGCGGCGCGGCAAGTACCTCTGGCTCGTGGTCGAGGACGAGGGCGGGGACGCGGACGCGCTGATCCTCCACCTCGGGATGAGCGGTCAGCTGCTCGTCGAGGAACCCGACGCGCCGCCGGAGAAGCACCTGCACGCGACCTTCGACCTCGTCGGGCCGTCGGGTGAGCCGGCGCGTCAGCTGCGCTTCGTCGACCAGCGCACGTTCGGCGGGCTCGCCTGGTCCGAGCTCGTCGCTGGAGGGCGGGCGTCCGGCATACCGGAGTCCATCGCCCACATCGCCCCCGACCCGCTCGAGCCGGCCTATGACCAGGCTGCCGTGGTGCGCCGGGCTAAGGCGCGGCAGGTGGCGGTCAAGCGGGCGCTGCTCGACCAGGGGCTGGTGAGCGGAATCGGCAACATCTATGCGGACGAGGCGCTGTGGCGCGCGCAGGTCAACGGGCTGCGGGACACGGCATCGCTCACGAAACCGACGCTGGCTCGGGTCCTGGACCACGCGGCCGAGGTCATGCGCGAGGCCCTGGAGCAGGGCGGGACCAGCTTCGACGCGCTGTACGTCAACGTCAACGGGGCGAGCGGCTACTTCGACCGGTCGCTGAACGCCTATGGGCAGCAAGGTCGTTCGTGCGGGCGGTGCGGGACACCCATCCGTCGGGAGCCGTTCATGAACCGCTCCAGCCACTACTGCCCTCGGTGCCAGCCGAGGCCGCGGGATCGGCGCGCCGGCGGCGATCCCACCGTTCGCAGCTAGCCCCTCCGACCTCACCAGACGTTCACTGAGCGTTCAGCGATGCCGCGCCGGACCGTTGCCCGGCGGGAGGACGCTGACGGTGCCTGCCCGGGCACTCATGCCCGGACGACCCACCTCGCCGGGGCGGCGAGATGGTCCTGACGAGCACGCGAAGGACGCCCGATGGGTCACCACCACCACCCTCACGAGCACCCGCACACCCACTCCCACGACCACGACGCGCCCGTCGGCCCGGCCGAGGACCTGCACGTCCCCGACACGGAGCTGGCCCCGAGCGACCTCGGCCGGCGCAACTTCCTGCGCGCCGCCGGTGTGCTGGGCGCAGGGGTGGCGGCCGCCGGCTTCGTCACCGAGCAGGGCACCGGCACCGCCGCCGCGGCCGAGCAGGAGATGCTCCACTCAGGCAAGCGTCACGGACGGGGCCAGCGCTGGCTCGCCGGTGACCACCACATCCACACGCAGTTCTCGTCCGACGCGATGTACCGGGTCGTCGACCACGTGCAGCACGCGAGCGCCTACGGCCTGGACTGGATGGTCATCACGGACCACGGCTCGGAGACGCACGCCAAGATCGGCGTCGACAAGGTCAACCCGCACATCCGGGCGGCTCGCGCGGAGTTCGACGACATGCTCGTCTTCCAGGGGCTGGAGTGGAACATCCCGGCCGCCGAGCACGGCACCGTCTTCGTCCACCCCGGGGCCAACGAGGTCGCCGTCCTCAAGGCCTTCGAGAACACCTACGACGGGTCGGTCAAGAAGGCCTCCGCCGCCACCCCGCAGAACGAGTCGCTGGCGCTCAAGGGCCTGGCCTACCTCGCCTCGGCGGTCGGGTCGCGCGAAATCAAGGACGCGCTGATGCTGGCCAACCACCCGGCGCGCAAGGGGATCGACTCCCCGCACGAGATCCGCGGCTGGCGCGACGTGCCAGGACGCATCGCGGTCGGCATGGAGGGCGCCCCGGGCCACCAGGCGGCGGGCCTCCCCAAGCCGCACGGCCCCGGCTCGGGCCGCGGCTACTACGACGGCTCGCCGAGCAAGGACTCGTTCGCGGGCTACCCGCTGGAGAGCTACCGGACCTTCGGCGGCTTCGACTGGATGACGGCCACCGTGGGCGGGCTGTGGGACAGCCTCCTGTCGGAGGGCAAGCCGTGGTGGATCACCGCCAACTCCGACAGCCACAGCGTCTACCTCGACACCGCCGTGCGCGGTGGCCCGGACAGCGACTTCGCCAAGCAGGGGCACTACGCCGACCCGGTCAACGGGCCGGTCCCCGACACCGGCAACGGTGACTACTGGCCCGGCTACTACAGCCGCACGCTCGTCGGCGCCGACCGCCGCGACTACGCCGCCGTCATGTCCGGCCTGCGCGACGGACGCGTCTGGGTGGACCACGGGCGCCTCGTGCAGGACCTCGACGTGCGGATGCGCGCCGGCGGTCGCGAGGTCGGCCTCGGTGGCGTCCTCACCGTCCGCCGCGGCACCCAGGCCGAGCTGGTGGTGCGGATCCGTACGCAGCCGCTGCCCAACTGGGCGCAGTTCGTGCCCAGGCTCGCCAAGGTCGACGCCGTCGCGGGCTTCGTGACCGGTCCGGCCTCCGACCGCGACACCTTCGTGGCTCCGGAGACGCAGGTCGTCCGCAGCTGGGACGTCAGCACGGTGGGAGCGGGGCAGTGGGTCGAGCTGAGGTTCGGTCCCGTCACCATCGGTGACCGCGGCGTCTACGTCCGCCTGCGCGGATCCGACGGCAAGCGCACCGCGGTCGGGCTGCGGGGCGCGGCCGTGGACAAGGCCGGGCCGGCCATCGACGTCGTCGGTGCGGGCAAACCCCTGGGACGACCTGTGGTTCTACACCAACCCCATCTGGGTCCTCCCCCGCACGTGAGCACCACGGCGACGGTCGAGCCCGGCGACACCACGACGGTGGTCGTCGGGCTCGACCCGGTGGCCCCGACGGTGCGGGACGCCGACCACCTGGCCGAGATCCTCGGTGACGTGCTGTCCAGGCTGGGGCGCGACGCCGCCGTCGTGTCCACCCACCTGGTGCCGGGGGAGGTGGGCGCCTCCTCGCACGTGGCCCTGTCGGTCCGGTGGACGGTGGCACCGCCCACGAGCGCTGACCTGGCTCGCATCCTCGCCGCGCTGCGTCCGGCCCTGGTGCCGCAGACCGCCGCGGCGAGCCCGGACGAGATCGGGCTCGCCGCCCCAGGGGCGCGTGGTGGCTATCCGCGGCTCGCCGACTCGGCCGCGCGTGCCGCTGCCGACGCGGAGGCGGGTCGCGACGGTCGCGCCGTGGTCTATCCGGGCAGGCCGCGCCTGACGGGCACCGTGACGGTGGCCGACGCGCTGGCCTGGTCGGCGATCGACGAGGTGGTGGGGCTCGCCGACGTGGTGGTCGGTCCGGAGACCCTCCTGGTGACCCGGGGGCACGTGCGGCCCGTATGGCGCGCCGGCCGGCTCGTGCTCGTCGTGCAACCGGCTGCGGGGGGCACGGTCGTGCCCTACGAGACGGCGACGCCGACGCCCTGCTGCGCCGACCACGGGTGACGGCGGGCGGTCCGGCATACGGCCGAGGCCGGGGCCGGGGCCGGCCGACCCGTGGGGTCCACGGACCTACCCCCGGCGGGATCATCAGCCTGGGGAACGAAGCCCGGCTGATGCCTTCGCCCGCGGCGGGTCGTGGGTCTGGGGAGCCCGGCCGGACCCGTCCGGGTGGCCTAGGCTGGGAGTCATGACCGAGGGCACCGCCAGGACGACCTACTTCGTGCGAGGCATGGTGCAGGGCGTGGGTTTTCGATGGTGGACCCGGGCCCAGGCGCTGGAGCTCGGCCTTGCCGGGCACGCCCGCAACATGAGCGACGGGCGGGTCGAGGTGGTGGCAGAGGGCCCGGCCGACACGGTGGAGGAGCTGGGCCAGCGCCTGTCGCCGGCCGCGCCTCCCGGGGCGGGGCGGCGCCGGCCAGGGCACGTCGAGTCCTGCGTGGCCGTCCCCGGGGAGCCGCGTGGAGACGCCTCTGGGTTCGTCGAGAAATAGGTTCGTCGACAGATAGCCGCTCGTCGAGAAGTAGCGGTTCGTCATACGACATCACCGTCCGTGAACCGGCGCAGGACGGCCCGGCCGCTAGAGTGACGACCTGACCGCGTCCCCCGCCGAGGAAGTCGCCGCCGACCGTGTATGTCAAGCAGCTGACGATGAAGGGCTTCAAGTCCTTCGCGTCCGCGACGACCTTCAAGCTCGAGCCCGGGATCACCTGCGTGGTCGGTCCCAACGGCTCGGGCAAGTCCAACGTCGTGGACGCCCTCGCCTGGGTCATGGGCGAGCAGGGGGCCAAGAGCCTGCGCGGCGGCAAGATGGAGGACGTCATCTTCGCCGGCACGGCCGGGCGGCCGCCGCTGGGGCGGGCCGAGGTCGCGCTGACGATCGACAACACCGACGGCGCGCTGCCCATCGACTACACCGAGGTGACGATCCGGCGGACCATGTTCCGCAACGGCGGGTCGGACTACGCCATCAACGGCACCGCCTGCCGCCTGCTGGACATCCAGGAGCTGCTGTCCGACTCCGGCATCGGGCGCGAGATGCACGTCATCGTCGGCCAGGGCCAGCTCGACACCGTGCTGCGGGCGACCCCCGAGGAGCGGCGTGGGTTCATCGAGGAGGCGGCGGGCGTCCTCAAGCACCGCAAGCGCAAGGAGCGCGCGCTGCGCAAGCTCGAGCAGATGGAGGGCAACCTCCAGCGCGTCCAGGACCTCACCGGTGAGATCCGCCGTCAGCTGGGGCCGCTCGGACGGCAGGCCGAGACGGCTCGGCGCGCCGCCACCATCCAGGCCGACGCCCGTGACGCCCGGCTGCGACTGCTGGCCGACGACCTCGTCCAGCTGACGAGCACGCTCGAGCAGGAGGTCGCCGACGAGACGGCGCTGCTGGCCCGCCGCTCCGAGGTCGAGGCCTCGCTGCGTGCCGCCCAGGACGAGCTGCAGCAGCTGGAGGCCGCGGTCGCCGAGGTCACCCCGCAGGTGGCCAGGGCCCAGGAGCAGTGGTTCGCCCTCTCGTCCCTGCGCGACCGCATCTCGGGCACCGGCAACCTGGCCGCCGAGCGCGCCCGCCTGCTCGCGGACGACGAGGCCCACCAGCCGGTGCAGGCCGGTCGCGATCCCGAGGCGCTGCGGGCCGAGGCCGGGCAGGTGCGGGCCCAGGAGCAGGCGCTCGCCGAGGAGGTCGAGCAGGTCAAGGATCGGCTCGCCGAGACCGTGACGCGGCGCGGCGAGCTGGAGCGGGCGCACCAGGACGAGGTGGAGCGGCTCGCCCGCCTCGCCCGGGCCGCGGCCGACCGCCGCGAGGGGCTGGCGCGGCTGGCCGGGCAGGTGGCGGCCCGACGCTCGCGGATCGAGGCGGCCGAGGCCGAGCTCGGCCGGCTCGACGAGACCATCGCCGCCTCCCGGGAACGAGCAGCGTTGGCGGACAAGGAGTTCCACGCCCTCGAGATGTCCATCGCCGACCACGAGCAGGGCGAGGAGGATCTCGACGGCGCCTACGAGCGCGCGGAGGCCGAGCGTGAGGCCGCCCAGGCCGAGGTGACCCGGCTGCAGGACGCGGTGCGTGCCGCCGACCGCGACCGCTCCTCGTCGACGGCCCGCCTGGAGGCGCTGCAGCTCGGCCTGCGACGCAAGGACGGAGCGGCGGTGCTCCTGGAGGGTCCCGGCGGCGCGGCTGCGTCCGGGGTGCTCGGGTCGTTGGCGTCGTTGGTGCAGGTGCGCGGCGGCTACGAGGCCCGGCTGGCGGCTGCTCTCGGGTGGGCGTCGGCCGCGGTCGCCGTGGCCGGGCGAGACGACGCGGTGTCGGCCCTGGCGCTGCTGCGCGAGCAGGACGCCGGACAGGTCTCGCTGGTCGTGGCGGGGGAGTCCGACCCGGACGGGCCGGCGTGGCCGGCCCTGCCGTCGGGGGCCGTGTGGGCCATCGACGCGATCGAGCAGGTGCCCGCCGACGTGCGGCCCGCCCTGGTGCGGATCCTCGAGCGGGTGGCCCTGGTCGACGACGCCGGCTCCGTGGAGTCGGTCGTCGGCCTCGGGGCGACCGCGGTCACGCCCGACGGTGACGTCCACGCGCCGGGGTTCGCCAGGGGCGGCTCCGGCTCGGCGCCCAGCCTGCTCGAGGTGCAGGCCGCCGTCGACGAGGCGCGGGTCGCCGTCGACGCGGCCACGGCGGCGGGGGAGCGGGCGACCTTCGAGCTGCAGGGGGCCGCGAGCCGGCTCGAGCAGGCGGGAGCCGCGCTCGACGCCGCGCTGGACCGCCTCAACGACAACGACGCCCAGCTCTCGGCCGTCGCCGAGAAGCTCGGGTCCCTGGCCGCCACCGCCCGCTCGGCCCGCGCCGAGGCCGAGCGCACCGAGCGCCGAGGCGCCGAGATCACGGCGGGCCTCGACCGCGACCGGGGCGAGCTGGCCGAGCTCGAGCAGCGGCTGGAGGACGCCCAGGCCGAGGTCGACCCGGACGAGGCGGAGCCGTCGACCGAGCACCGGGACGAGCTCGCCGGATCGGCGTCCGACGCCCGGCACCAGGAGACCGAGCTGCGCCTGACGCTGCGCACCCGCGAGGAGCGGGTGCGCGGGCTGGGCGGTCGCGCGGCGGGGCTCGAGCGCGCGGCCCAGCAGGAGGAGCTGGCCCGGCAGCAGGCCGCCCAGCGCCTGGCGCGTCGTCGCCGCGAGGCCCAGGTCGCCCGCGCGGTCCAGGCCGGCGCCGAGCGGGCCGTCACCGTGGTGGGCTCGCTTGTGGAGCAGGCCGCCGAGCGACGTGGCCGGGCCGAGGCCGAGCGGGCGACCCGCGAGGCGGGGCTGGTCGACATACGACGCCGGGTCACGGCCCTCGCCGACGAGCTGCGCGAGCTCACCGACTCGGTGCACAAGGACGAGGTGGCCCGCGCCCAGCAGCGGCTGCGGATCGAGCAGCTGCAGACCCGCTCCATCGAGGAGCTCGGGATCGAGCCGGACGTCCTGGTCGAGGAGTACGGCCCGCACCAGCCGGTCCCGGTCATCGAGGAGCCGGCGCGGGGCGAGCGCGCGGGCTCCCAGGGGACCAAGGTCACTCAGCACTCCCAGGGCAATGAGGAGCCTCACGACCACGAGACCCCCGAGGGCCGGCAGGGATCCCGCGACCAGCCCGACGCCCAGGCCCGCGAGCCCCGCACCGTCGCCTTCGTCCGGGACGAGCAGGAGAAGCGCCTCCGCAAGGCCGAGCGCGGCCTGGCCGCCCTCGGTCGCGTCAACCCCTTGGCGCTGGAAGAATTCGCCGCGCTGGAGGAGCGCCACACCTTCCTGACCGAGCAGCTCGACGACCTCAAGCGGTCGCGGCGCGACCTGCTCGACATCGTCAAGGAGGTGGACGACCGGGTCCAGCGGGTCTTCGCCGAGGCCTTCGAGGACACGGCGCGGGAGTTCGTCGGAGTGTTCTCGCGGCTCTTTCCCGGCGGCGAGGGGCGGCTGTTGCTCACCGACCCGGACAACATGCTCACGACGGGCATCGAGGTCGAGGCTCGTCCCCCCGGCAAGAAGATCAAGCGGCTGTCGCTCCTGTCCGGCGGCGAGCGCTCGCTGGTCGCCGTGGCGCTGCTCGTCGCGATCTTCAAGGCGCGGCCGAGCCCCTTCTACATCATGGACGAGGTCGAGGCGGCGCTGGACGACGCCAACCTCGGGCGGCTCATCGGGCTCTTCGAGGAGCTGCGCGACTCGAGCCAGCTCATCGTCATCACGCACCAGAAGCGCACGATGGAGGTCGCCGACGCCCTGTATGGCGTCACCATGCGGGGCGACGGGGTCACGACGGTGGTGTCGCAGCGGATCCGCGACCTCGACGACGCCGACGTCACCGAGGGCGCTGGCGTCACCGAGGGCGCCGCCGACGGCCTCCCCGCTGAGGCCGTCGCCGCCGCTCACTCGGATGGCCCAGCCTGATCACAGTCCGGACGCGATGCGGCGATTCCTGGACGGGCACCCAGGCGGGCAGGACACACTGGGTGTCATGGTCGTCGTCATCCTTGGCATGCTGCTCGCTCTCGCTCTCGCCCTCGTCGTGGTGGCCCTCGTGGCCATCCCCGCCGCCCGTGAGGGCGACACCCTCCTGACCGTCGAAGGGCAGGAGCGGGTCGCCGACACCGTCACCGCCGCCCGGGACAAGGTCAGCAGCAGCCGCTGACCCCGGCCGTCGCCATGCGGGTCCTCGCGACCCCGCAGGACACCCCTCACCGCCCGTCCGGCGTCGCGCCGGCCGGGCGGCGCGTTGTGTGTCGGGCGTCGACCTTTGCGAGGATGGCGGCGTGGACACCCTCCAGGACTACCTGCTCCTCATCGTCGGCATCCTCGTCTTCGCCGTCGTCGCGCTCGTCGGCCTCGTGCGCAGCCGTGGCGGCCGGACCAAGGACGCCCCCAAGCCGCCCTCGACCCGACCCGAGCCTCGCCGTGACGCGCCCGCCCCGACCTGGGGAGACGTCCTCGAGCCCAAGGCTCCCCGTCGCGACGCCGGCACGCCCGGTGAGCCCGGACAGCCTGGCGGCGCCACCAGCACCAGCAGCGGATCTGCTGACGGTGCCGAGCTCGACGACGAGACCGCGCGGTCGTCATCGCCGGTCGGCACGCCCGCGCCCGACCAGGACCCCGAGGGCCTGACCTCCCGCACGACGACCCTCGAGCCCGGCGATCGCGACGGAGCACCGTCGGGCGCGACCCCCACCGCCCCCGAGGCCGAGGTCGCAACCGAGCGGCCCGAGTCCGCCCGGGGCCGCATGCACAAGCTGCGCTCGCGCCTGGCCCGCTCCAACACGGCCTTCGGGCGTGCCCTGCTCACCCTGCTGTCCAGCGGCCGGCTCGACGAGGCTGCGTGGGAGGAGGTCGAGGACACCCTGCTGGCCTCCGACCTCGGCGTCCAGGCCACCTCCGAGCTCGTCGACTCGCTGCGCACCCACGTGCGCGTCGACGGCACCACGGACGAGGCCGAGGCCCGCGAGTGGCTGCGCGAGGACCTGCTGACCCTGGTCGACCCCACCATGGACCGCCGCATCGCCTCCACCCGCCGCGGTGACCGCCCGGCCGTGATCATGGTCGTCGGCGTCAACGGCACCGGCAAGACCACCACCGTCGGCAAGCTCGCGCGCGTGCTCGTCGCCGAGGACCGCGACGTGATCCTCGGCGCGGCCGACACCTTCCGCGCCGCGGCCGCCGACCAGCTCGAGACCTGGGGCGAGCGCGTGGGTGTCCCGACCGTCCGCTCCCACCGCGACGGCGCCGACCCCGCGTCCGTGGCCTTCGACGCGGTCAAGGCCGGCATCGAGCAGGAGGTCGACGTCGTCATCCTCGACACGGCCGGCCGCCTGCACAACAAGGTGGGCCTGATGGACGAGCTCGGCAAGATCAAGCGCGTCGTCGAGAAGACCTCCGAGGTCGACGAGGTCATCCTCGTCCTCGACGCCACCACGGGGCAGAACGGCCTCAAGCAGGCCGAGGCCTTCGCCAAGGAGGTCGCCATCACCGGCATCGCGCTCACCAAGCTCGACGGCACCGCCAAGGGCGGCATCGTCGTCGCCATCCAGCGCACCCTCGGCGTCCCGGTCAAGCTCGTCGGGCTGGGCGAGGGCCCGGACGACCTCGCGCCGTTCGACGCGGTCGCGTTCGTCGACGCCATCGTCGAGTAGTGGTCTCGCAGCACCCGAGCGGGAGCCCGTCGCCTCGTGAGGCGGCGGGCTCCCCGGCATACGTGCGGGGTCGGCGGCCCACGGCCGACGAGCTCCAGCAGGCCCGGGGGAGGGTCATCGCGGACCTGCTGCCGGATCCCCTGCGCCTCCTCCTCGTCGGCATCAACCCCTCGTTGTGGTCCGGGGCCGTGGACGCGCACTACGCGCGGCCGGGCAACAGGTTCTGGCCGGCCTTGCACCGGGCCGGCCTCGTGCCCCGGGTCATGGACCCGAGCGCCGGGCTGGCCGACAGCGATCGGGTCGCCTTGTGCGACAGGGGGATCGGTATGACGAACCTGGTCGCCCGTGCGACGGCGCGCGCCGACGAGGTGAGCCCCGAGGAGCTGCGCGAGGGCCTGGACCGGCTGGCCTCGGTGGTGCAGGATCGGCGTCCGACCGTGGTGGCGTTCGCGGGGATCACGACCTACCGGATCGCGTTCGGGGTCAAGCAGGTCAAGCAGGTCAAGCAGATCAAGCAGGTCGAGCGTGGTCGGCAGCCGGAGCCCTGGCACGGCGCGATCGTCCACGTCGTCCCCAACCCGAGCGGGCTCAACGCGCACGACACCGTGGACTCGATAGCCCTGGCGATGCGGGCGGCGGGGGCGGACGCGGGGCTGGTCCCGCCCATGGGCGGCCACTGGGGTCGCTAGCCGCGGGACACGCGGTGTTTACGCGGCGCGGTCGCGGTTAACGTCGCGGAAACACGATCGCGTCGGGTCGTGAAACGCGGCCCCGACAGGGTTGAGCCCATGGACGCGATCAACACCGGCGACACCGCCTGGGTCCTCGTCAGTGCCGCGCTGGTGCTGCTCATGACCCCCGGTCTTGCCCTCTTCTACGGCGGAATGGTGCGCTCTAAGAGCGTGCTCAACATGATGATGATGAGCTTTGCGGCGATGGGGATCGTCGGCGTGCTCTGGGTGCTCGTCGGCTACTCGATGGCCTTCGGCAACTCCCTGGGCGGGCTGATCGGCAACCCCCTGGACTTCGCCGGGCTCAACACGATGCTCAACCCCGACTCGGTCGTCGGCACCGTGCCCTCGACCGTCTTCGCCGGCTTCCAGGCGGCGTTCGCGATCATCGCGGTCGCGCTGATCTCCGGAGCCATCGCGGACCGCGCCAAGTTCTCGGCGTGGTGCGTCTTCGCGGCGATCTGGGCGCTGCTCGTCTACTTCCCGGCCGCCCACTGGGTGTTCTCCTTCGACGGCGTCGTGTCCGACAAGGGTGGGTGGATCGCCAACACGGTCAAGGCGATCGACTTCGCCGGCGGCACGGCGATCCACATCAACGCCGGCGCGGCGGCCCTGGCCCTGGCCCTCGTGCTCGGCAAGCGTCGCGGCTTCGGCAAGGACCCGATGCGCCCGCACAACCTGACGCTGGTCATGCTCGGCGCGGGTCTGCTGTGGTTCGGCTGGTTCGGCTTCAACGCGGGCTCGGCCCTTGGCGCCGGCCCCCTTGCCGGCATCGCCTGGATCAACACCCTCGGTGCCACCGCCGCGGGCATGTGCGGCTGGCTGCTCACCGAGCGTCTGCGTGACGGTCACGCGACCTCGCTCGGTGCCGCTTCGGGCGTCGTCGCGGGCCTGGTGGCCATCACCCCGGCCTGCTCCACCGTCAGCCCGGTCGGGGGCATCATCATCGGCGCCCTCGCCGGCGTGGCCTGCGCCTTCGCGGTGGGCCTGAAGTTCCGCCTCGGCTACGACGACTCGCTCGACGTCGTCGGCGTCCACCTCGTGGGTGGCCTGGTCGGCACGCTCGCGGTCGGCTTCCTCGCCACCGACGCCGCCCCGGTCAACACCGTCAACGGCCTGTTCTACGGCGGCGGGCTCGACCAGCTGTGGCGCCAGGCGCTCGGCGCGGTCGCGGTGCTCGTCTACTCCTTCGTGGTCACCTGGGTGATCGCCAAGGCCATCGATGCCACGATGGGCTTCCGGGCCAGCGACGAGGACGAGCTGCAGGGCGTCGACCAGACGCAGCACGCCGAGACGGGCTACGACCTGACCCCCATCGCCATCGGTCGCCGCCCCGGCGCGACCGGACCCCTCGGGGACGCCATCGGCGCCACCTCGCACTGGGGCCAGGGCACCCGCACCACGGAGGACGTGAACTCATGAAGCTGATCACCGCCATCATCAAGCCCCACATGCTCGACCCGGTCAAGGAGGCACTGGAGGCCTTCGGCCTGGCCGGCATGACGGTCAGCGAGGCCTCGGGCTACGGTCGCCAGCGCGGCCACAGCGAGGTCTACCGCGGCGCGGAGTACACCGTGGACTTCGTCCCCAAGCTCCGCCTCGAGCTGCTCGTCGACGACCGCGACGCCCGGGACGTCATGGACCTGGTCGTGCGCCAGGCCTCCACGGGACGCATCGGGGACGGCAAGGTCTGGTCCATCCCCGTCGAGGAGGTCGTGCGGGTCCGCACCGGCGAGCGCGGGGTCGACGCGCTGTGACCTCGAGCGTCGGTCCGGGACAGGGAGCAACCGGTGGGGCCGCTGCTGGCGCGGCAGGCGCAGGAGCAGGCGCTGCCGGCACGGCCGGAGGGACAGGGGTCGGTATGGCGACCGCCACCGCCTCCCGCGCCGCCGCCACCCCGGCCACCCCCTCCACCCTGCGCGACCGACGCCTCAGCCTGGCCGGCACCCGCGAGCACACCGCTCGCGGGGCCGGCCAGGCCCGTCGAGGGGCCGTGACGGCCCTGACCGACACGTCCCTGCGCGAGCTGTGGGCCGAGGCGACGTCCGGACGTCTGCTGCCCGGCGTCGCCCTCGCCGCCACGGGCAGCCTGGCTCGTGGCGACGGCGGGCCCCTGTCGGACCTCGACCTGGTCCTCCTGCACGAGGGCCGGGTCCCCGAGGGCGAGCTCTCCGCCCTCGCCGACCGCCTCTGGTATCCCCTCTGGGACAGCGGGCTCGGCCTCGACCACTCCGTGCGGTCGCTGTCCCAGTGCCGCAAGGCCGCCACCGATGACCTCACCGCGGCGGTCGGCCTGCTCGACCTGCGCCTGCTCGCGGGTGATGAGGAGGTCGTGACCGCCGTGCGGGCGGCCCTCGCCCACGACTGGCGCGCGAACGCCCGCAAGCGTCTGCCCGAGCTGGTCGAGTCGGCGCAGGCGAGGCACGCGCGCTTCGGGGACCTGCCGCAGAGCCTCGCCCCCGACCTCAAGGAGGCCCGGGGAGGGCTGCGCGACATGACGATCCTGCGCGCCCTCGCGGTGGCCTGGCTCGCGGAGCGGCCGCGCGGGGAGGTGCTCGCGGCATACGACCGGCTCCTCGACGTGCGCGACGCGCTGCACGTGGTCACCGGTCGCGGGCGGACGCGCCTCAACCTGCCCGACCAGGACGCCGTGGCCGCGCTGACCTCGGAGCCCGACAGCGACACGATGCTCGCCGGCGTGGCGACGGCCGCGCGGGCCGTCGCCCACGACCTCGACGCCGCCCTGCGCAGCGCCGGGCAGGCGCAACGCGCCCGGACCCTGCGGGTGCGCACCCGGCGCCCCGTCCTCACCCCCCTCGGCCACGGCCTGCACGCCCACGACGGCGAGGTCGTCCTCGGCCCGCGGGTGGACCCGGCCCGCGACGCCCTCCTGCCGCTGCGGGCGGCGGTCGCCTCCGCGAGAGCCGGTATGCCGCTCGCCCCCGCCACCGCGGCGAACCTCGCGAGCCGGTGCCCCGACCTGCCGGTGCCGTGGCCGCAGGACGCCCGAGACCTGCTCGGCGACCTGCTGGCGGCCGGCCCCGGGCTCGTCGACACCTGGGAGGACCTCGACCAGGCGGGCCTGGTCAGCCGCTGGCTCCCGGAGTGGGACGACGTGCGGAGCCGCCCGCAGCGCAACGGGATCCACCGCCACACCGTCGACCGGCACTGCGTCGAGACCGCCGTCGAGGCGTCCCGGCTCGCGCGCGAGGTGGCCCGCCCCGACCTGCTGGGCGTCGCCGCGCTCCTGCACGACCTCGGCAAGGTGGCCGGCGCGGGCGATCATAGCGAGGAGGGCGCGACGCGAGCGCGTCCGGTGCTCGAGCGCTGGGGCTACCCGCCCGAGGAGGTCGAGACCGTCGTGGCCCTCGTGCGTCGGCACCTCACCCTCATCGAGCTGGCGACCCGGCGCGACCCGGAGGACCCAGCCACCGTCACCGCCGCCGTCGAAGCCGTCGCCGAGGACCCCGAGCGCCTAGCGCTGCTGCGGGCGCTGACCGAGGCCGACGCCCGCGCCGCGGGGGAGCAGGCCTGGTCGAGCTGGCGTGAGTCGCTGCTCGCGCGCCTCGTCGCCGGCACCCGGGCCCGCCTCGCGGACGCGCAGGGGTCCGTCCGACCGATCCCGGAGGCCGAGCCCACGCAGGTCATGATCCCTGCGGTGGCCCGGGGTGAGCTCGCCGCCGGACACCCCTGGGTGGGCGTGGAGCGCGACGGCTCGGTCGACCGGGTCAGCGTCGTCTGCCCGGACCGCCCCGGCCTGTTCGCCGACATGGCGGGCCTCATGGCCGTGCACGGGCTCGAGGTCCGCAGCGCCAGCATCCGCACCGTCGACGGGCTGGCCGTCGACGACTGGCACGTCGTGTCGCCCGCCGAGGACCCGGTCGACCTGGACGCGCTGCGGCGCGGCCTGGCCCGGCTCGGTGCCGGCGACCGGGCACCCCTCGCCGCGCTGGACCGACGCGCACCCCGACGCGCCCTCACCGCCAGCTCCCGGTCCGCCTCGGCCGCGCCGGGCCAGACGCGGGTGCTCGTCGTGCCTGCCGGTGGCACGGACGCGACGGTGCTCGAGGTCCGGGCCGGGGACGCCTTCGGACTGCTGCACGACCTGGGGCGGGCACTCACCGCGGAGGGGGTGTCGGTGCGCAGCGCCCACGTCGCGACCTACGCCGGGCAGACGCTCGACACCTTCTACCTCACCGACGCCGCCGGCGAGCCGCTGTCGCCGGGCCTCGTGGCACGTACGGTCTCCGCCCTCATCGACGCCTGCGACGGTGCCTCGTGAGAGGCGCCGGGCGGGCGGCATACGGCCCGGGGCCGAGGATCGGCCCGCAGCGCCTGGTCGGCAGCCGACCCGTCACCCGTTAGCCTTGTCTGGTGTTCACGAGCCTCTCCGACCGCCTGACAGACACCTTCCGCCACCTGCGCAGCAAGGGCCGGATCACGGAGTCCGACGTCAACTCGACGATCCGGGACATCCGCGTCGCCCTGCTCGACGCCGACGTGGCGCTGCCGGTGGTCCGGCACTTCACCGCCGCGGTGCGGGACCGGGCGCTCGGGGCCGAGGTGCACGAGGCGCTCAACCCCGCCCAGCAGGTCGTCAAGATCGTCAACGACGAGCTCGTCACGATCCTCGGCGGTGAGACGCGGCGCATCGCCTTCGCCAAGCAGCCGCCGACCGTGATCATGCTGGCCGGCCTGCAGGGCTCCGGCAAGACGACCCTCGCGGGCAAGCTGGCCTACTGGCTCAAGGACCAGGGACACACCCCCATGCTGGTCGCGGCCGACCTCCAGCGTCCCAACGCCGTGACCCAGCTGCAGGTCGTCGGCGAGCGCGCCGGGGTGCCGGTCTACGCCCCCGAGCGGGGCAACGTCTCGGGCTACGACGCCGCCATCGAGAGCCGCTCCGGCACGCAGGGCTTCGGGGACCCCATCGCCGTCGCCCGCCAGGGCGTCGAGGAGGCGCGCCGCCAGCAGCGCGACGTCGTCATCGTCGACACCGCCGGCCGCCTCGCGATCGACGAGGCCCTCATGCAGCAGGCCTCCGACATCCGCTCGGCGATAGAGCCCGACGAGGTCCTCTTCGTCATCGACGCCATGATCGGCCAGGCCGCGGTGGAGACCGCCGACGCCTTCCAGCGCGGCGTGGACTTCACCGGTGTCGTGCTCACCAAGCTCGACGGCGACGCCCGCGGTGGTGCGGCCCTCTCGGTCGCCCAGACCACCGGGCGACCGATCATGTTCGCCTCGACGGGTGAGGGCGTCAAGGAGTTCGAGGTCTTCCACCCGGACCGCATGGCGAGCCGCATCCTCGACATGGGTGACGTCCTCACCCTGATCGAGCAGGCCGAGCGGGCGTTCGACCGCCGCGAGGCCGACGAGATGGCCCGCAAGTTCATGGCGGAGGAGGACTTCACCTTCGACGACTTCCTCCAGCAGATGGCCGCCATCAAGAAGATGGGCAACCTGAAGTCGATGCTCGGCATGATGCCGGGGATGAACCAGATGCGGGACGCCATCAACTCCCTGGACGAGCGGGAGTTCGACCGGGTCGAGGCGATGGTCCGGTCGATGACGCCGTTCGAGCGCACCCACCCCAAGCAGATCAACGGGTCGCGGCGCGCCCGCATCGCCCGCGGCTCCGGCGTGCAGGTGTCCGAGGTCAACGCCCTGCTCGAGCGCTTCGGCGAGGCGCAGAAGATGATGCGGCAGATGCGTCGCGGGGGCGGCATGCCGGGCATGCCCGGCATGCCCGGTGGCGGCAAGAAGGGCAAGCAGGCCCCCCAGCGCAAGAAGGGGAAGTCGGGCAACCCGGCCAAGCGCGCCGAGCAGGAGCGCGCCGCCGCGGACAAGGCCAAGGCCGCCAAGGGCAACTCGCTCGGGTCGGCCTTCGGGGGCGCGGACGGCGCCGACGGCGCTGGTCTGGACGCCTCCCAGCTGCCCAAGGGGTTCGACTCGTTCCTGGGTCGCTGACCCCGCGGGTCAGGGCTGGCGCGGTTTGAGGATCGGCGTCGCGACGGCCGAGCGCAGACCCGACGCGGAGCCCGACGAGCTGGCGACCCGCCAGTTGCGCTCCTTGTCCACGTCGAAGATCACGACGGCCTGGACGTTGCGGTAGCCCGTCCTCATCCGGGCGAAGGCGTCGCGCCACCACGTCGCCTTGCTCTGACCGCTCGGAGCGCTGACCGGCACCCGCGACACCCCGGCCGAGGCCGGGTCGGCCGAGGAGATCTCGCAGATCCACACGGGCTTGCGCGGTGCGAGCGCGACGAGGCGCTGGTACTGCGTCGCGTAGACGTTGTCGAAGCTGCGCCAGCCCAGGTTGCGGGTCCGCGTCGTGCCCCAGTTGTAGCCGTCGAGCCCGAGGATGTCGACGACGTCGTTGCCGGGATAGATCGTGCGGACGTCGGTGGTCCCGGCATACGTGTCGGTGGTGGGGTTGAAGGCCCAGCGGACGTTGGTGGCGCGCTCCTGCCGGAAGATCGTGACGGCCCGGCGCCACGCGGCCTTGAACTGCGCCGGGCTGCCGCCGCGGCTCTTGGCCGCGCCGGCGGTCGGCTGGTGCGCGACCCAGTCGGCGTTCATCTCGGCCCAGGGACGCAGGACCACGGGACGACCGTAGGCACGCAGCGTGCGCGCCTTGGCGCGGAGCACCGCGTCGCCGCGGCCGCTCGACCAGTAGGCGTAGTTGCCGTAGTCCTCCAGCGACCAGGCGACGAGCAGGGTGCGCGTGGCACCCATGGCCCGGTCGCTCGGGTAGGGCCAGTAGGGGTCGTCACCGCGCCCGCGGAAGACCGAGGCGATCGCCATCGGACGCCCGACGGCCGAGGCCGTGCGGTCGAGCACGCGGGGATCGCGGTCCATGCCCTGGCTGTAGGCGCCGAGGGCCAGGGGGATGGTGGAGGTGAGGGCCGTCGGCTGAGCCGCGGCGGCGGTGGGGTCGCCCGCACCAGGCAGGGCGGCGGGCGCGGTCACGAGGGACGCCGTCGCGAGGGCGGCAACGGCGAGCAGGGAGCGACGGCGACGGGCGGTGACCATGCGCAAATATTACGCACAGTCACCGCCCACTACGCACTGTATGTCGCGTGTGATCGGGTCCCCCAGGTCAGGCGGACTCGTTCAGCATCGCTGCCCGGGCCCGGGCAGCCTTGCCGCGGTAGACCGGGGCCATCCGCTTCACGGCCGAGACCGCCGCCACGAGGGCGAACGCGCCCATGGCGAGGTACAGGCTCTCGAAGCCTGCGTAGGTCAGGCCTCCGCCGACTCCGGCGGCGAAGACGGGGGTGGCTGGGTTGTTGTACATGGGTCACCATGTCCTTTCGGTTCGTGCGATGGCATCTGCATAGGCTTTGGCGTGGGTCGCCTGGAGGAAGAAGTCGAAGGGCAGCTCGTACATCGTGGCGGAGAGCAGCTGCTGGCGAATTCCCTTGTCGCGCACCGTGACGAAGCGCTCGACGCAGAAGATCGCAGTGATGCCCAGCCAGATCGGCTGGAGCATGAAGTGCCCGAGCGTGATCGTCAGGGCGACGTCCGCGAGGTACAACGCGGTGATGACGACGCCCAGCATCGTGAGCAGCTGGCGGCCCCAGTAGGGACGGGTCACCCGGGTGATGCCGTACTGCACGCAGTTCTCGACGGCCCCGCGCTTCCACCGCAGGCGCTGCTGCCACAGCTCGCGCCAGGTCGACATCGCCTCGGTGGTGAGCGTGCAGCTGGGGGGTGCGAGCAGCTCGTAGCCCAGGTGCATGATCGCGAAGGACAGCTCGTTGTCCTCCGTGAGGACGCGCGGGTCGTAGATGCCGCCGCGGCCGTCACCCCCGGGGAGCCGCCCGTCCAGGCGGGCCAGGCTGAGGTCCTGCAGCATGGTGGCCCGGAACATCGCGGCCGTGCCCGTGACCACGAGGCACTTGCCGTCGAGGCGCCGGACGTCGCGGGCGTAGCGGGCGTACTCGTTGTCCTGGAGGTGCTGGAGGAAGCGGGAGTTGGCGTTCCACGTCAGGCGGCTCCACCGCTCCGCCGGAGCCTCGGCGCGGCGGGTGCGCTCGCGCTGCACGGCCGGCTGCGCCCGGAAGGTCCCGCCGACGGCGCCGAGGTGGTCGTGCCTCGTGAGATAGCCGGCGGCGTTCTCGAGGAAGTGGGCGTCGAGGGCCGAGTCGGCGTCCTGCACGAACACCAGGTCGTCCGCCCCCAGGGTCGGCAGCAGCGTGTCGAGCACCTGGTTGAGGGCGCCGGCCTTCTTGTCCGTGTTGCCGACGGTCTCGACGACCGTGACCCCCATGCCGCGGGCGATGTCGACGGTCGCGTCCGTGCAGTTGTCAGCGATGACCGTCACCGTGTGCGGCTGGTAGGTCTGGTCGCGCAGGGCCAGGAGCGTGTTGGCGATCCCGGCCTCCTCGTTGTGGGCCGGGACGAGGACGTGGACGCGACCGAGGCGGCGCTCGCCGACCGATGCCTGGGCGCGCTGCGCGCCGGCAGGGGCGGTGGCCTCGGGGCTCGTGGGGGCGAGCGTGGGGGACATGGTGACCGCTTCCTCAGGAGGGGCGGGATCCCACCTGGGTGGTGGGGCTCCACCAGGTTCCGGCCCGACCTACTGGCCGGTTGGGTCATCGCATACGGCTGTACCTTCACGGGTTGCAACTACTTCGGACGGTCATGGACCTGGTGCGGTGCGTGATCTGGCCGGCGACCGCGCGGCGACCAGCAGTAGTGGTGACTGCTGCATTCAGGCCTAGGTCGAGGTGCTTCCCTGGCGGTGCGACGACACGTTCGCGCCGATAGGGTCACGACCATGAGCGCTGCACCGCTGCACCTCGCCGGCCCGGTCCTGGTCGGCCCCGACGACGTCCGTGACGAGCTGTGGGTGGTGGACGGCCGGGTGACCTTCACCGAGCCGTCCGGGGACTGCGAGACGATCCGCGGCTGGGTGCTCCCCGGCCTGGTCGACGCCCACTGCCACGTGGGGCTGGATGCGCACGGGCCCGTGGACGCGGAGACCGCCGAGGCCCAGATCAGGGGCGACCGGGCAGCGGGGACGCTGCTGATCCGGGACGCGGGCTCGCCGTCCGACACCCGCTGGATCGACGACCGCGAGGACCTGCCGGTCGTGATCCGCGCGGGGCGTCACATCGCCCGGACCCGGCGATACATCCGCGACTACGCGGACGAGATCGAGCCGGACCAGCTCGTCGAGACGGTCCGTGCGCAGGCACGGCGCGGGGACGGCTGGGTCAAGCTGGTCGGTGACTGGATCGATCGCGCGACGGGCGACCTGGCGCCGTGCTGGCCGCAGGACGTGGCGCGCGAGGCGATCACCGTCGCGCACGAGGAGGGGGCCCGGGTCACCGCCCACTGCTTCGGCGAGGAGGTGCTGCCGCAGCTGGCGGCCGCCGGGATCGACTGCATCGAGCACGCGACCGGGCTGCGCGGCGAGGTGGTCGACACCTTCGCCCGGCAGGGCATCGCCATCGTCCCGACGCTGGTCAACATCGCGACCTTCCCCCAGATCGCCGAGCCGGCCCGGGCCAAGTTCCCGGACTACCACCGCCACATGCTCGACCTGCACCGCCGACGCCACGAGACCGTGCGCAAGGCCTTCGAGGCCGGCGTCCCGATCTACTGCGGCACCGACGCCGGTGGGTCGCTGCCGCACGGTCTGGTGGGGTCCGAGGCCCGCGAGCTGCGGGCGGCCGGGCTGCCGCCACGTGCGGTGCTCGACGCCGTCAGCTGGGGCGCGCGCCACTGGCTGGGGCGGCCCGGGATCGAGGAGGGGGCTCAGGCGGACCTCTGCGTCTACGCCACCGATCCCCGTGAGGACCTCGACGTGCTGGCGTTCCCGACGGCCGTCGTCCTGCGCGGTGTCGTCCGCGGCTGAGGTCATAACCTTCGTCACAGGTTGCGTTCACTTCTTGACGGCAAAGGTCACCGGGTTCATGGTGTAGCCATGCCCCAGGACCGACGCACCCGATCCCGCACCGCCCCACGGGGATCCGGGTCGCCCAGCGCCCTGCGGCGGGCCAACACCGAGCGAGTCCTGCGGCACCTGCGCTCGAGCGGCGCGTCCACGCAGGCGGACCTGGCGCGGGCCACGGGTCTCTCCCCGGCGACCGTGTCCAACCTGGTGCGCTCCCTGGTGGACGACGGCCGGGTCGCGACGGGCACGACCACCGCGTCCGGACGCCGGGCCACCCAGGTGACGCTGGTGCCCCAGGCGGGGCGACAGGTGGCCCTCGGGATCGACGTCGGCCGTCGCCACGTGCGCGTCGTCGTGGCGACGGAGTCCGGGGAGGTCGTCGGCGAGTCCGCGCACGAGCTCCCGGCGGGCCACCGGGCCTCCGAGTGCCTGCAGGTGGTGGCGGACCTGGTCTCCGAGGTGCGGGTGGCGGCGGATCACGCGGGGCACCGCCTCGTCGGGGCGGGCCTCGGCATACCCGGTCCGGTCGACGTCCGGACCGGACTGGTGGGCCACGGGGCGATCCTCCCCGAGTGGGTCGGCCTGCCGATTGCCGAGACCTTCGCCGAGCGGCTCGGCATGCCCGTCCACGTCGACAACGACGCGACGCTCGGCGCGCTCGCCGAGGCGCGCTGGGGCGCCTACAAGGGAGTGCAGGACCTCGTCTACGTCAAGGTGGCCTCAGGTGTGGGCTCGGGGCTGGTCCTCGGCGGCCGGGTGCATCGTGGCCACCTCGGCATGACCGGCGAGATCGGGCACCTGCCGGTCGCGGCGTACGGCCAGGTCTGCCGCTGCGGCAACCGCGGGTGCCTGGAGACCGTCGCGTCGGTGCCCTCGATGCTGGCGGCGCTGGGGGTGTCGGCGGGTCGTCTGCCCCGCACGTCCGAGCTCATCTCCCTCGTCCAGGCGGGGGACCCGGCCGCCTTGCGCGTCCTCGAGGACGCCGGTGCCGCCCTCGGGCAGGTGTGCGGGGGGCTGTGCAACGTGATCAACCCGGCCGTGATCGCCGTCGGGGGGCCGTTGACGGCCGTGGGGGAGGCCCTGCTCCCCTCGATCCGGCACGGGCTCTCGCGAGCCACCACCCCGGCCGTCGCCGAGGCCACGGTGCTGACCCTGACGACCCTGGGCGACCGGACCGAGGCCCTCGGCGCCGCGGCGCTCGCGCACTCGGCCGACTGAGTGAGGCCTTCGTCACGAACCCGCAACGCAGGGGCCGCTGCGGTTGACGCCGGGCACGCCAGCGAGTTCACTTTGTGAACGAGTGACGACGCGGTTGTCGTCAGGTCGCGAAGAAGGGACCCCCTGATGGCACGACCCGGTGCGCCCGTCATCCTGGAGATGGTCGACATCACCAAGGAATTCCCCGGCGTCAAGGCGCTGGACCACGTCAACCTCGCCGTCAGCACCGGCGAGGTGCACGCGATCTGCGGCGAGAACGGCGCGGGAAAGTCCACCCTGATGAAGGTGCTGTCGGGGATCTATCCCCACGGCACGTATGCCGGCCGCATCCTCTACGACGGTCGTGAGGTGGAGTTCAAGGACATCCGGGCCAGCGAGAGCGCCGGCATCGTGATCATCCACCAAGAGCTCGCCCTCATCCCCGAGCTGTCGATTGCGGAGAACATCTTCCTCGGCAACGAGGCGGCCAGGGGCGGCATCATCAGCTGGGTGGAGACCAACAGGCGGGCCCGCGAGCTGCTGTCGACGGTGGGCCTGCGCGACGACCCGGAGACACCGGTCAAGAACATCGGTGTCGGTAAGCAGCAGCTCGTCGAGATCGCCAAGGCGCTCAACAAGAACGTCCGGCTGCTCATCCTCGACGAGCCCACCGCGGCCCTCAACGAGGAGGACTCGGCCCACCTGCTCGACCTGCTGCGCGGTCTGCGCGACCGGGGCATCACCTGCATCATGATCAGCCACAAGCTGGGCGAGATCGCCGCCATCGCGGACTCCATCACCATCATCCGTGACGGGCGGTCCATCGAGACCCTCGACGTCCACGGCGGCGGCGTGGACGAGGACCGCATCATCCGCGGCATGGTCGGTCGCCCCCTGGACTCCCGCTTCCCCGACTACACGCCGCAGATCGGCGAGACCCTGCTCGAGGTGCGCGACTGGACGGTCGAGCACCCGCAGATCCCCGGCCGGCTGGTGTGCAAGGGCTCGTCCTTCACGGTGCGGGCGGGCGAGATAGTGGGCTTCGCGGGACTGATGGGTGCCGGCCGGACCGAGCTCATGCGCTCGTTGTTCGGCCACTCCTACGGCCAGCTCCTCGGCGGCGAGGCCTTCCTGCGGGGCCGCCGGCTCAAGCTGACCAGCGTCTCCACCGCGATCAAGGAGGGCCTCGGCTACGTCACCGAGGACCGCAAGGTGCTGGGGCTGAACCTCCTGGACGACATCAAGACGACCACGGTCTCCGCCAAGCTCGGCAAGATCTCGCCGGGCGGTGTGGTCGACCGGCACAAGGAGTTCGACTTCGCCGAGCGCTACCGCACCTCGCTGCGCACCAAGGCCCCCTCCGTCAACGAGGGTGTCGGCAAGCTGTCCGGCGGCAACCAGCAGAAGGTCGTGCTGGCGAAGTGGTTGTTCACCGACCCCGAGGTCCTCATCCTGGACGAGCCCACCCGCGGCATCGACGTGGGGGCCAAGTTCGAGATCTACGGGATCATCCAGCAGCTCGCGCTGCAGGGGAAGGGCGTCATCGTCGTCTCCTCCGAGCTGCCGGAGCTCCTCGGCCTGTCCGACCGCATCTACACGATCTGCGAGGGGGCCATCACCGGCTGCCTCGACAAGTCCGAGGCCACGCAGGAGAACCTCATGCGCCTCATGACCCTCACGTCCTCCACCCACGCGCCCTCCGCCTGACCGAAAGACGCCCGATGAACAAGCTCAAGCAGGTCTTCGGCGGTGACATCCGCCAGTTCGGCATGATCATCGCCCTCGTGGCGTTGATCGCGCTCTTCCAGGTCCTGACCAACGGCCTGACCCTCGACCCCACCAATGTCATCAACATCCTCCAGGGCAACGCCTACGTCCTCGTGCTGGCCATCGGGATGGTCCTCGTCATCATCGCCGGGCACATCGACCTGTCGGTCGGGTCGGTGGCCGCGGCCGTGGGCATCATGGTCGCGATGGCGATGCGGGACTGGAACCTCGCCTGGCCCCTGGCCATCCTGCTGGGCCTCGCGCTCGGCGCGCTGATCGGGGCCTGGCAGGGATTCTGGGTCGCCTACGTCGGCATCCCGGCCTTCATCACGACGCTCGCGGGGATGCTCATCTTCCGCGGGGTCAACCAGTGGGTCGGCAAGTCGCTCACCGTGCCGGTGCCCGAGGGCTTCCAGACCATCGGGTCCGGCTACCTGCCCGAGGTCGGGCCCAACACCGGCTACAACAACCTCACCGTGCTGCTCGGCGTGCTGGCCTGCCTCGCGATCGTCGGGGGAGCGCTGCGCAACCGCGCCAACCAGCGCAAGATCGGCCTCCCGCTCGAGGACGGCGTCGCCCTCGGCATCCGCCTGCTGCTCATCTGCGGGGCGATCATCGCGGTGACCCTGCTGATGGCGTCCGGTCGCCCCGGGACCTCCTTCCCCGTCTCGGGCCTGATCCTGGCGTTCCTCGTCATGCTCTACGGCTTCATCTCCAGCCGCACCGTGGTCGGTCGCCACGTGTATGCCGTGGGTGGCAACAAGCACGCCGCCGAGCTGTCGGGCGTCAAGGCCAAGAAGGTCAACTTCCTGGTCATGATGAACATGTCCGTCCTCGCGGCCCTCGCGGGCATGATGTTCGTCGCCCGCTCCACCGCGTCCGGGCCGAGCGACGGCGTCGGCTGGGAGCTCGACGCCATCGCCGCCGTCTTCATCGGCGGGGCGGCCGTCTCCGGCGGCGTGGGCACCGTCGTCGGCTCGATCATCGGCGGCCTGGTCATGGCCGTGCTCAACAACGGGCTCTCGCTGCTCGGCGTGAGCGCCGACGTCACCCAGATCATCAAGGGCCTCGTGCTGCTCGCGGCCGTGGCCTTCGACGTCTTCAACAAGATGCAGGGGCGGCCGTCGATCATCGGCCACCTCACCAAGAACGCCGGGTCGCGCACGCCGACGAGCACCGCGCAAACCGGCGCCACGGCCCGGCCCAAGGCCTGAGCCCCACCCTCACCACACCAGTACGAACGACAAGGAAGTCACATGCGCAAGCTCACCACCACCGTCGTGGCCGTCTCCGCGGTCGCCCTCACCCTGTCCGCCTGCGGGCGCGCCGAGCAGACCTCCACCTCGACCCAGAGCAGCGGCGGGTCCGCCGCGGCCAAGGGCTTCGACCAGGGCGCCCTGATCGGGGTGGCGCTGCCCAAGAAGACCTCGGAGAACTGGGTTCTCGCGGAGAACATCTTCAAGAAGGACATGACGGACGCCGGCTTCAAGGTCGACGTGCAGTTCGCCAACAACGGCGTCGCGGAGCAGCAGAACCAGATCCAGACGATGGTCACCAAGGGTGCCAAGGTCCTGATCGTCGGTGCGCTGGACGGCTCCCAGCTCGGCACCCAGCTGCAGGCCGCCAAGCAGCAGGGCGTCACCGTCATCGCCTACGACCGCCTGCTCACCAACACCCAGGCCGTGGACTACTACGTCGCCTTCGACAACTTCAAGGTGGGTGTGCTGCAGGGCAACGCGCTTCTCGAGGGCCTCAAGGCCAAGAAGCCCAACGGCCCCTACAACGTCGAGCTCATCGCCGGCTCGCCCGACGACGCCAACTCCAAGGTGTTCTTCGACGGCGCGATGAGCGTCCTGCAGCCCAAGATCAAGGACGGGACCCTCAAGGTCGTCTCCGGGCAGACCTCCTTCCAGCAGGTCGTGACCCAGGACTGGAAGGCGGAGAACGTCCAGAAGCGCATGGACAACGTGCTCGCCGCCCACTACGCCTCCGTCCCGCTCGACGGCGTCCTGTCGCCCAACGACACCCTGGCCCGCGCCGCGATGACCTCGGTCAAGCAGGCCGGCAAGCCGACCCCGGTCGTGACCGGTCAGGACTCCGAGGTGGAGTCGGTCAAGTCGATCATGGCGGGGGAGCAGTACTCCACCATCAACAAGGACACCCGCAAGCTGGTCGCCGCGGCGATCGACATGACCAAGCAGCTCCAGAAGGGCGAGAAGGTCACGGTCAACGACGAGAAGTCCTACAACAACGGCGTCAAGGTCGTGCCGGCCAACCTGCTCGAGCCGGTCATCGTGACCAAGGCCAACGCCAAGGAGGCCTACGCCAACGACCCCACCCTGTCGGCTCTGGTCAAGTGACCCAGCGTCGACAGGGCCCGTATGACGGCGGGCCGCCGTCATCCGGGCTGGGGGCTCGTGCCCAGGCACCAGCGGGGCGCCGCGCGACCGAACGGTCGGGCGGCGCCCCCGCGCTGTCCCGGGGATCTCAACTTACCGGTAGCAATTTGTAGTGTTGTCGTGACTCTGCGTAGATGTTTTGGGCAAGATAAGACGCGTGAGCCTTCGAGGACCCAGCGTCGGCCGTGTCCGCGACGACACGGCGCTGCTGCGCGTGGGCCTGGCCGCCAGCGAGGCCGCCCTGCGCATCAAGCGCGCCGCTCGTGCCTCCCAGCGCCTGGCTCGCCTCGCCGAGACCGACCCTGACATCACTCTCGACACCACCGTGCAGTGCGCGGCGGACCTGGCCAGCGAGCTGGGCTACCTCGGCGAGAACGACCCGGGCGCCGCGCTGCAGGTCGCCGGCGGTGCGCTGCAGGTGATCACCGACCTGCCGCCGGGCCCGTGGAGCCTCGTCGTGGAGATCCAGGCCGAGCTGACCCGCGGCGAGGCGCTCCTCGCGCTCGGCGACCTCGACGGTGCGGCCGCGTTCGCTGCCTCGGCTCGACGCTCGGCGACGCTGCCCCTGCCCGAGGACGACCTCGGCCTGCGCGTCCGCGCCGGGCTGCTGGCCCTGGAGGGGCAGGTGGCCGCTGCGGCCGGCGACCTCGAGCTGGCCGTGACCCACTTCCGAGCGTCGCTGGAGGCGGACGCGGACGGTGCGCTCGGACTGCAGCCCCTCGTCCTCGCCCGGCTCGCGCAGGTCATGCAGGCGCTCGGGGACACCGACCTGGGTCTCACCTACGTCGACCGGGCACTCGCCAGCACGGCCGTCCCGCAGTCCGACGCCGCCATGGCCCGCCTGCACGGCATCCGGGCCGAGCTGCTGCTCGACGCCGGCGACCTCGACGGCGCCCTGGCTGAGAGCGAGCGGGGGGCCGAGCTCGTCGTCCATGCGGGGCTGAACCCCGCGGACCACGTCCGCCGCGTCGCCGCCGTCCGCGCCAGGCTCGGCGACCCCGACGCCCCCGACGCCCTGCGACGGCTCGCCGACGACGAGACACGGACGACCGGAGCGCCGAGCCTCGCGACGCTGCTCGCGCTCGCCACGGCCCACCTGCGCTCGGGGGACGCCGAGTCGGCGGTCCGGGCCCTCGCGCCCTACCACCACGCCAGCACCCTTCCCCGGTCGCAGCGCGACGCGGTGTATGACGTGCTGACCGAGGCCGCCGAGCGCACGGGCGACGAGGCCGGCGCCCTGGCTCTGCTGAAGGAGCAGCGCGAGGCGGCGCGTGGCGACGCGCGGGCCGGATCCTCGTCACGGGTGCGCGACCTCGCCGAGCGGCTGCGCATGGACCTCCTGCAGGCCGACCTCAAGGAGTCCCGCCGGCGCGAGCAGCAGCTCACGCTGCTCGTGCGGCAGCGCACGGCCGAGCTCACCTGGCGGGCGGCGCACGACGAGCTGACCGGGCTCTACAGCCGGGACGCGGTGCTGAGCAGGCTGCGCGAGCCGGCCGGTCCCAGGACCTGGCGGACCGTGCTCTACCTCGACCTGGACCGGTTCAAGGTGGTCAACGACGCCCACGGCCACGAGGTGGGCGACGCCCTGCTCTCGGTCGTCGGGCGCCGGCTCGAGACGGCCGTCCTCGGTCTGGCCGGACGCACGTGCGTCGCCCGTCTGGGGGCGGACGAGTTCTGCGTGCTCATCGACACGGAGGGGCCCCTCGACGGGGTCGCCACCGCCCAGCAGCTCGTCGACGAGCTCTGCACCCCCGTCGACCTGCCGAGCCTCGGCCCGGTGCGACCGCAGGTGAGCATCGGCGTGGCCCAGGCCGCCCCGGGGGTGGAGCGACCCGTCGGGGACACCGACCTCGACCTCCTCCGCGACGCGGACGTGGCCCTCAACCGCTCCAAGTCGCAGGGCGGGGGCGGCATCTACGTCTTCGGCCATGCCGACCGGGAGCAGGCGGTGCGCCGCTTCGAGGTGGAGCACCGCGTGCGCCGGGCGATCGAGGAGGGGCGCATCCTTGCGGCATACGACCCGATCGTCGACCTGCGCACCGGCGAGGTCGTCGGGGTGGAGGCGCTGTGCCGCATGGAGGAGAACGGACGACTCGTCCGCGCCGCCGAGTTCATCGAGATCGCCGAGGAGTCCGGGCTCATCGACGCGCTGGGTCGCGTCGTGCTCGCCGAGTCGATCCGTGACCTGGCCGCGTCCGGGACCCCGAGCTTCGTCGCCATCAACCTCGGGCCCCGAGAGCTGCGGCGTCCCGGGCTGCTGGAGGACCTGCGTCGACGCACGGAGGCGGCGGGCCTCGGCCTGGAGCGGCTGGTGGTCGAGGTCACCGAGCGGTCCTTCGTCGACGTCGCCTCCCAGGAGGCGCAGGTGCTGCGCGAACTGTCCGAGGCCGGGGTGCGCCTCGCCATCGACGACTTCAGCACCGGGCACAGCTCGATGGTCCACCTGTCCTGGATGCCGGTGCAGCTCCTCAAGATCGACCGTTCCTTGGTCGTGCGTGCGGCCCGCAGCGCCTCCGACCGCACGCTCGTGGACGCGGTCATCTCGATGGCCCAGACCCTCGGTCTGACGGTCGTGGCGGAGGGCATCGAGACCGCGGAGGCGGCGCGGGTGCTGCGCGACCTCGGCTGCGACCTGGCCCAGGGCCACCTGTTCGACGAGTACGCCCGCATCGACGAGATCCCGCGGACCTTCGACCTCGACCGGCTCCTCGCCGAGGACTGAGGCTGCTGGGTCCGCACCGGCACGGTCCGGACACGCCGGATGTCGTCAGCACCCCCGCCCATCTGGCATCATGGACTCTCGTATGCGCCGTGAGCGGACCCTCTCACCGGTCTCGACGCGTCCATCGAGTCCGCCCGCGCCTGTCCCCACGGTGTCGTGACGCGGGCTCACCCACACCACATCCAAGGAGACACCACACTCGTGGCCGTCAAGATTCGTCTGAAGCGCATGGGCAAGATCCGTGCACCGTACTACCGCGTCGTCGTGATGGACTCGCGCACCAAGCGCGATGGTCGTGCGATCGAGGAGATCGGCATCTACCACCCGACGGAGCAGCCGTCGCGCATCGAGATCACCTCCGAGCGCGCGCAGTACTGGCTGGGCGTCGGCGCTCAGCCGACCGAGCAGGTCATGGCTCTGCTCAAGATCACTGGTGACTGGCAGAAGCACAAGGGCCTCCCGGGCGCCGAGGGCACCCTGCAGGTCAAGGAGCCCAAGCGCTCCAAGCAGGACCTCTACAACGAGGCCCTCCAGAAGGCCGAGCTCGAGCCCAAGGAGACGCCGAAGAAGAAGTCCGCCCCCAAGGACGAGGCTCCGGCCGAGCCCGCCCCCGAGGCCCCCGCCACGACCGACCCGGCCGAGGCTGCCGAGTCCGCCGGCTCCGCCGAGGCCGAGGAGGTCCCCGCGACCGAGTCCGTCGAGGCCGCCGCTCCGGAGTCCGACGAGAAGGCCGAGGCCTGATCGTGCTCGAGGAGGCGCTCGAGCACCTCGTCAAGGGGATCGTGGACCACGACGAGGACGTGGTGGTGCGCCACAAGGAGCTCCGCCGCGGTGAGGTGCTCGAGGTCCGTGTCCACCCGGACGACCTCGGTCGCGTCATCGGCCGCTCGGGCCGCACGGCCAGCGCCCTGCGCACCGTCATGGGTGCCCTGGCCGGTGGCAAGCAGGTGCGCGTCGACATCGTCGACACGGACCGGGTGCGCTGAGCGCCCCACGGCATCACGCTCGAACCACGAGAGGCGTGCACGGGACCATCCCGTCGCACGCCTCTCGTCGTCTCTCGGGGCAGACCCGCACGACCAAACGAGGAGATTCAGCATGGACGTCGTCGTCGCCAGGATCGGCAAGGCGCACGCGCTGCGCGGTGAGGTCACGGTGGAGCTGCGCACCGACGAGCCGCAGGCGCGGCTCGCCCCTGGTACGCGTCTGACCACCGAGGCGCGCCGCGGGTCCGGCGTGCCCCGCGAGCTGACCGTGCGGACCGCACGCGTCCACAACGGGACCTGGCTGCTGGCCTTCGAGGAGATCCCGGACCGCACGGGTGCGGAGTCCCTGCGCAACACCCTCCTGACCCTCGACGTGGCCGACGGGACCGTCGGGACCTCCGAGCGCGACGACGAGGGCTGGTACGAGTCCGACCTGGTCGGGCTCCGGGCCGAGGACCCCGCCGGGGAGGTCGTCGGCGAGGTCGTGGCCCTGCACACCCGCCCCGTCCAGGACCTGCTCGAGGTGCGGCTCACGGACGGCCGGACCGGGCTCGTCCCCTTCGTCGAGGCGCTGGTGCCCACGGTGGACGTGGCGGCGGGCCGGGTCGTCGTCGACGCGCCCGACGGGCTGTTCGACCTCGACGGGGAGTGACCGTGCGCATCGACGTCGTCTCGATCTTTCCCGAGTACCTCTCGCCGCTGGACCTCTCCCTCATCGGCAAGGCCCGCCGCGAGGGGTTGCTGGACCTGCACGTCCACGACCTGCGCTCGTGGACGACCGATCGGCACCGCACCGTCGACGACACCCCCTACGGCGGGGGCGCCGGCATGGTGATGAAGCCCGAGCCGTGGGCCCAGGCGATCGACCACCTGCGCTCGGTCGGTGACGAGTCGTATGCCGGCGCCCGCCCCCTGCTCGTGGTGCCGGGTCCCGGCGGTCGGCGCTTCGACCAGGCGATGGCCCACGAGCTGGCGGGCGAGCCGTGGCTGGCCTTCGCCTGCGGACGCTACGAGGGGATCGACGAGCGCGTCTACGAGCACGCGCAGGAGGCGCTCGACGGCCGGGTCCGCGTCGTGTCCCTTGGCGACTACGTGCTCAACGGTGGCGAGGTCGCCGTCCTCACCATCACCGAGGCGGTGGCCCGGCTGCTGCCCGGGGTCGTGGGCAACGCCGCGTCGCTCGTCGAGGAGTCCCACGAGGACGGCCTGCTCGAGTACCCCGTCTACACCAAGCCCGCCTCCTGGCGGGGGCGCGAGGTGCCGCCGGTGCTCCTGTCGGGCGACCACGGCGCGATCGCGACCTGGCGCCACCGGCAGCGCCTCGAGCGGACCGCCGCGCGGCGCCCCGACCTGCTGCCGTCATCGGCCACCCTCGCCGGTGGCGAGGAGCTGCCGATCCGCCTGGCGACCCCGGCCGACGTCCCCGAGCTGTGGACCCTCACCCGGGCCTGCTGGGTGGACGAGGGCCGGGTCAACGAGGCGCCCGACATCCCCCCGCTCGTGGAGACGCTGGCGCAGGCCCGGAGCGGGATCGACGGGTGGCGCACCTGGGTGGTCCGCGACGGCGCTCGCGGCGAGGGCCGGCTGGTGGCGTCGGTGCGCGGCCGGCTCGTCGACGGCGACACCTGGGAGGTCGGTCGGCTCATGGTCGCCCCGGACCTCGTGGGGCAGGGGATGGGCCGGCAGCTGCTCGCCCACGTCGAGCGCCAGGCGCCGCCCGAGGCCACCCGGGCGTGGCTGCTCACGGGGGCGCGCAGCGAGCGCAACCAGCGCCTCTACCGCAAGGCGGGGTACCGCCCGGTGCGCGAGGCCCGGCAGGGGGTCCCAGGCACCGTGGAGCTCGAGAAGCGCCTGCGGCGCTCCTGACCGCATCGTGCTCCTGGGTCCGCCGCGCTCCACCCGCGCTCGCGCGCACCGGGCCGGCGCCGCCTCGGGGACGCCTCGGGACGCCGTCGACCGCCCGAGTTGGGGTCAGGGACCCTGGTCTGGCAGAATCGTGCCTTGCGTCTCGCGGCGATCAACCATGCCCCTGCCACAGGGGGAGGACCTGTCTGATGACAGGGACGCGGCAGCCGGGGACGTCATACGACACCTGTCTGCACCCGACCCAGGGTGCAGCCGACGGTGGGACGACCTGTGGCGGCCCCACGAGAAAGCGACATCGCATGAAGAAGCTGGCTGAGTTCGACGCCGCGAGCCTGCGCGACGACGTCCCCGCGTTCCGCGCCGGAGACACCCTCAAGGTCCACGTCAAGGTCATCGAGGGCACCCGCTCCCGTGTCCAGGTCTTCCAGGGCGTCGTGATCCGTCGCTCCGGCGGCGGCATCGGTGAGACCTTCACCGTCCGCAAGATCTCCTTCGGCGTCGGCGTGGAGCGCACCTTCCCGCTGCACACCCCGGTCATCGACCGGATCGAGGTCATGACCCGCGGCGACGTGCGTCGCGCCAAGCTGTACTACCTGCGCGACCTGCGCGGCAAGGCCGCCAAGATCAAGGAGAAGCGCGACACCACGGGCAAGCGCTGACCCTTGTCGCCGCAGGCCGGGCGAGAGCGCACAGCCGCGGCCACTAGGCTGCCGCGGGTGCACCCCCGGACGACGATGCCGACCACGACCGACACCTCGGTCGCGGTCGGCATCTCTCGTCGGGCCCGGCGCCTCCTCGTCGCCGTGCTGCTCGCCTGGGTGGCGCTCGTCGCCGCCCGGACCTGGGTCGTCGACTGGTTCGTCGTGCCGAGCGACTCGATGGAGCCGCTGCTGCGCCCCGGCGAGCGGATCCTCGTGGACAAGCGAGCAGGTGCGGTGGACCGCGGGGACGTGATCGTCTTCGACGGCACCCGCACCTTCGGCACCGTGGACGACCGACCGCTCGCGATCCAGGTGCTCGGCCGCGCGCTCGGCGCCTCGCCCGGCCACCACGTGGTCAAGCGGGTGGTGGGCGTGGGCGGCGACCACGTGCGCTGCTGCGACGACCAGGGGCGGGTCACCGTCGACGGCCGCCCCGTGGAGGAGCCCTACCTGCACCCCGGCGACACACCCAGCGAGGTGAGCTTCGACGTGGTGGTGCCGCCAGGCAGACTGTGGGTGCTGGGTGACCACCGCAGCCGTTCGGCCGACTCACGGTCGAGGCTGGGCTCACCCGGCGGCGGGCTCGTTCCCGAGCGTGACGTCACCGGTCGGGTGACCCGCGTGCTGTGGCCGCCCGGCCAGTGGCGAGCCGTGGCCGCCCGACCCGACCTGATGACCCTGGAGGAACCCGATGACCGACGCGCGTGACGTGCACGAGGACCCGACGCCGGGAGGCGACCCGGGGGAGCCACGCGACGGCGCCGAGGGGCGCGAGTCGGGAGAGCCCGGCGAGTCCCGCGGCGCAGGTGCGACGAGGAGCCCCAGCGCCGGCTCCCACCTCATGCACGCGGTGCGCGAGTTCGTGATCGTGGTCGGTCTGGCCCTCATCCTGTCCCTGGCCGTCAAGACCTGGCTGATGCAGGCGTTCTTCATCCCGTCCGGCTCGATGGAGGACACCCTGGTCGAAGGCGACCGGGTGGTCGTGTCCAAGCTGACGCCCAGGCCGTTCGAGCTGGAGCGGGGCGACATCGTCGTGTTCGAGGACACCGGCCGCTGGCTGGTGCAGGCACCGACGGCCCAGCGGTCCGGCGTCGCCAACGTGCTGCACGAGACCTTCGTCTTCGTGGGGCTGCTCCCCAACGACTCCGACAGCCACCTGATCAAGCGCGTGATCGGCCTGCCAGGGGACAAGGTGAGGTGCTGCACCGAGGACGGCAAGCTCACGGTCAACGGCGCCGCGATCTCCGAGAGCTATCTCAAGCCCGGCGACGCCCCCAGCGTCGATCCCTTCGACATCACCGTCCCGGAGGGCCGGCTCTGGGTGATGGGCGACCACCGCAGCGACTCGGGCGACTCCCGCTACCACGACCCCAGCCGGGACGGCAGCACCGGATCCGTGCCGATCGACGACGTCGTCGGGCGGGCCGTCGCCGTGGTGTGGCCGTTCTCCGAGATGACCTGGCTCGGCCAGCCGACGAGCGTGTACTCGGCCGTGCCCGACTCGCCGTGACACCCCCCGCCACGGCGACCTCGCGGCGGCCCAGCCTGCGCGTCGAGCGGGCCCTGCAGCGGGGACTGCCGGAGGGGCGGCAGGTCATCGCGTCGATGGACGAGGTGGGCCGGGGAGCCCTGGCCGGACCCGTGTCCGTGGGGGTCGTGCTGATCGATCTGTCCGTCGGCTCCGCACCCACGGGGGTGCGGGACTCCAAGCTGCTGACGCCCGCGGCCCGCGAGAGGCTGGTGCCCCGGCTGAGGCGGTGGGCGCCGGCATACGGCGTGGGGCACGCCACCCCGCAGGAGATCGACGAGGTCGGGATCATGGGGGCGCTGCGCCTCGCAGGACGGCGCGCGATGGAGGCGGCCTGCGCCGATGGGCTCGTGCCCTCCTTGGTGCTGCTCGACGGCAACCACGACTGGTTCACCGAGCCGGACCGCGTGGGTCTGCTCGGCGCGCTCGACGATGACCTGATCCCCGTCCACACGATGATCAAGGCCGACCTGCGCTGCTCCTCGGTGGCGGCGGCGAGCGTGCTCGCCAAGGTCGAGCGCGACGGCCTCATGGTCCGGCTGGCCGAGCAGGACGACGTCGACGACGCCTACGGCTTCGCGATCAACAAGGGGTATGCCGCCCCGGGGCACCTCGACGCCCTGTCCCGCCTGGGGCCCTGCGTCCACCACCGCCGGTCGTGGCGGCTGCCCCTGCAGCGGGTGTTGGGTGATGATGGGACGACCGCGGACGCCGTCGGCGTCGCAGCAGCTGAGCAGGGAGTGCAGGAGCGATGAGCGCAGAGGACCTCGAGCGGTACGAGACCGAGATGGAGCTCGCGCTCTACCGGGAGTACCGCGACGTCGTGGGGCTGTTCTCCCACGTCGTGGAGACCGAGCGACGGTTCTACCTGTGCAACTCCGTCGACGTGCGGGTGCGCAGCGACGGCGGCGAGGTGTACTTCGACGTGACGATGTCCGACGCCTGGGTGTGGGACGTCTACCGGCCCGCCCGGTTCGTCAAGAACGTCCGGGTCGTGACCTTCAAGGACGTCAACGTCGAGGAGCTCGCCAAGTCCGACCTCGACCTCGCCAAGGATCCCGGCTTCCCGTCCTGACGGTCCCGGACCTCGCGTTCGTCGGGGTCTGTCCACAGGTCGCCGCGTTCCCGTCGCCCTCGTCCACAGGGCGTTCGTCGGCCAGGTCTCGGCCTGCTCGACGGGAGCAGTCTGGGTCCCGTGCGGTCAGGGTGACCGCGCGGGAGCGTGAGGTGTGGCCATGGCATGTGGATCTGGCCCGGCGAGGCATCGGGCCGTCGGGGACTACGGCGAGCGGGTGGCCGCGCGCCACCTGGAGGCGGCGGGGCTGACGATCGTCGACCGCAACTGGCGGTGCGACCAGGGTGAGATCGACGTCGTGGCGGTGGCGCCGACGGTGCCTCCCACCCTCGTGGTGTGCGAGGTCAAGACGCGCACCAGCGTGACCTTCGGCAGCCCGCTCGAGCAGGTGACCCACCGCAAGGCGATGCGGCTGCGCCGGCTCGCCGTGCGCTGGCTCCAGGAGCACCCCGACGTGACGTCCCCGCACGTGCGGGTGGACGTCGTCGGGGTGCTGGTGCCCCGCGCGGGTGCGCCGGAGGTCGAGCACGTCGTGGGGGTGCTGTCATGAGCACGGGACTGACCAGGGGCGTCACGCTGTCGGGGCTCGAGGGAGCCGTCGTCGACGTCGAGGCCGACGTCAGCCTGGGGCTGCCCGCCTTCACGGTCACCGGCCTGGCGGACACCACGGTAGGCGAGGCCCGCGACCGCATCCGGGCGGCCGCGAGCAACGCCGGCGTACCCCTGCCGTCACGGCGCTTGACGGTCAACCTGTCACCGGCATGGATGCCCAAGGCCGGCAGCGCCTTCGACCTGCCCATGGTCGTGGCGCTTCTCGCCGCGGCGCAGGAGGTCCCGCCGAGCGTCCGAGGCGTGGTCCACCTCGGCGAGCTGTCGCTGGACGGGGCGGTCAAGGGAGTGCGCGGCGTGCTGCCCTGCGTGCGCGCAGCGGTCGAGGCGGGGCACCGCCGGATCATCGTGCCCGCCGTCAACGTCCGCGAGGCGCGACTGGTCGACGGCGCCCAGGTGCTCGGCGTCCACCACCTGGCCGAGGTCGTGGCCTTCCACCGTGGCGAGCTGCTCCTGCAGCACGAGCTCGAGGGGCCGACGGACCAGCCGCCGTCGGACGAGCTCGACCTCGTCGACGTGGCGGGGCAGGCCGAGGGGCGGTTCGCGCTGGAGGTGGCCGCGGCCGGCGGTCACCACCTCTTCCTCAGCGGTCCGCCCGGGGCGGGCAAGACGATGCTCGCCGAGCGGCTGCCGGGGCTGCTGCCACCCCTGCCGGACGACCAGGCTCTCGAGGTCACGTCGATCGCGTCGGTCATGAGCAACGAGGCGGCCCCGCTCGGACTGGTGCGACGGCCGCCCTATGTCGCCATGCATCACGGCGTGACCATGTCGGCGATGGTGGGAGGCGGCTCCGGCCGTCCCTCGCCGGGTGCGGTCACCGCTGCCCATCGCGGTGTCCTCTTCCTGGACGAGGCGCCGGAGTTCGCCTCCCACGTCCTCAACTCGCTGCGCCAGCCGCTGGAGTCCGGGACGGTGACGATCGGTCGCACCGACCGGATGCTGACCTTTCCCGCCCGCTTCCAGCTGGTGCTCGCGGCCAACCCGTGCCCGTGCGGACGCGCCGTCGGCAAGGGCCTCGGCTGCACCTGCACCGTCAACCAGCGCCGTGGCTACCTGGGTCGGCTGGCCGGGCCGCTGCTGGACCGCATCGACCTGCAGCTCTCGGTGCCGGCGGTCTCGCGGCTCGAGCTCGTCGAGGCCGACCCGGAGACGAGCGCCGTCGTGGCCTCACGTGTCGCGACGGCCCGGGCCGTGGCGGTGGAACGCTATGCGGGAGAGCGCTGGTCGCTCAACGGCGAGGTGCCGCCCGGGCGGTTGCGACGCGGCCCGCTGCGCCCCTCCCGCCGAGCGACGCAGCTGCTCGACCGGACCCTGGACCGGGGCGGGGTCACGCTGCGCGGCTACGACCGGGTGACCCGGGTGGCGTGGACGCTGGCGGATCTGGCGGGGCACGCGAGCCCGACCAAGGACGACATCGACCAGGCGCTGACGCTGCGCGGTGCTGCGGAGGTGGCGGCATGAGGCCCGACGAGCTGCCCCGCGACGAACGATCGGCCCGCGCCCTGTGGAGCCGCATCGCGGAACCCGCCGACGCGCGCGTGGCGGCGCTGCTCCAGAAGCACGATCCCGTGACGGCCCTGCACCTGCTGCCTGGGGACGGCATCGCCCGCCACGACGCCTTGCGCGACCGACTGGTGGCGGCGGAGCCGGGGCGCGACCTGGCGCTGGCCCAGCGCTGCGGCGCGCGCCTCCTCGTCCCGGCGGACGAGGAGTGGCCGCCCGGCCTCGACGACCTCGAGCCCCCCAAGCGCCCCTACTGCCTGTGGGTGCGCGGACCCGTCCAGCTGGCCGAGGCCATGGAGCGCAGCGTGTCGGTCGTGGGTTCCCGCGCGGCGACGGAGTACGGCCAGCGGGTGGCCGCCGACCTCGGGGCCGGTCTGGCCCAGCGCGGGTTCGCCGTCGTGTCGGGAGCGGCGTTCGGGATCGACGCGGCGGCTCACCGAGGTGCCCTGGCCGAGGACGGGGAGACCGTGGCCGTGCTCGCCGGGGGCGTCGAACGCCCCTATCCCGCGGCGCACGAGCGCCTCATCGCCCGCGTCGCCGAGACGGGAGCCGTGGTGAGCGAGGTGGCTCCGGGATGCGCCCCGACGCGCTCCCGGTTCCTGCTGCGCAACCGTCTCATCGCCGCCCTGAGCCAGGGGACCGTGGTCGTCGAGGCCGGCTACCGCAGCGGAGCGCTGAGCACCATGCGGGCCGCAGCCGAGCTCGTCCGGCCGGTCGCGGTGGTGCCCGGACCCGTGACGAGCATGACCAGTGCCGGGTGCCACCAGGCGGTGCGCGACGGCGTGGCCGAGCTCGTCACGGACGCGGCCGAGGTGGCCGAGCTCTGCGGTCGCATGGGGACCGACCTGGCACCAGAACGTCGTGCACAGGTCCAGGAGCTCGACCTCCTGGGCGATGCGGACGCCAAGGTCCGATCTGCCCTGCCGGTCCGCAACCTGGCCAGGTTGGAGTCGATCGCGCTGGCCGCGTCGCTGACGGTGCCCGAGACCCGAGCCTCGCTGGGCCGGCTCGTCACGCTGGGGCTGGCCGAGACGCGTGACGGCGGCTACCGCCTCGGCGCTGAGGCGCGCCGGCGCCCGGCGCGTCCGTCCGGCGGTCCTTGCCCCTGACCTCAGCGTTTGGGACCGTGACCGGGTGGCCGAGGACCCGATCGAGCAGTTCGCGCAGCACCTGCGGGTGGAGCGCGGACGGTCCGAGCACACGGTCCGGGCCTATGTCGGCGACCTGTGCGCGCTGCGTTCGTACGCGCGCGAGCAGGGCGCCGAGGACCTGACCGACCTCGAGCTGACGGACCTGCGCTCCTGGCTGGCCAGGCAGGGCACCCAGGGTGCGGCCCGCGCGACCGTGGCCCGCAGGTCCGCGGCGGTGCGCTCGTTCTATGCCTGGGCCACCCGACGCGGTCACCTGCCCCGCGACCCGGCGGCCAGGCTCGCGTCTCCGCGGCGCTCCCGGACGCTGCCAGGAGTCCTCGACCACGCTCAGGCGGACGCGCTCCTCCGGGCCGCGGCCGACGGGACCCACCGGACGAGCGGAGGACGGCCCACGAGCGCCGGACGGGCCACGAGCGCCGCCGACGACGAGGCTCGGGGCGAGGTCGATCCGCTGTCGTTGCGGGACGCCGCCATGGTGGAGCTGCTCTATGCCAGCGGCATCCGCGTGAGCGAGCTGGTGGGTCTCGACCTCGACGACGTCGACGCTTCCACGAGGACGCTGCGGGTGCTGGGCAAGGGTGACAAGGAGCGGACGGTGCCGTACGGCGTGCCGGCACAGCGCGCCGTCGACACCTGGCTGGCGCGCGGACGACCGCGGCTCGTCACGCCGGCGAGCGGCCCGGCCCTCCTGCTGGGTCGACGAGGTGGGCGGGTCGACCCCCGCCAGGTGCGGGAGGTCGTCCACCGCCTGCTGGCACAGGTGCCCGACGCCCCCGACCTCGGGCCCCACGGCCTGCGGCACAGCGCCGCGACGCACCTGCTCGACGGCGGTGCTGACCTGCGCGTGGTGCAGGAGCTGCTGGGGCACTCCAGCCTGGCGACGACCCAGATCTACACGCACGTGTCGGTGGACCGGCTGCGCACGGCCTACCGTCAGGCCCACCCGCGCGCCTGACGCAGGTCGCCTCGCCCTGTGGCGCGGGACTGATGGCTCTCGTGGACGGATCAGCGCAGCGGCAGCAGGACGAGCGGGGGACGGTCGATCAGCGAGAGCGGGTCGACGTAGACGTCGCCGCGCCGGGCTCCCCAGTGCAGGCACGATGACGAGCAGTGGCCGGGCCCGTCGGCGAGCACCCCGATCATCTGTCCCTGCGTGACCCGGTCGCCGACCGCCACGCGCGTCACGACGGGTTCGTAGGTGCTGCGCAGCCCGCCGGCATGGTCGACGGACAGCACAGGCCTGCCCGCCACCATCCCGGCGAACGCGACCACCCCGTCGGCCGGGGCGACGATCACGGCGCCGGGTCCGGCCGCCAGGTCGACCCCGCGATGACCCCGGGCCCACGGTTGCGGGGGAGCGGTGAACCTCGCCACCACGCGCAGCGGCCGCACGGGTGCGGTCCACCGTCCTGGCGCGCGCGGCGCCGCGGACCGGGGGAGGGCCTGACCCCGTGACGGCGCGGGTGGAGGTGCCGCCGAGGGCGTCGACGTCCTTGCGGAGAGGTGCGCCGCTGATGCCACGGGTGCGGCTCGGGTGTGGGTCCGCGCCGCAGCCGAGACCTGGGCACGTCCGGTGGCGGGGACCTCAGGGGCGGGAGCGGCGACGAGGATCGCGGCGGCCACCGAGGCGGCGGACAGCGCGACCAGGGCGGTCGGGAGGGGGCGGGCGATCGGCATACGGCCGAGACTGGGGTGCTGGTCCGGCGCGGGCAAGGACCGGCCGTGCACCTGTGGACGAGCACGCGGATCCTCGCGCCGTCGCGCGTGGCTGTGGACGACGGGGGAGGCCGACCAGTCAGGGACGGTCGACGGGGACTCGCCTGGTCAGGCGTCGGGCGGCCTCGCGCAGCACGCCCTCCTGCTTGCAGAACGCGAAGCGCACGAGGGACCGCGCGGCCTCGGTGTCGTCGTGGAACGCGGCGACGGGCACACCGGCGACGCCCAGCTCCTCGGGCATCCGGCGGCAGAACGCCATGGCGTCGGTCCCCCCGAGCGGAGCGACGTCCGCCACCGCGAAGTAGGTGCCCGCCGGGACGCTCACGTCCAGCCCGGCCGAGCACAGCCCGTCGACGAGCAGGTCGCGCCGGGTCTGCAGGGTGGACGCCAGCTCGGCATACCGCTCGGTGGGCAGGGCCAGGGCGGTCGCCACACCGACCTGGAACGGTCCGGAGTGGGCGAAGGTCGTGAACTGCTTGATCTGCCGCACGGCGGCGACGACGTGCGCGGGGCCGGTGAGCCAGCCCACCTTCCACCCGGTGGCGGAGAAGGTCTTGCCGGCCGACGAGATCGTGACGGTGCGATCGCGCATCCCCGGGAGGGTGGCCATGGGCACGTGCTCGACCCCGTCGAAGGTCAGGTGCTCGTAGACCTCGTCGCACACGACCCACGCGTCGTGCTCCCGGGCGAGCTCGGCCACGAGCTCCAGGTCGGCCCGCGAGAGGACCCGGCCGGTGGGGTTGTGGGGGCTGTTGAGGAGGACCACGCTGGTGCGCTCGGAGAACGCGGCCCGCAGGGAGGCCTCGTCGACGGCGAAGTCGGGGAAGCGCAGGATGCTCGTGCGACGGACCCCGCCCGCCAGCGCGATCGTGGCGGCATAGCTGTCGTAGTAGGGCTCCAGCACGACCACCTCGTCGCAGGGACGCACCAGGGCCAGGATGGTCGACGCGATGGCCTCGGTGGCACCGACCGTGACCTGCACCTCGGAGCCCGGGTCGACCGTCAGCCCGTAGAAGCGGGACTGGTGCTCGGCGATCGCCTCGCGAAGCACCGGCATGCCGGGACCCGGGGGGTACTGGTTGAGGCCGTCGTGGATCGCGCGGCAGGCGGCCTCGAGCATCTCGGGCGGACCGTCCGAGTCCGGGAAGCCCTGCCCGAGGTTGACCGCGTCGTGCTGCTGGGCGAGCGCGGTCATCTCGGCGAAGACGGTGGTGCCGAACGGCGTCAGCGCGGGGTGGCCGGGGGTGCGAGGCATGGGGCGACGGTAGCCGACCCCCCGTGCCGCCGTGACGCCGTGCTGGCGCCCCGGCGGGGCGTGCCGGTGGGGATTAGGCCGCGGTGAACCCCTCCACGTAGGATGGCAGGACGGGTGACGTGTGCCTGGCCTCGGCCGGGAGCACCGATCCCGAATTCGCGCGCCTTCTCGCCGGACGAGTCGATCTCGATGCAGTCCGGGGCGCACCACGGCAGTCCGACCCCCTGGTCGGCGGGGTGCGTACGCAGGCGCCAGGCACGGCCGTGGCACCCGCCGCGCGACCGTGGGTAACTGACAACGACAGAGAGAAGGACCTCGGCATGGCCGTCGTCACCATGCGCCAGCTCCTCGAGAGCGGCGTCCACTTCGGGCACCAGACCCGTCGCTGGAACCCCAAGATGAAGCGCTTCATCCTCACCGAGCGCAACGGCATCTACATCATCGACCTGCAGCAGTCGCTGACCTACATCAACGACGCCTTCGAGTTCGTCAAGGCCACCGTCGCCCACGGCGGCAGCGTGCTGTTCGTCGGCACCAAGAAGCAGGCGCAGGAGCCCGTCGCCGAGCAGGCGACCCGCGTGGGCATGCCCTACGTCAACCACCGCTGGCTCGGTGGCATGCTCACCAACTTCAACACCGTCTCCAAGCGCCTCTCGCGCCTCAAGGAGCTCGAGGAGATCGACTTCGACGACGTGGCCGGCTCCGGTCGCACCAAGAAGGAGCTCCTCGTCCTCAAGCGCGAGAAGGACAAGCTCGAGAAGACCCTCGGCGGCATCCGCAACATGGCCAAGGTCCCCTCGGCCGTGTGGATCGTCGACACCAAGAAGGAGCACCTCGCGGTGGACGAGGCCCGCAAGCTGGGTCTGCCCGTCATCGCGATCCTCGACACCAACTGCGACCCCGACGAGGTCGACTACAAGATCCCGGGCAACGACGACGCCATCCGCTCGGTCACCCTGCTGACCCGCGTGATCGCCGACGCCGTGGCCGAGGGCCTCGTGTCCCGCTCGTCCGGTCGCTCCACCGAGGGCGCCACCGAGGCCGAGCCGCTGGCCGAGTGGGAGCGCGAGCTCTACGCCGAGGCCGCCAAGTCCGACGCTCCTGCCGAGGCGACCGAGCAGGCCGAGACCCCCGCCGCCGAGGGCACCCAGCCCGCCGACGTCACCGAGCAGGTCGCCTCCGCGCCGGAGGGGGTCGAGCAGGCTGCCCCTGCCGTCGAGGCGACCGAGCCGGCCACGCCCGCCGCCGAGCAGGCCTGAGCCTCCTCAGCGATCGCGTCAACCACCACTTCGAACCCGCGTAGAAAGTAGCTACGACACATGGCTAACTACACCGCATCCGACATCAAGGCGCTCCGCGAGAAGACCGGCGCCGGCATGCTCGACGTCAAGAAGGCACTCGACGAGGCCGACGGCGACCAGGCCAAGGCCACCGAGATCCTGCGCGTCAAGGGTCTCAAGGGCGTCACCAAGCGCGAGGGCCGCTCCACCTCCAACGGTCTGGTCCGCGCCAAGGTCGACGGTGGCGTCGGCACCCTGGTCGAGGTCCTGTGCGAGACCGACTTCGTCGCCAAGGGGGACAAGTTCGGTCAGCTGGCCGACACCGTGCTCCAAGCCGCGGTCGACTCCCAGGCCGGCGACGCCGAGACGCTCCTCGCCCACGAGGTCGACGGCAAGTCCGTCAAGGAGCTGCTCGACGAGGCCAACGCCACCATCGGCGAGAAGATCGAGGTCAAGCGCGTGGCCCGCCTCGAGGGCGACAAGGTCACGTCCTACCTGCACAAGACCAGCCCCGACCTGCCCGCGCAGATCGGTGTCCTGATCGCCACCGAGGGCGGCGACGAGCAGGTCGCGCACGACGTCGCGCTGCACATCGCGGCGTTCGCGCCGAGCGTCCTCACCCGTGACGACATCGACGAGCAGACGGTCGCCAACGAGCGTCGCATCGCCGAGGAGACGGCCAAGGAGGAGGGCAAGCCCGAGGCTGCGCTCCCCCGGATCGTCGAGGGTCGCGTCAACGGCTTCTTCAAGGAGCAGGTCCTGCTCGAGCAGCCGTTCGCGAAGGACGCCAAGAAGACCGTCGGCAAGGTCCTGGAGGAGGGCGGCGCCAAGGCCACCGCCTTCGCCCGCTTCCGCGTCGGCAGCTGATCCCCGCGCCCCTGGGCGCACCGCACCGGGCCCGGTCCACCTCACGGTGGACCGGGCCCGGTCGCGTCCCGCCCACCTCACGGTGGCCTGGGCTCGGTCGTGTCCCAGCCTCCGGACGACGTGGCCGACCGACGGCTGCCGGGTCGCCAGGAGGGTGCCGCCGTGTGACAGACTGTGCGGCGGTCGGCCGACCGATCACCCGCCCACCTGGCAAGGAGCCGCACGATGACCGAGACCCCCGACAACCGTGGCTACCAGCGGGTGCTGCTCAAGCTGTCCGGCGAGGTCTTCGGAGGGGGCAAGGTGGGGCTGGACCCGGAGGTCGTGCGGGGGATCGCCCGGCAGATCGCCGAGGCCGTGAAGAGCCAGGTCCAGGTCTGCGTGGTCATCGGCGGCGGCAACTTCTTCCGCGGGGCCCAGCTGCAGGACAAGGGCATGGACCGGGCCCGCGCCGACTACATCGGCATGCTCGGCACCGTGATGAACTGCCTGGCGCTGCAGGACTTCCTGGAGAAGGAAGGGGTTGAGACGCGCGTGCAGTCCGCGATCGAGATGACCCAGGTGGCCGAGCCCTACATCCCGCGCCGCGCCATGCGCCACATGGACAAGGGTCGCGTGGTCATCTTCGGCGCCGGCGCCGGCATGCCCTACTTCTCGACGGACACCGTCAGCGCCCAGCGTGCCCTCGAGACCAAGTGCGACGCCGTGCTGATCGCCAAGAACGGCGTCGACGGGGTCTACGACGCCGACCCCAAGACCAACCCGGCCGCCAAGCGCTACGACAGCCTGACCTACGCCGAGGCCCTCGCGCGGGGGCTCAAGGTCGTCGACGCCGCCGCGTTCAGCCTATGCATGGACAACAAGCTCCCGATGATCGTCTTCGGCATGGAGGGCGACGGCAACGTCGCCGCCGCCGTGCGTGGTGAGAAGATCGGGACGGTGGTCACCGCCTGAGCAGCTCGCCTGCCGACCGCCGCGAGCCCCGGTCGTGCCCTGCAGCACCGGGCTCGTAGCGTCAGACCCCGACGATTTTCGCCATACGGACGATGGAGGCACCCCATGATCGACGACATCCTGCTCGAGGCCGAGGACAAGATGGACAAGGCCGTCGAGGTGGCCAAGGAGGACTTCGCGTCCATCCGCACCGGGCGGGCCAACCCCGCGCTGTTCCACAAGATCATGGTCGACTACTACGGCGCCGCGACGCCGCTGCAGCAGCTCGCGTCCTTCCAGGTGCCCGAGGCGCGGATGATCCTGATCACGCCGTTCGACAAGGGCGCGACCCACGAGATCGAGAAGGCGCTGCGCTCCTCCAACCTGGGCGTCAACCCCAACAACGACGGCGGCGTGCTGCGCATCAACCTGCCGGAGCTGACGCAGGAGCGCCGCAAGGAGTACATCAAGCTGGCCCGGGAGAAGGGCGAGCACGGCAAGGTCTCGATCCGCAACGTCCGACGCAGCGCCAAGGACCAGATCGACAAGCTCGTCAAGGACGGCGACGTCGGCGAGGACGAGGGCACCCGCGCCGAGAAGGAGCTGGACACCCTGACCAAGAAGCTGACCGACCAGATCGACACCCTGCTCAAGGGCAAGGAAGCCGAGCTGCTCGACGTCTGAGCGACCGACGCGAAGGACACCGTGCCCACACCTGACATGCCGCCGGCCCTCGAGGGCTCGCGGGTCCACCGACGGATCCAGCGGGCCCTCGACGTGGCCCGTCGGTCCAAGAGCCCCGGCAAGGCCGGGCGCAACCTCCCCGCCGCCATCGGGGTCGGCGTGGGTCTGGGTGCCCTCATCATCGGGTCGTTGGCGTGGCGGCCGGAGGCCTTCCTGGCGCTCGTGACGGCGGCGATCGTCATCGGGATGTGGGAGGTCGTGCAGGCGGTCCGCCACGGCCGGGTGCAGGTGCCGCTGGTGCCGACGATGGTGGGTGGCGTCGCGATGCTCGCCAGCGCCTACTGGGGTGGACCCCGGCCGCTCACCCTCGCCTTCACGCTGGCGGTCCTGGCCCTGCTCGTATGGCGTTCCCTGCAGGGCGTGGCCGACGCGATGCGGGACGTCTCCGGAGGCGTGCTGACCCTGGCCTACGTGCCGCTGCTCGCCAGCTTCTGCATCATGCTGCTCGCCCAGCCCGACGGGGAGCTGCGGGTGGTGACCTTCATCGCGGTCACGGTGTTCTCCGACATCGGCGGCTACGCGGTCGGCGTGCTCAAGGGCAAGCACCCCATGGCGCCGTCCATCTCGCCCAAGAAGTCCTGGGAGGGGTTCGCCGGCTCGATGGTCACCTGCATGCTGGTGGGGGCCATCTGCACGTCCTGGCTGCTCCACGCCCCCTGGTGGACCGGTGTGCTGCTGGGCGCGGCGGCCTGCGTCACCGCGACGGTCGGGGACCTGTGCGAGTCGGTCATCAAGCGTGACCTCGGCATCAAGGACATGGGCCACATCCTCCCGGGGCACGGCGGCATCATGGACCGGCTGGACTCGTTGCTGCTCACCGCGCCGATGGCCTGGCTGGTCATCACCTATCTCGTGCCCGCGGCGGTCTGAGCTGCCGGCACGGCCGCGCGAAGGGCGTCACCACGCGTGGGGGCGGGCGGGGCGTCATACCTGAGACAATGGTGAGCGATGAGTGACTCCCAGCCGCAGGACCTGCCCACGCCGACGACCCGTCCGGTGCCGGGCCAGCTGACCTTCTCCGCGCCGCGCCGCGGCAAGCCGCCGGCCCACCTGGCCGACTTCGCGCTCGACGAGCGCAAGGCGTTCGTGACCGAGCTTGGGCAGCAGGGCTTCCGGGCCAAGCAGCTGAGCGTGCACTACTTCGACCGGCTGGTGACGGACCCCGAGGACATGCCGGACCTGCCCAAGGCCCAGCGCGCCGAGCTGGTCGCGCAGGCGCTGCCGCAGCTGCTCACCCCCATCACGACGCGGGTCGCCGACGGGGGAGCGACGCACAAGAAGGTGTGGCGGCTGCACGACGGGGCCCTCGTCGAGTCCGTCGTCATGCGCTATCCCGGCCGGGCGACGATCTGCATCTCGAGCCAGGCCGGCTGCGGCATGAACTGCCCGTTCTGCGCCACCGGCCAGGGTGGGCTGCAGCGCAACATGAGCACCGCCGAGATCGTGGAGCAGGTCGTGAGCGCTGCCCGTGCGCTGCGGGCCGGCGAGCTCGGCCCGATGCCCGAGGGCGACCAGGGGCCGCTGCGCGTGTCCAACGTGGTGTTCATGGGGATGGGCGAGGCACTGGCCAACTACAAGGCCTCGATCGGCGCGATCCGGCGTCTCGTGGAGCCCGCCCCGGCAGGTCTCGGGATGAGCGCGCGCGGGATCACGATGAGCACCGTCGGGCTGGTGCCCGGCATCGACAAGCTCGCGGGCGAGGGCATCCCGGTCACCCTGGCATTGTCGCTGCACGCCCCCGACGACGAGCTGCGGGACGAGCTGGTCCCCATCAACACCCGGTGGAAGGTCGACGAGGCGCTGGACGCCGCGCGCCGCTACTTCGACACCACCGGGCGACGCGTGTCGATCGAGTACGCCCTGATCAAGGACATCAACGACCAGGCCTGGCGCGCCGAGCTGCTCGCCGACAAGCTCAACGCGCGAGGGAACGGGTGGGTGCACGTCAACCCCATCCCGCTCAACCCCACGCCGGGCAGCCGGTGGACGGCCAGCCGCAAGGGCGTCGAGCAGCAGTTCGTGGAGCGGCTGCGCGGGCGCGGCATCTCCACGACCGTGCGTGACACGCGGGGGCAGGACATCGACGGGGCGTGCGGCCAGCTGGCGGCGGCCACGGCCTGACGGTCAGGGGGTCCGGCGCCCCTTGAGCTTCTGCCGCACCCACCGCGCGATCAGGATGACGAAGAACGCGATCACGGCGTACTGGAACCAGCCGGCCCACTCCTCGATGCGCGCCCACTGCGACCCCAGGGCGTAGCCGCCGAGGATGAGCGCGGCGTTCCAGCAGAGCGAGCCGAGCGTCGTGAGCAGGCAGAAGATCGCGAGCGGCATCCGCTCGACGCCCGCCGGGATCGACACCATCGAGCGCACCATCGGCACCATCCGGCCGAAGAACGTGACGGTGCGCCCGTGCCGCTCGAACCACTCGAAGCCCTTGTCGATGTCGTGCACGTCGACCAGGGGGACCTTGCGGGCGATGGAGTTGACGCGCTCGCGGCCGAGGACGGCGCCGGCCCAGTAGAGGATGAGCGCGCCGATCAGGGATCCGACGGTGCTCCAGATGATCGCGCCCGCCAGCGTCATGCCGCCGCGGTAGGCGGTGAAGCCCGCCAGCGGCAGGATGAGCTCGCTGGGGATCGGCGGGAAGACGCTGTCGAGGATCGTCGCCACCATGGCGCCGGGTCCGCCGAGGGTCTCCATGAGGCTGACGGCCCACCCGGTGATCCCGCTACTGTCGGGGGCCGCCGAGGGGAGCTGGGCGAGGAGCGCGAGGGGGGTCAGGGCGGTGTCCTTTGCAGGGGGCGGCGGTCAGGTCCAGGTCGTCCAACGTCGTTCGTACCCCGAGGAGTTCCGTCCCAGCCCTCCCGAGCGGGCGATGGGTCGCCGCGCAGAGTGGTCACAGATCCCGCACCAGCGACGCGCAGACGTCGAGGATGTGACCACTCTGTCGACGGGCGGGGTCCTCAGCGCAGGGGCGTGGTGCTGGACTCGCGGAGCAGCTCGGGGACGTCGGCGATGTCGTCGACCAGGTGGATCCGGTCGCCCATCTCGCGGCCGTGGCCGAGGGCCTGGAGCAACGGCCACACCGGCAGGGTCTGGGTCCAGTGCTCGCGCCCGACCAGCACCAGCGGCACGGTCTCGCCCTCGGCGGCGTAGTAGAGCCGCGTCGTCAGCTGGAACACCTCCTGCACCGTGCCCGCGGCGCCGGGGAGGACGACGACCCCCGCCGTGCAGCGGGCGAGCAGCAGGTCCTCGCGCAGGGCGTTGGAGAAGAACTTGGCGATGGCCTGCGCGAACGCGTTGGGCGGCTCGTGGCCGTAGAACCACGTCGGGATGCCGATGCTCGTCACCGCATCGGGGGCGCCGAACCCGTCGCGTACCTCCAGGGCCACCCGGGCCCAGGGGCTCACCTCCGGCCGGAAGGACGGCACCGTGGCCAGCCGCCGCAGCGCAGCCTCCAGCGTCGCGTCGTCCGGGCACGCGGCGCCGAGGTTGGCGGCCTCCATCGCGCCGGGCCCGCCGCCGGTGGCGACGACCAGGCCGTATGCCGCCAGCGCCCGCCCCAGGTGCGCGGCCTCGGCATAGCGCGCGGTCCCGCGGTCGACGCCGTGCCCGCCCATGATCCCGACGACGCGCCGGTCCGCCAGCAGGTCGTCGAGGGCGTCCTCCATCGAGTCGTCGTGCAGGGAGCGCAGCACGGCGACATAAGGGTCACCGACGAGGCTCGCGTCCTGCGACCAGGCGTAGGCCAGCGCGTCCGGGGTGTCGTCGTAGCCCCGGGCGATCCCGGCATACAGCTCCTCCGGGGAGTAGAGACGCGAGCGGTAGACGTCGACGGGGGAGTCGTGGACGGTGGGGAACACGACCGCGCCGGCACCGACCAGGTGACGCACGAGCGGCGGTGCCATCGCGCCGCCGAGGACGACGAGCCCGTGCAGGTCCGAGCGGGCCAGGAGCCGCTCGGCGCACGCGTCGAGGTCGACGCCCTGGACGCGCACGCCGTGCAGGCTGTGGCCGTCGTCGAGCAGGGCCGTGAGGGTGGGCAGGTCCTCGATCTCCATGCCGTCATCATGCGTGACGCGTCTGCGATGAACTCTCGGGGACACGGGCCAACCATCCAGCCTCCTGCGGCGTCTGCATGATGTCGTTGGCGCACCGCGCCAGAGCACTCTCGTCAGAAGGACCCCCGCAGCCATGTCCCGCCGTTCCCTCATCGCCACCACCGCCACCGCCGCCCTCACCCTGACGCTCAGCCTGTCGGCACCCGCCCTGGCTGCGCCCACCTCTGCCCCGGCGGCCAAGCCGGTCGCGGCGACGCACCAGGTCTCGGCGACCCGGGCCCGCTCGGCGGTCGTCACGCGGGCCACCGTGCACCAGATCTACGTCGCCATCGCCAACGACAAGCAGCTGCGGGGCTGGAAGCGCGCCGACTGGCGCGTCCAGCGCATCAGCCTCGCCCCCGGCGCCCCGACCTGGGCGCGGGCGACGGTCCACCCCACGCGCGGCCAGACCGACGACGCCACCGTGCTGCTGCGCAAGGTGGCCGGCCGCTGGCGCGTCGCTGACCTCGGCACCGCGCAGGTCGGGTGCGGCGTCGCCCCGGTCAAGGTCCTGCGCGGCCTGCGCCTCGGCGGCTGCTGACCCGCCGGCCGAGTCCCGCTCGTCCGGCCTAGCCCGGCCAGCCCGGCCTAGCCCGGCCGCCCCGTCATACGGCCCGAGTGGTCGGTCCCTCGCCTCGCGACCGGGACCGACCACTCGCCGCGCTCGACCTACCTGTCGTCCAGGCCACACCGTGTCCCGCTGGCCGTCGCCCGGCCCGGCGGGTTGGATGGAGGCATGAGCAAGGGTGCTTACGCCAGGGCGTACGAGACGAGCAGGCAGGACCCCGAGGCCTTCTGGGCCGAGGCGGCCAAGGACATCGACTGGATCACGAAGCCGAGGCAGGTCCTCGACGAGAGCCGGGCCCCGTTCTACACGTGGTTCCCCGACGGCTGGCTCAACGTCTGCTACAACGCGCTGGACCGCCACGTGGTCCACGGCCGCGCCGACCAGGCCGCCCTGCACTACGACAGCCCGGTCACCGGTGCCCGCGCGAGCTACACCTACGCCGAGCTGCTCGAGCTGGTGTCCCGCTTCGCCGGCGTGCTGCGCGACCTCGGCGTGACCAAGGGCGACCGGGTCGTCATCTACATGCCGATGGTCCCCGAGGCCGTCGTCGCGATGCTGGCGTGCGCCCGCATCGGCGCCATCCACTCGGTCGTGTTCGGTGGCTTCGCCCCCCAGGAGCTGGCCGCCCGCATCGACGACGCAGCCCCCAAGGTCGTCGTCAGCGCGAGCTGCGGCATCGAGCCCAAGCGGGTCGTGGCCTACAAGCCCTACCTCGACGAGGCGATCCGCCGCGCGGAGCACAAGCCCGACCGCTGCGTCATCCTGCAGCGCGAGCAGCAGCCCGCCGAGATGGGGGAGCGTGACCTGGACTGGGCCGAGGTCATGCGCCCCGGGGTCGTGCAGCCCGCCGAGTGCGTGCCGGTCGAGTCGTCCCACCCGCTCTACATCCTCTACACCTCCGGCACGACGGGGAAGCCCAAGGGGATCGTGCGCGACAGCGGCGGCTACGCCGTGGCCCTGCGCTGGTCGATGCCCAACCTCTACGGCATCGAGGCGGGCGACACGATGTTCACCGCCTCCGACGTCGGCTGGGTGGTCGGGCACTCCTACATCGTCTACGCCCCGCTCCTGGTGGGCGCGACCACGATCGTCTACGAGGGCAAGCCGATCGGCACCCCCGACGCCGGCGCCTTCTGGCGGGTCGTGCAGGACTACGGCGTCGCCTCGCTGTTCACGGCGCCCACGGCCTTCCGGGCGATCAAGAAGGAGGACCCGGAGGCGAAGCTCTTCGCCGACTACGACACGTCCAGCCTGCGCACGATCTATCTCGCGGGCGAGCGGCTCGACCCCGACACCTACCACTGGGCGACCGAGCGCACCGGCAAGCCCGTCGTCGACAACTGGTGGCAGACCGAGACCGGCTGGCCGATCGCGTCCAACCCGCGGGGGATCGAGGAGCTGCCGATCAAGCCCGGCTCGCCGTCGACCGCGGTCTGCGGGTATGACGTGCGCGTCCTCGACGACCAGGGCAACGAGGTCCCCGCCAGCACCGAGGGCGCCATCGTCATCAAGCTGCCCATGCCCCCCGGCACCCTGCCGACGCTGTGGCAGGACGACGACCGCTATGTCTCGAGCTACCTGTCGGCCTACCACGGCTACTACCTGACCGGCGACGGTGGCTACATCGACGAGGACGGCTACCTCTATGTCATGGGCCGCACCGACGACGTGCTCAACGTCGCCGGCCACCGCCTGTCGACCGGGTCGATCGAGGCCGCGCTCGCCGGTCACCCCGCCGTGGCGGAGTGCGCGGTCATCGGGGTGGCCGACTCGTTCAAGGGCCAGGTGCCCCGCGCGCTGGTCATGCTCAAGTCCGGCATCGACGCGTCGACCCCGCAGGCCCAGGAGACGCTCCGCAAGGAGCTGGTCCAGCGCGTCCGCGAGGAGGTCGGCGCCGTCGCCGCCCTCAACCAGGTCGACATCGTCGACGGTCTGCCCAAAACGCGCTCCGGCAAGATCCTGCGCAAGACCATGCGCCAGATCGCGGACGGGCAGGAGGCGCAGGTGCCGTCGACGATCGAGGACCGCAGCGTGCTCGACAGCCTGACGGCCGTGCTCCGGCCCCAGGGCTGAGCCTGCACCACGCCCGCCGTATGTCGTGAGGGCCGGTCGCCGCAGGGCGACCGGCCCTCTCACGTCCGTCGTCCGCGCGCCGGGCCCCGGCATACCGCTGGTAGCGTTGCCCAGGTTTGTCTCCGCCCACCTGGGCCGCCCCCGGAGGTCCGTGCCTGATGCCCGACCGCGCGCTGTCGCGCCGCAGCCTGCTCGGCTCGGCTGCGGCTGCCGGCCTGCTCGCGGCCTGCGCCCCGCCGGAGCCCCCCGCGGCCGCGCGGACGACCAGGGCGCTGCCGGTGGACCGTTCGGCCACCGACCGCCGGGTCGCGTTCGCGAGCTGGACGCAGTACCTCGACCAGGACGAGTCCACCAAGCGGTTCCCGACCCTCGACGCCTTCGTCCGGGCCACCGGGATCCAGGCGAGCTACGCCGAGGAGATCGACGACAACGACCTCTACGTCAACAAGATCGCCCCGCAGCTGCGCGCCGGTCAGGACATCGGGCGTGACCTGGTCGTGCTGTCGGACTGGATGGTCAACCGCGTCATCGACCAGGAGCTGGTCCAGCCGCTCGAGCTGATCCGGATGCCGCACGCCGGCAACGTGCTGCCGGAGCTGATGGACGCGTCGTTCGACCCGGGGCGCCAGCACTCGTTGCCGTGGCAGTCCGGCCTGACGGGGATCGGCTACGACGCGAGCAAGGTCAAGGAGATCCGTTCCGTCGAGGACCTGTGGCGTCCCGACCTCAAGGGCCGGGTCGTCGGGCTGAGCGAATGGCGCGACACGCTCGGCGTGATCCTGCGCAGCCAGGGCGTCGACCCGGCGAGGCCCTTCACCCGCGACGAGCTGGCCGCGGCCGTCGAGGTCGTCGACCGCCGGCTGCGCGACGGCCAGATCCGGCGGATCCGCGGCAACTCCTACGTCCAGGACCTGCAGAGCGGCAACGCGCTGGCCGGCCTGGTGTGGAGCGGCGACATCGCGACGCTGCGCGCCGAGACCGGCAACGAGCGGTGGACCTTCGTCGTCCCCGAGTCCGGCGGGATGCTGTGGAGCGACAACGCCGTCGTTCCGGTCACCTCGCCGCGCCGGCGCAACGCCCAGCGGCTGCTCGACTGGTACTACCAGCCCGAGATCGCCGCGCAGGTCGCTGCGTGGGTGGGCTACATCTGCCCGGTGGCCGGCGCTCAGAAGGCCATGGAAAAGGTCGACCCCGAGCGCGTCGAGGACCCGCTGATCTTTCCCACGGCGGAATTCCTGGCGCGCCGGACGAGCGTGTTCCGGGCCCTGGACCCGCGCGAGGAGCAGGAGTACGCCGCGATGTGGACGCAGGTGGTGGGCCAGTGACTGCCGGTGACCTGAGGCTCGACGGCCTCACCAAGAGCTTCGGGCGGGACGTGGTCGTGGACGACCTGTCCCTGCACGTGGCGGCGGGCAGCTTCTTCGCGCTCGTGGGGCCCTCGGGGTGCGGCAAGACGACGACCCTGCGGATGGTGGCGGGGCTCGAGCGCCCCGACGCGGGGCGGGTGCTGCTGGGGGAGCGGGACGTCACCGACCTGCGGGCCCACGAGCGCCCGGTCAACACGGTGTTCCAGTCCTACGCGCTCTTTCCGCACCTCAGCGTCGGCGACAACGTGGCCTTCGGGCCGCGCCGTCGTGGGGTCCCGCGCGCGGCGGCCGCCGAGCAGGCCCGCGAGGCGCTCGCCCTCGTCGAGCTCGACGGTATGGCGAGCCGCCGCCCCTCCCGGCTCAGCGGTGGCCAGCAGCAGCGCGTGGCGCTGGCGCGGGCCCTGGTCAACCGGCCCGAGGTGCTCCTGCTGGACGAGCCGCTGGGCGCCCTCGACCTGCGGCTGCGTCGGCAGATGCAGCTGCAGCTCAAGCGGGTCCAGGCCGAGACGGGCCTGACCTTCGTGCACGTCACGCACGACCAGGAGGAGGCCATGAGCATGGCCGACACCGTCGCGGTGATGCGCCAGGGCCGGATCGAGCAGCTCGGGCCCCCGGCCGAGCTCTACGACCTGCCCCGGACCCGGTTCGTCGCCACCTTCCTCGGGCAGTCCAACCTCGCTCCGGTCACGGTGGTCGGGGCGGAGGGCGACCTGCTCGTCGTGGAGCTCGGCGGCCAGCGGGTGCGGGTGCTGCGGTCACGGGCCGCCGCGCCGGACGCCAGGCGCTCGCTGGTCGGGGTGCGACCGGAGAAGGTCCGGATCGTCGCTGACGGGGCCGAGGTCCGCCGGCGGTCCGTCGCGAACGTCCTCGCGGGGGCGCGGGTGCTCGACGTCGCGTTCACGGGCGTGGCGACGCAGTACGTCCTGGACGTCCCCGGCGTCGGCACCTGGACGGCCTACGAGCAGAACCTCGACGTCGACGCCACGGCTCGCCCGGGGGACCTCGTCACCGTCGCCTGGGACCTGCGGCACACGTTCACGCTCCCCAGCGACGAGGGCGACGAGGTCGACACGGTCGGCGAGGTCGGCGAGGGCAGCGACGCCGATCTCGGCGCCGACGCCTCGGCAGCGGGGTCCGCGCCCGTGCGGGTGACCTCTCCGTGAGCAGGCGCGCGGCATACCTGCTGCTCCTCCCCGGGCTGCTCTGGCTCGGCGTTCTGTTCGTCGCGCCGCTGGTGCAGCTCGCGAGCGTGAGCCTGCAGTCGGGCTACCCGGGCTTCCCCGGCTACTACTACCGCGACGTCAACGTCGGCAACTACCTCGTGGCCCTGACCGGCTTCGGCGGGCAGCTGGGTCGGTCCTTCCTGTATGCTGGCCTCGCGACGCTGCTGTGCCTGGTGCTGGCGTTCCCGCTGGCCTGGACCATGGCCTTCCGCGCGGGGCGGTGGCGTGGCGTGCTCATGGTGCTGGTCGTCGCGCCGTTCTTCACGCCGTTCATCCTGCGCACGGTCGCGTGGCGCCAGATCCTCGCCGACGACGCGCCGGTCGCGTCCACCCTGCGGGCGCTGCACCTGCTGCCCGGCGGGCACCTGACCGAGACGCCGTTCGCCGTGGTCATGGGCCTGACCTACACCTTCCTGCCCTTCATGCTCCTGCCCGTCCTCGCCTCCCTGGAGCGGGTGGACCGGTCGGTGCTGGCCGCCGGCGCAGACCTCTACGCCGGCCCGTGGCAGACCTTCCGGCTGGTCACCGTGCCGCTGGCGATGCCGGGCATCGTCGCCGGGACGCTGCTGACCTTCATCCCCGCAGCCGGAGACTACGTCAACGCCGACCTGCTCGGCTCGGACCGCGGCACGTCGATGGTCGGCAACGCCATCGACGCCCAGTTCTTCCGCGTGATCGGTGGCTACCCGGTGGCCGCGGCGCTGTCGTTCACGCTGATGCTGGCCATCCTCGTGCTCGTCCTGCTGTACCTCCGGCGCTACGGCACCCGGGAGCTGGTGTGAGCGGGGGCTCGTCGCGCTCGTCGTCGGCCCGGCGGTGGGTCGCCGACCACGTCGTCGTCCTGGTGTCCGTGCTGGTGCTGGCCTACCTGCTCCTGCCGGTGGCCTACGTCGTGGTGTTCTCGTTCAACGGCTACACGAGGTCCAACATCGCCTGGAGCGGCCGCCCCACCCTGGACCACTGGCGCGACCCGTGCGGCGCCCCGGGGGTCTGCGAGGCGCTCGGCACCTCGCTGGAGGTGGGGCTCGCCTCGACGGTGCTGGTCACCACGCTGGGGACCATGATGGCGCTCGCGCTGGCGCGGGGCCGGTTCCGCGGCCGACGGGCGGTCGAGGCACTGGTGCTGCTGCCCATGGCCACCCCCGAGGTCGTCCTCGGCGCGTCCCTGCTGACGATCTTCGTGCAGGGCTTCACCCGCGTGGGGCTCGAGCTGGGGTGGTGGACCGTGGTCCTCTCGCACGTGATGTTCTGCCTGTCCTTCGTCGTCGTGACCGTGCGGGCGCGGCTCGAGTCGCTCGATCCCGGCCTGGAGGAGGCGGCCGCCGACCTGTATGCCGGGCCCGCCGCGACCTTCTGGCGGGTCACGGTGCCGGGGGTGCTGCCCGGCGTGGTCGCCGCAGCCCTGCTGTCCTTCGCCCTCAGCATCGACGACGTCATCATCACGACCTTCGTGTCGGGCGAGGTCGCCACCTTCCCGACCTATGTCTACACGGCCTACCTGCGGGGGATCCCGGCGGAGGCCAACGTCATCGGCGTGCTCATGCTGCTGGCCGCCGTCGCCTGCGCGGTGGCGGCCCGTCTGCTCGGTGGACGCCTCCCGTCCACCGAGCGCTGAGAGGAGCACGCCATGTCCGGTGTCGCCGCGGGGTTCTGGATCATCGGCGCCCTCGCGGGGCTGGGCTTCCTGCTCGCGCACCTCGGGGTCCTCGACGCGAGCGCGCAACGCGTGCTGTCCCGCCTGGCCTTCTTCGTGGCCTCGCCCGCGCTGCTGGTCGACGTGCTGTCCCGCACCCCCTTCGCCCAGGTGGTGGGGCACAACCTGCTCGTGTCCGCCTCGTCCGTCGTGATCACCGTGGCGGTCTACCTCGCCGTCGTGGTGCCGCGCTGGCACCCGGACCTGGGCGAGGCGGTGATCGGCTCGCTGGCCGCGGCCTACGTCAACGCCGGCAACCTCGGGATCCCCATCGCGGCCTACGTCCTCGGCGACGTCGCCCTGATGGCACCCACCCTGCTGCTGCAGCTCGTCTGCCTCACCCCGCTCGCCATGGCGTTGATGGACGTCGATGCCCTCGGCCGTCGCCCGCGCCCGCTCGAGACGCTGCTCGCGGTCGGGCGCAACCCGATGACGGTGTGCGCGCTCGCGGGCGTCGTGATGTCCCTGGTCGGCTGGCGGCCGCCCGACCTGGTGATGCGGCCGGTCGAGATCGTCGGTGGCATGGCCGTGCCCGCGATGCTCCTGGCCTTCGGGGTGTCGCTGCGGCTGGGTCCTCGCCCGGGCGCCTCCGGGTCCACGGGGCAGATCGTCACCATCGTCGTGTGCAAGCTGGGGGTGCAGCCGCTGGCCGCCCTGGCCCTGGCGAGCGCGCTCGGCCTGACCGGCGTCCACCGGCTCGCGGCGGTGGTGACCGCCGCGCTGCCGTGCGCGCAGAACGTCTTCACCCACGCCGTGCGCTACGACCGCAGCGTGCTGCTGGCCCGGGACGCCGTGCTGCTGACGACCCTCGTGTCGCTGCCCGTGATCGCCGTGGTGGCGGTCCTGGTGCACTGAGCCGACGGGCCCGGCATACGGCCCGCTCGCCCCGGAGGGGCTCAGGCCGGGGGAGTCGTCCCGGCCGCGGCGTGGGCGGCGGCGACCTTGCGCCGCCGCTCGCGCAGCAGGTTGTCCTTGGGGTCGTTGTCGGGGTCCAGCTGGGCCGGCCCGAACACGCTCACCCCGACGTAGCGGATCCGCCACATGATGCGGTAGCCGAGGCTGAGCCCGGTGCGGTCCTTGGCCATGATGGTCCTCCCCGTGGATGTCGGTGGCGGTCGCCGCCCTCGACCACCCTAGTCCCGGAGGTGACCCCGCGACCGCCCTCGTGCTGTGACCTCCCCCTCGCCGTGGAGGGTGCGTGGAGACGCCGTCCGGGTGACCGGGTCGCGGTCGCCGCGCCGGGGGCTTCGTCGAGGGGGAGGATGACTCCGACGGGGACTGATCCTCAGATCCACCCCCTCCCGTTGGAGGCGGGGGCGAGGGACCATCGGCAGCGACAGCGAACCACGCGGCACCAGGAGGCACCGATGAACAACCGGAAGAGTGCTACTGCTACTGCTACGGCGATGGCCCTGTGCGCGGCGCTCGCGGGCTGCGCCTCGGGGGTCGAGGGGACCGAGGTCGTGCAGGTGACCCGGACCGTGACCGCGACGGCTACGGGATCGGCGGCGGGCGAGCCGGTCTCGGCGCCGGCGACCGAACCCGCTGGGCCGCCGGCCGCCGGACCGGCTTCGACGCAGGCCGTGAGGACGGGCGCTACCGTGAGCCCGACCAGCGTGGTCGTCGCAGGCGCAGCCCCCGCCGCCCGGGCGTGCTCCCCGACCCTGCGGCGCTATCCCGACCTCGATCCCGGGGCGCGCGGTCCGGCGGTCGAGGCCTTCCAGTGCCTGCTCCGCCAGCAGGGAGCGAGCCTGACGGTCGACGGCGTCTACGGCCCGGTGACCAGGCAGGCCTACGACCAGGTCGCCCGCCGGCTCGGCTGGCAGGCCTGGGTCCCCCACGTCGAGGCGCACGTGTGGACCCTGCTCCTCTCGCAGGGCCCCACGCCCAGGCTGCGCCGGGGCAGCACCGGCGAGGCGGTCTCGCGGGTGCAGCGATCGCTCGCGGCACAGGACATCCCGGTCACCGCGGACGGACGCTTCGGCGCCGACACCGAGCGCGCCGTCCGCACGCTGCAGACCGGCTGGGCATGACGGTCGACGGCATCGTCGGTCCCGACACCTGGCGGGTGCTGCAGTCCGGCGGCGGGCCCACCGACTGAACGGGCACGCCCCGGGGACGGCCGAGACACGGGTCGATCGGTGCGAGGATGGTCGGGTGAGCCAGAGCCCGTATGCCGACAGCCCGCCGCCCCCCGCGCACACCTATCGCGCCGGCCACCGCACGGTCGCGCTCCTCGGCTCCACCGGCTCCATCGGAACCCAGGCGATCGACGTGATCACCCGCAACCCCGACCGGTTCACGGCGACCGCGCTCAGCGCCGGCGGCCGCAACCTCGCCCTCCTCGCGGAGCAGGCCGTCCGGCTCCAGGTCGAGCTCGTCGGCGTCGCGGACGGCGACGAGGCGGCGGTGCGGGGCGCGATCACGGCGGCCGCCCGTGAGGCCGGGCTGGCGTCATACGCCCCGCGGGTGGTCGTGGGGGAGGGTGCCTCCGAGGAGGTGGCGGCGCACGGAGCGGACGTCGTGCTCAACGGCATCACCGGGTCGATCGGCCTGCGGCCGACCCTGGCGGCGCTCCGAGCGGGCAGCACGCTCGCGCTCGCCAACAAGGAGAGCCTGATCGTCGGCGGCCCGATCGTCACACGTGCGGCCCGGCCGGGCCAGATCGTGCCGGTCGACTCCGAGCACAGCGCCATCGCCCAGAGCCTGCTGGCGGGTCGCCGGGACGAGGTGCGGCGGCTGGTGATCACCGCCAGCGGCGGGCCCTTCCGCGGTCGCGCCCGCGACGAGCTGCGCGAGGTGACGCCGGAGCAGGCGCTGGCTCACCCCAACTTCGCCATGGGCAAGGTCATCACCACCAACTCCGCGACCCTGGTCAACAAGGGGCTCGAGGTGATCGAGGCGCACCACCTGTTCGACGTGCCCTTCGCCGACATCGAGGTCGTGGTGCACCCGCAGCAGTACATCCACTCCATGGTCGAGTGGTGCGACGGCGCGGTGGTCGCCCAGATCGGGCTGCCCACCATGCTGGTGCCCATCGCGCTCGGGCTCGCCTGGCCCGATCGCCTGCGCGACGTGGAGACGCCGGTCGACTGGACCCGCGCGTCGACGTGGGAGTTCCTCCCGCTGGACCGTGAGGCCTTCCGCTCCGTCCCGCTGGCCTACCGGGTCGGCGAGGCGGGCGGGACCTACCCCGCCGTCTACAACGCCGCCAACGAGGAGTGCGTCGAGGCCTTCCACGCCGGCCGGATCGGCTTCCTCGACATCGTCGACACCGTCGAGCGGGTCGTCGACGAGCACCACGCCGGCGGCGAGCAGGCCGCCAACGTCGGGAACAACGCCTCGGACCTGGACGTTGCCGCTGTGCTGCGTGCCGAGTCCTGGGCGCGTGCCCGGGCCCGCGAGGTGCTCGGCCTGAGTCCCGCCTCCACCCCGACCGAGGAGCCCGCATGACCGAGGAGTCCGCATGACCGTGGTCCTGACGATCCTCGGCATCCTGTTCGTCGTCGTCGGCGTGGGTGTCTCCATCGCGCTGCACGAGATCGGCCACCTGGTCCCGGCCAAGCTGTTCGGGGTCAAGGCGCCGCAGTACATGATCGGCTTCGGCCCCACGCTCTGGTCGCGCCGGTTCGGCGAGACGGAGTACGGCCTCAAGGCGATCCCGCTCGGCGGCTACGTCCGCATGATCGGGATGTTCCCGCCCAAGGGCAGGGGTGAGGACGAGCACCACCTCCGGGCCTCGAGCACCGGCCGCTGGGCCGCCATGGTCGACGACGCCCGCACCCAGTCGATGGAGGAGATCCAGCCCGGCGACGAGGACCGCGTGTTCTACAAGCGCAAGAGCTGGCAGAAGGTCGTCGTCATGCTCGGCGGCCCCACCATGAACCTCGTCATCGCGACGGTCCTCATCGGTGGCGTCCTCATGGGGCACGGGGTCTTCGTCGAGCACGGGGCCAAGGTCGCCTCCGTCGTCGAGTGCGTGCGCCCGGCCGGCGCCGACGCCACGAACGCCTGCACCGAGAACGACCAGCGCACCCCGGCCGCGGTGGCCGGGCTCCTGCCCGGCGACCGCATCGTCTCCATCGGTGGCACGACGGTCGACGGCACCGCCGCCGTGGGACGGGTCGTGCGTCCCAGTGCCGGCAAGGCCCTGCCCGTCGTGGTCGAGCGCGCGGGGCAGCAGCAGACCCTCACCATCACCCCCATCACCAACGCGCTCCCTCGGCTCGACGCCGAGGGCGTGCCCGTGACCGGGGCGGACGGCAAGCCGCTGACCGTGCAGACGGGCTACATCGGGATGCAGTCGGCGCCCGTCGGTGCGATCGAGAAGCAGCCGATCACCGCGGTGCCGGGGGCGGTGGGCAACGCCGTCGCGCAGACCGCGGGCGTCATCGTCAAGATCCCCGAGAAGATGGTGGGGATCGCCAAGGCGGCCTTCGGCTCGGGGGAGCGCGACCCCAACGGCCCGATCTCGGTCGTGGGCGTCGGGCGCATCGGCGGCGAGGTCGCCGCCGGCCAGGTCCAGGGGCTCGAGGGCACCACCTCCAAGCTCATCACGCTGATCATGCTCATCGCGTCGCTCAACGTGGCGCTCTTCGTCTTCAACCTCATCCCGCTGCTGCCGCTGGACGGTGGTCACGTCGTCGGTGCCGTGTGGGAGGCCATCCGTCGCGGGTTCGCCCGCGTGGCCCGGCGCCCCGACCCGGGCTACATAGATGTCGCCAAGGGGTTGCCCATCGCCTATGCCATGTCGGTCGTCCTGGTCGTCATGGGTGGCCTGCTGATCTATGCCGACATCGTGCGGCCCGTCAAGCTCGGATGAGTGAGGGATACTGACACCATGACCGTTTCGCTAGGGATGCCTGCTGCTCCGGCGCCGGTGCTCGCACCGCGTCGCAAGACCCGCAAGATCAAGGTCGGCAAGGTCGATGTCGGTGGTGACGCGCCCGTCTCGGTGCAGTCCATGACGACGACCCTGACCTCGGACGTCAACACCACCCTGCAGCAGATCGCCCAGCTCACGGCGGCTGGCTGCGACATCGTGCGCGTGGCCTGCCCCAGCCAGGACGACGCCGACGCCCTGGCGCAGATCGCCCAGCACAGCCAGCTCCCCGTCATCGCGGACATCCACTTCCAGCCCAAGTACGTCTTCGCCGCCATCGAGGCCGGCTGCGCCGCGGTCCGCGTCAATCCGGGCAACATCCGCAAGTTCGACGACCAGGTCAAGGAGATCGCCGCGGCCGCCCGCGACCACGGCACCTCGATCCGCATCGGCGTCAACGCCGGATCCCTCGACAAGCGCCTCCTCGAGAAGTACGGCAAGGCCACCCCCGAGGCCCTCGTCGAGTCGGCGGTGTGGGAGGCCAGCCTGTTCGAGGAGCACGGCTTCCACGACTTCAAGATCTCGGTCAAGCACAACGACCCCGTCGTGATGGTGCGGGCCTACGAGCTGCTGTCCGAGCGCGGCGACTGGCCGCTGCACCTCGGCGTCACCGAGGCGGGCCCCGCCTTCCAGGGCACCATCAAGTCCGCCACCGCCTTCGGTGCGCTGCTGTCCAAGGGCATCGGTGACACCATCCGGGTCTCCCTGTCCGCCCCTCCCGTCGAGGAGGTCAAGGTCGGCATCCAGATCCTGCAGAGCCTCAACCTGCGGCCCCGCAAGCTCGAGATCGTCTCCTGCCCGTCCTGCGGGCGCGCCCAGGTGGACGTCTACAAGCTGGCGGACGCCGTGACCGCCGGGCTCGAGGGCATGACCGTGCCGCTGCGCGTCGCCGTCATGGGCTGCGTCGTCAACGGCCCGGGCGAGGCTCGCGAGGCCGACCTGGGGGTCGCGTCCGGCAACGGCAAGGGACAGATCTTCGTCAAGGGCGAGGTCATCAAGACCGTCCCCGAGGCCGCGATCGTGGAGACCCTCATCGAGGAGGCCATGCGCCTCGCCGAGGAGATGGGCGAGCCTGCGGACGAGGAGTCCGCCGGCAGCCCCACCATCACCGTCGGCTGAGTCCGCGGCGTCCGTATGACGTGACGCGCGATGACGACCGACGAGAGCGGGCCACCCCACACGAGGGGTGGCCCGCTCTCGTCGAGCCCGTCGGCGGACGCTGTCAGAGCTTGGTGACCTCGACGGCGGCCAGGCTCGGGGTGTCCTTGACGGCGTGGAAGCCCAGGTCGAGCCGCCCGTCGGTGACCGTCACGGTGAAGGTCGGCTCGTAGGCCCGGAAGGCGCCGCCGGTGCGGGCGAAGACGTCCACGTCCTTGAGGACCGTTGAGCCCTCCGCCCGGACGGAGTAGACCCGGCGCCCGGGAGCCGTGAAGTAGTCCTCGGCGGTGTAGAGCTTGACCCGGTAGGTCCCGTTGGCGACCTTGGTCCGGTAGGAGGTCATCCCGTAGACCGTGGAGCGGTACAGCTGGTCGTCACCGGTGCCGGCCACGTCACGGCCCACCATGGCCGTACCCGTCTTGTACGAGTCGAACGCGTCACCGCGCCCGGCCCATCGCCGGCCCTGGGCATCGGTCTGGTCGAGCCAGGCCGCGGTCTGCCGAACGGTGGCGACGCCCGGTCCCGGCACCGGAATGGTCGGCGTCGGGGTGGGCGTGGGGGTCGGGGTCGGGGCCGGGGTCGACTTGGTGGGAGTGGGCGTCGGAGTGGGAGTGGGCGTCGGGGTGGGTGCGGGCGCCGACGAGACGGGCGCCTCGTAGTTCATCGGCAGGACCTCGAGGAGCTCGAGCGGGAAGCCACGCTCGCCGCGTCCGGGGTCGCCCAGCATCTCCTGCCAGTCGGCCCGCCCGCGGAACAGCTCGGGATAGGGGTCGCTGGTCATGCCGATCGGGTTCTCCGCGCGGAAGCTGATCGATCCCGCCGTGTCCCAGACGACCACGCCGTACTCCTGGGCGGCCTTGGCGATGGTCCGCGCCGTCGGCGACAGGCGCAGGGCGTCGAGGTTGACGGAGGCCGGGATGCGCAGCATCTGCCCCTCGGCGGCGGCCGGTCGTCTCGACGGGTTCCAGCCGTCGGTGCGGTTGGCCGGACGGGAGACGTTGGGCCAGGGGGCGTTGTGGGGCAGCGCGATGCCGATGACGTGGTCGATACGACCGCGGCGCAGCTCCTCGGGGCGGATGGTGCCCCCGGCGAGGGAGAGCCCGCTGGCAGTGGTGCCGAAGGGGTGCGGGAAGACGCCGTTGCTCTTGGAGGCGTCCGGGATGCTGCCGCCCCAGCACGCCGACCAGGTACCGTTGTTCTTGCGGGTGACCCAGGTCTCCGTGAGGCGGCGGGAGCTCGCGTCGTACACCAGCATCTCGAGGTCCGTCCCCTCTGCCGGACGGGCGTAGGCCGGGATCCTCAGGTTGCTGAGGTGGTTGGCGATCAGGCCGGTGTCGCCGTACGACTTGCCCTGGCAGTTCTCGAACCTGAACGACGTGGTGGGGTCGCCAGCCTTGGCCATGTACATCGGCGCGGAGTAGCGCACCGTGTTGACCGCGATGGACGGGGCACCGGGGCGGCCGTAGTACGAGACGCCCTGGTCGTAGATGTGCTTGGAGATGTCCGCCGAGCGCGGGTCTTTCGGGGTGTTCGCCGGCAGCCTGCGATACCAGAACGCGTCGGGGGCGAAGATGCGCTCGGGCAGCCGGTCGCGATCTGCGGTCGCCGCAGCGGGCGCCGCCGTCACGGGCGCCGCGGAGGCGGCGGCGAGCTGGGCTGACCCCAGGGCGGTTGACGTGAGCAGGGCGGCGCCGATGACGCCTCCCGTCAGCCGGCGTCGCCGGCGTGCGGACAGGGGGGTGTGCATGAGACCTCGAGAGGGTGAGGGGAGAACTGCAGCCGGGCCGGATGATGGCGCTACGGCCGCGACAACCACTCTGTGCAACCGTTTCTGCACGAATGGCTGTCCATCAGCCAGTGTGATAGTTCAAAGCACTCGAGGGTAGGCCTATTCGGGGAAAAAAAATCACTCTATGTGTTGTATGACGATTCAAGGCCGTGGCGCCCCGAAGGTCACTTCGACATCGAAGTCTTTGATATGGTGAGGGTGTTGCGAGGCGCGGCCGGATGGGGGCCACCTCGGGGGAGCACGGCGAGATGGGCGCCGCCCCCGGCGCCGTTCGCAACCGCGGGGCCTGAGCAGCCCCGCAGCCAGAAAGGGCCTCGTCCGGCAGCTGCCGTGGCGGGGCCTTTTTCTGCTGCGCGAACTCGTCCCGGCGCGTCGCGTGGTGGCGTGACAAGCGACCCACCGCAGTCCACCCTTGGGGGGTGCTCCGCTCCCGATCGCCGATCCAGGCCCTGACGCCGGCCGACGAGGACGCGGCGATCGCTGTCTGTGCACGTCGGCCTGACGCCCACGTCTTCGTGGCGGCGCGCATCCGTGAGGGTGCGCTGCGGACCACCCCCGGCTGCGTGCTCGGCTACGCCGACCGGGGCGACCCCCTCGGCTGGCGATCTCTGGTGTGGACCGGAGCCAACGTCGTTCCGGTCGAGGTCGGACCGGACACGGCCCCGGCCTTCGCCCAGCGACTACGCCGGCGCAGCCGCTGGGCCTCCTCGCTGTTCGGCCCGTCCGACGAGGTGCTCGGGCTCTGGGCGTTGCTCTCGCCGTCGTGGGGGATGCCACGGGCCGTCCGCGGGTCGCAGCCGCTCATGGCGACGACCGTCCCGCCCAGCGAGCTCGGCCTCGCTCTGGACCCTTGCGTGCGGCTGGCCGGGCCCGACGAGCTGGACGCCGTCGTGCCGGCTGCGGCGGCCATGTTCACCGAGGAGATCGGCTACCCGCCGTACGTCGGCTCGGTGGCGTCATACCGCCGATCCGTGGCCTCGCTGATCGAGCAGCGGCGGACCTATGTCGTCACCGAGGGGCCCGACGTGGTGTTCAAGGCCGACGTGGGTTCGGTCGCTCTCGGGACCGCCCAGATCCAGGGGGTCTGGCTGGCGCCGCACCTGCGCGGCCGACGGCGTGCGGGGCCGGCCATGGCAGCCGTCGTCGAGGCAGTGCTGGCGGAGCACGCCGCTCGCGCCTCGCTGTACGTGAATGACTTCAACGTCCCCGCGCGGGCCACCTACGCCCGCATCGGTATGCGGGAGGTCGGGGAGTTCGCCACCGTCCTGCTGTGAGCGCGCCGTTCGTCGGTGGGTGGACATGCGGTCACCGACCGCCCGTCAGGAAGGGGCGACCGTTCGTCGCAGGGCACCGGCGAGACGCATTCCGTTGACGTGGCGTCAAGCAACACCCTCCGTCCAGGAGCCGTCCGACGGAGCACGGCTCACCCGCCCGAGGAGCCTGCATGAGCACCGTTGCACCCACCCCCGAGTCCACCCTCCCCCCGCCGGCGACGCCGACACCCGGGGCCTTCCCGGTCAAGCCCATCGCCGCGGCGACCGTGGGCCACGCGGTCGAGTGGTTCGACTGGACCATCTACGGCCTGTTCGCGACCTACTTCGCGACCCAGATCTTTCCGAAGGAGAACGAGGACCTCGCACTCCTGCTGACCTTCGCGACCTTCGGCGCCGCGTTCTTCTTCCGCCCCCTGGGTGGCTGGATGATGGGCCGGGTCGCGGACCTGACGGGGCGTCGCGGCGCGATGCTCGTGTGCGTCGCGCTCATGGCCGGAGGCTCGTTCGTCATCGGCGCACTGCCGACCTACGACCAGATCGGGATCTGGTCGCCGCTCGTCCTCGTCCTCGCGCGCATCGCCCAGGGGATCGCGGCCGGCGGCGAGCTGTCCAACACCTCGGCCTACCTGTCCGAGGTCGCCCCCGCAGGTCGGCGTGGCCGCTACGTCTCGTTCATGTACATCGGCACGGGCGTCGCCCTGCTGCTGGCGACGACGCTCGGCTTCTGGCTCACCCGCACGCTGGGACCCGCCAAGATGGCGGAGTTCGGCTGGCGCATCCCGTTCATCCTCGGCGGCATCTTCGCCCTCGTCGGTCTGTTCATGCGCAAGGACCTCAAGGAGTCGGCGCACTTCGAGGAGCACAAGGCCAAGGCGGTCGACAAGGTCAAGAACCCCCTGATGACCACCCTGCGGCTCTACCCCAAGTCCGTGCTGCACGTCGTCGGCACCACCATGCTGTTCGCCGTCGCCTACTACACGCTGATCGGCTCCATCAACTCCAGCGTCGTCAAGAAGTTCGCCAAGACCAACCCGGACGTGGGTCAGAACGTGTTCATGGCGCTCACGATCTCGATCGTCATCTTCATCGCCCTGCAGTACCCGTTGGGAGCACTGTCCGACAAGATCGGGCGCAAGCCGATGATGCTGATCTTCACGGTGTTCTATGCCGTGGCGATGGTGCCCTTATCCTCGCTGATCAAGCCGGACCTGCTGAGCCTGACCATCCTCTACGTCCTCGGCATGTCCGCGTTCGCCTTCGCGTCGTGCATCCTGCCGGCGATCATGGCCGAGCTGTTCCCGACCGAGGTCCGGTCCACCGGCATCGGCGCCTGGTACAACATCACGGTGGCGGTCTTCGGCGGGGGAGCGCCCTACCTGATCACCTGGCTCAACCAGAACCAGATGGGCGACCGCTTCTTCTGGGTCGTCTCGGCAGTCGCCGCGGTGGCGACGCTGATCATCCTGACGATGCCGGAGACGCGCGGCAAGAAGCTCGACTGATCGACGACGGCCTGAGGATCGCAGCGAGGGACGAGCGCGGACCGGAGGGCCGAGGAGGTCAGTCAAGTTCAGCTCGACTGATCGACGACGGCCTGAGGATCGCAGCGAGGGACGAGCGCGGACCGGAGGGCCGAGGAGGTCAGTCAAGTCCAGCTCGATTGATCGAACCGCTACTGCACCGCCTCGCCCGCGTCGCCGGGGTCCGAGGCGCTCGACGAGCCGCCCGTGAGCATCGCCCACGGGCGGCTCGTCAGCTTGATGCGGGGCTGGTCGTCCGCGACCACGGCCGCCAGGTGGAGCAGGCTCGCGGTGCCGCGGTGGTAGTACTGCTCGTGCCCGACCGGCGGCCGCAGCACCGTCCAGGTGCCGTCGGGGTAGACAACGCGTCGGGCCAGCGGGGACAGCTGGTGCACGCCGGGGATCCGCAGCACCTCGCCGCCGAAGATGCCCAGGATGCCGATGAGGTCGCCGGGAGCGACGCAGGCATACAACGTGCCGGGCGCCAGCCCGAGGTCGGAGAGGCGGGAGGCGAAGATGCCCGGTGCGCCGGCCGTCATCGCGGCGTCCACCACGTGGTGGTGCCGGGCGGCGAGCTGGGCGAGGGCGAGCCCCATGGCGGACGCGCCGTAGGAGTGGCCGCTCGCCACGATGCGTGCCCCCGCCGGAGCGATCTCCCGCACCCCCTCCAGGGTGCGCGCCAGGTGGTCGGCTGCCTCCCGCGCATATCGAGGGTCGGACGCCTCACCGGGCACGAGGACGCGCATCCCCGTGTCTCCCAGGGCCTTTCGCGTGGCGATGTCGTATGGCGCCTGGTAGCCGATCCAGTCGATCACCGCCACGCGTGCGTCGGGGCCGAGCAGGCGGACCGTCTCGTCGCGCAGCCAGGACATCCAGGTGGCTTCGCGATAGAGGCGCAGGTCCACGGTGGTGGTCGTGCCGGGCACGTGCACCACCAGGTGGGTCGCGGTGTCGGGGTCGCCGAGCGCGATGGCCGTCCGCAGGGGATAGCTGCGGGCGTCCAGGAGATAGAGGAAACGACGCGAGGGCGGGGTCGAGACCTGGGCGAGCCCCTCGGGGACCTCGGCCAGCAGCTCGGGGTCGGAGAACAGCGCCCGGAGCTTGAGCAGGCCGCGCAGGTCCCGCTCCTCCTCGACGGTGGCCTCGTCGGCGGGTGCGCCGGTGTCGACGTCGAGCTCGCGGCTGCGGCGGGCGATCTCGGCCTCGAGCACCTGCAGGTTGGCCGTGTGCCGCACGGCGGTGGGGAGCCCGTCCGCCCGCCCCACCCAGGGGGCGTGGCGCCGCAGGACCTCCTCACGGTCGCCGGCGTCCAGGTCACGCCACCAGGCGGCGACCACGTCGGGCGCCTCGTCGCGGGGGATCGGCAGCACGTCCTCGCCAGCCAGCCCGAGGCGGGGGTAGCGCGAGGCGGCGGTCCGGGCCTCGGTGCGGAGCTGGTCGACGAGCAGGCCTGCGGCATACAGCCCGACGTCGGTGCGCCGCGTCAGGATCTCGTCGAGGACGGCGTCGCCGGGCCGGGCCCACGTCCGCTCGGCCGCCAGCGCCTCGGTGAGGTGCAGGTGGGCGCTCGTCGCCGCCGCCACGGCCTGCTCCAGGGACTGCGCCGCGGCCAGCAGCCCCGCCTCCAGCGTGAGGGGTCCGGTGCCGGCGTCCCCTCCAGGTCGCACGCCCTCGCCCGGCGTCTCGACGCCCTCCTCCACGACCACTCACCTCCGTCTCCGAGGCTACGCCCGAACGTGGTCGAGGCCAGGAGCCAGGGCCGATATCCTGCCGTGGTCCCACCTTCGCCCATCCGAGGAGCACCACCGTGTCCGGTGAGATCATGCGCATGTCGTCCCTGTTCCTGCGGACCCTGCGCGAGGACCCGGCCGACGCGGAGCTGCCCGGTCACCGGCTGCTGGTGCGCGCCGGCTACGTCCGTCGCGCGGCGCCCGGTGTCTACAGCTGGCTCCCCCTGGGGCTCAAGGTGCTTCGCCGGGTCGAGGGCATCGTCCGCGAGGAGATGGACCAGATCTCGCAGGAGCTGAGCTTCCCCGCGCTGCTGCCGCGCGAGCCCTACGAGTCGACGAACCGGTGGACGGAGTACGGCGACAACCTCTTCCGCCTCACCGACCGCAAGGGCGCCGACATGCTGCTCGGTCCGACGCACGAGGAGATGTTCACCCTCGCGGTCAAGGACCTCTACAGCTCCTACAAGGACCTGCCCCTGTCGCTCTACCAGATCCAGACGAAGTACCGCGACGAGGCGCGCCCCCGCGCCGGTCTGCTGCGCGGCCGCGAGTTCATCATGAAGGACTCCTACTCCTTCGACGTCTCCGACGAGGGGCTGCAGAAGTCCTACGACGCCCACCGCGACGCCTACGTCAAGATCTTCGACCGGCTCGGCTTCGACTACGTCATCGTCCAGGCGACCTCGGGCGCGATGGGCGGGTCGGCGAGCGAGGAGTTCCTCGCGATCAGCGAGGTCGGCGAGGACACCTTCGTGCGGGACGACAGCGGGTATGCCGCCAACGTGGAGGCCGTCGTCGTGCCGCAGGCCGAGCCCGTCGACGCTTCGGGCGTGCCGGCGGCGCAGGAGGTGGACACCCCCGACACGCCGACCATCGAGACCCTCGTCGACATGCTCAACGCGGAGCACCCGCGCCACGACGGCCGCGCGTGGACGGCCGCCGACACGCTCAAGAACGTCGTCGTCATGCTCGTGCAGCCCGACGGCACCCGCGAGCCCCTCGTCGTGGGCCTTCCCGGAGACCGTCAGGTCGACCTCAAGCGCCTCGAGGCCCAGGTCGCGCCTGCCGAGGTGGAGGAGTTCACCGAGGCGGACTTCACGGCCTACCCGCAGCTCGTCCGCGGCTACATCGGGCCGGGCGCGCTGGGGGAGACCGTCGAGCGCGACGAGCAGGGAGAGGTGGTGTCCCGCACCGGGATCCGCTACCTGCTCGACCCGCGCATCGCCGACGGCTCGTCCTGGGCCACCGGGGCCAACAAGCCCGGCGTGCACGTCGTCAACCTCGTCTACGGCCGCGACTTCACCGCCGACGGGACCGTCCAGGCCGCCGAGGTCCGCGACGGCGACGTCGCGCCCGACGGCGCCGGCACCCTGCGCACCGCCCGGGGCATCGAGATGGGCCACATCTTCCAGCTCGGCCGCAAGTATGCCGAGGCCCTGGGTCTCAAGGTGCTGGACGAGAACGGCCGGCTCGTCACCGTCACGATGGGCTCCTACGGCATCGGCGTCTCGCGCGCGGTCGCCGCCATCGCCGAGGCCAACCACGACGAGATCGGCCTGGTGTGGCCGCGCAACGTCGCCCCCGCCGACGTGCACGTCGTCGCGACCGGCAAGGACGAGGCGGTCTTCGTCGAGGCCGACCGGATCGTGACCGAGCTCGCCGCGCAGGGGATCACGTCGATCGTGGACGACCGCGCCAAGGTCAGCCCCGGTGTGAAGTTCAAGGACGCCGAGCTCATCGGGGTCCCGGCCATCGTGGTCGTGGGCAAGGGCCTGGCCGACGGCACCGTCGAGATCAAGGACCGGCGCACGGGCGACCGCCGCGAGGTCGCCGTGGCCGACGTCGTCGCCGAGATCGCCCGGGAGGTGCGGTCCTGACCGGCCCCGCACGCGCTCCGGACCCGGCGACCTCGCCGGTGGGTGCCGTCGTCTTCGACTGGGGCGGCACCCTGACCCCCTGGCACGACGTCGACCTGCGCCAGCAGTGGGTCGAGTTCTCCCGCGGCTACGGCACGATGGCCTGCTCGCTCCACGAGCTCACGGCGCGCATCCTGCTCGCCGAGGACGAGCTCTGGCAGCGCGCCCACACCAGCCACGAGTCTGGGCGCCTCGCGGACCTGCTGACGCAGGTGGGACTCGACCCCGAGCACGAGGCGACGCTGGCCGGGCTGGCGGCCTACGAGACCTTCTGGGAGCCGCACACGCTCACCGACCCGCAGGTCGAGCCGTTGTGGACCGGCCTGCGCGAGCGGGGGATCCGCGTCGGCGTGCTGTCCAACACGATCTGGACCCGCGACTACCACCGTGGCGTCTTCGAGCGGGACGGGGTCGCCCACCTCATCGACGCCGACGTCTACTCCAGCGAGATCCCTTGGGCCAAGCCGCATCCCGAGGCCTTCCTCGCTGCTGCACGCGCCGTCGGCGTCGAGCCGGAGCGGTGCGTCTACGTCGGGGACCGGTCCTTCGAGGACGTCCACGGCCCCCAGCAGGTGGGCATGCGAGCGGTGTGGGTGCCCCACTCGCGGATCCCCGTCGCGCAGCAGGTCTCGCACGAGGCGGAGCCCGACGCCGTGGCCCACGAGCTGCTCGACGTCCTCACGATCGTCGACCGATGGTGCGGGCGTGGGTGAGCTGTCCCTCCAGGTCGTGCTCTTCCTGGTGGCGTCCGCGTTCTGCGCGGGCTGGGTCGACGCCGTCGTCGGCGGGGGAGGGCTGATCCAGCTGCCCGCGCTGCTCGTCGGTCTGCCCGGCGCCTCGCCCGCGCAGATCCTCGCCACCAACAAGCTGGCCTCGATCTGCGGCACCTCCACGAGCGCCGTGACCTACTACCGCCGGGTGCGTCCCGACCTGCGCACCGCGATCCCGCTCGCGGTGGCGGCGTTCGCCGGATCGTCGCTGGGTGCGGTCGTGGCGACCAGGATCCCCAAGGAGGCGTTCAACCCGATCATCCTGGTGGCGCTGGTCGTCGTGGGCGCCTACACCGTGGTCAAGCCCAGCCTCGGCGCCTCGACCCAGCTGCGGTTCTCCGGCCGGCACCACCTCGCGGCGGCACTGGTCATCGGGGTGGTCATCGGCTTCTACGACGGGGCGCTGGGACCCGGCACCGGGTCGTTCTTCGTCTTCGCCCTGGTCGGGCTGACCGGCTACGCCTTCCTCGAGGCCAGCGCCAAGGCCAAGATCGCCAACTTCGCGACCAACCTCGCGGCCCTCGTGGTCTTCATCCCGCACGGGGCCGTCATGTGGCCGATCGGGGTCGTCATGGGGCTGGCCAACATCGCGGGCGGCTACATCGGGGCGCGGACGGCGGTGTCGCGAGGCACGGGCTTCGTCCGCATCGTGTTCATCGTGGTGGTGGGGGCGTTCGTCGTCCGCATCGGCGGGCAGCTGCTCGGCCTGTGGTGAGCGTCGGCCGCTGGTGACCCGCGCTGGGCGCCTCGTTCAGCCCCGGCGCGGTCGACGTGGTCGCCGCAAGCGGTTCTGGCGGCGCCACACGGCCCTGATCGTCGCCCAGCGGGCGAGGCCGGCGCCGAGGCCCGCCAGCATCCCCGGGACGAGCAGGAAGGTCCCGTCCATGGCGTCCCGGCCCAGGTCCGCGCGTCCGCCGGCGAGCCCGGTCAGGACGCCCACGGCCACCCCCAGGAGCAGCCCGGTCAGCGCACCGCCGAGGGTGAGCGGCCAGACGAGCGCGCGACCCCGACCCCGACCCGCAGCCCGGGCGGCCAGCTCTCGGGACCGCGTCCAGGCGACCGCGACCCCGACGGCGGCGACGATCGCCGGGAGCATCAGCAGCAGGACGGCGCGGTTGCGCACGAGCGTCAGCCCCGCACCCGGTCGTAGGTCACGAACGCGAAGCCCGGGTGGGCCTGGGTCGCCGCGACCTCTTCGCGCCGGACCTCGCGCCACTGCGCGCGATCGATCTCGGGGAACCACGTGTCGGCGTCCGGGGCGTCGTCCACCTCGGTCAGCTCGAGCCGGTCCGCCAGGGGCAGGGCGAGGGCATAGATCTCGCCGCCTCCGCCGCAGCGCACCTCGTCGTCGCCGGCCAGCGCCAACGCCTCCTCGAGGGAGGACGCGGTCTCCGCATCCGGGACGACCCACCTGGCGTCCCGGGTCACCACGATCGTCCGTCGGCCCGGCAGGGCGCGACCGATCGACTCGTAGGTCTTGCGCCCCATGACGAGCGGACGCCCCTGCGTCAGGGCCTTGAAGCGGGGGAGATCGCCCGGCAGCTGCCACAGCAGGTGCCCGTCCCGCCCGAGGGCGCCGTTGCGACCGACGGCCGCGACGAGGGTGAGCGTCCGCGACGTCATACGGCGATCGGTGCCTTGATGCTCGGGTCGGCGACGTAGCCCTCGAGGGTGAAGTCCTCGAGCTCGTAGGCGTCGATCGACGGGCGCCGCGCGACGTGCATCGTGGGGAGCGGGTGCGGCGTGCGCGTGAGCTGCAGGCGCGCCTGGTCGAGGTGGTTGGAGTAGAGGTGCGCGTCGCCGAGCGTGTGGACGAGGTCGCCCGGCTCGAGGTCCGTCTGCTGCGCGACCATCATCGTGAGCAGGGCGTAGGACGCGATGTTGAACGGCACACCGAGGAAGATGTCGGCGCTGCGCTGGTAGAGCTGGCAGGACAGCCGCCCCTCGGCGACGTAGAACTGGAACATCGTGTGGCAGGGCGGCAGGGCCATGCGGTCGACGTCCGCGACGTTCCAGGCGGAGACGATGTGGCGCCGCGAGTCGGGGTTGCTGCGCAGCGACGCGATCACCTGACCGATCTGGTCGACCTGGCGGCCGTCCGGGGTGGGCCAGGACCGCCACTGGTGGCCGTAGACGGGTCCGAGCTCGCCGTCCGCATCCGCCCACTCGTCCCAGATGGAGATCCCGCGCTCCTGCAGCCAGCGCACGTTGGTGTCGCCCCGCAGGAACCACAGCAGCTCGCCGATGATCGACCGCAGGTGGAGCTTCTTGGTCGTGAGGACCGGGAAGCCCTGGGCGAGGTCGAAGCGCATCTGGTGCCCGAAGACGCTGCGCGTGCCGGTGCCCGTGCGGTCCGCCTTGTCCACCCCGGTCGTGAGGACGTGGTCGAGGAGGTCGAGGTACTGCTGCATGGCGACCACGGTAGCCGGGCAGGTCCGTCATACGGTCATCGACGGGGCGCGAGGGAGCGGCCAGCCGATGTGAGCCAGGTCACACGAGTTCCCGCGACCCGGCTGTAACGAGATCGCCCCCCTTGCCGATGTAGTCCGTGAATCGCGTAGCCACCCGGACCCCCGAGCGGGTGGCTACGCGATTCACATGTCCGGCGCCGACCCATGCCCGTGGCGGTCACCGCCCCTCGCGCGCACCCCGGGATACATTGACCTCATGACGACCTCACCCGCGTTCGGCCGAGTCCTGTCGGCCATGGTGACCCCGATGCTCCCCGACGGCTCGATCGACCGTGACGGCGTGCGTCAGGTCGCGCGCCACCTCGTCGACCACGGCCACGACGGCATCGTCGTCAACGGCACCACGGGCGAGTCGCCGACCACCACGGACGACGAGAAGGCCGAGCTGGTCCGCCTGGTGCGTGAGACCGTCGGCGATGGCGTGCACGTCGTCGCGGGCGTCGGCACCAACGACACCAGGCACACGATCGAGCTGGCCGGCCAGGCCGCCGACGCGGGCGCCGACGGGCTGCTCGTCGTGACGCCCTACTACAACAAGCCCTCGGTGGCCGGGCTGGAGGCGCACTTCCGCGCCGTGGCCGACGCCACCGAGCTGCCCGTCATGCTCTACGACATCCCCGGTCGGGCGGGCGTCCCGATCCCCACCGACCTGCTGGTCCGGCTCGCGGACCACCCGCGCATCGTGGCGGTCAAGGACGCCAAGGGCGACCTGTGGGCCGCGACCAAGGTCCAGCGCGCCACGGACCTGCAGTGGTACTCCGGCGACGACGTCGCCAACTTCTCCCACCTGGCGCTCGGCGCCGTCGGCATCGTCAGCGTCGTGGCCCACGTGGCCGGCGACGCGTATGCCGAGATGGTGGGGGCCATCCAGGGCGGCGACGTCGAGCGGGGGCGCGAGATCCATCGCCGCCTCGTGCCCGTCGTCGACGCCGTCATGAACGTGACCCAGGGGGCCATCATGACCAAGGCGGCACTCGTCGAGCTGGGCGTCATCGCCCACGCCGACGTGCGCCTGCCGCTGGTCCCGGCCACCGACGACCAGGCCGAGATCGTCCGATCCGGCCTCCGTAGCTCAGGACTGATGTGACTTCTGCTTCCGCTGCACCCGACCTCGTGACCGAGGTCCCCACCACCCCGCCCGCGCTGCCCAAGGGCGGCCTGCGGGTCGTCGCCCTCGGCGGTCTCGGGGAGGTCGGCCGCAACATGACGGTGCTCGAGCACCGCGGCCGGCTGCTGATCATCGACTGCGGGGTCCTCTTCCCCGAGGAGCACCACCCGGGCATCGACCTGATCCTCCCGGACTTCGACTACGTCGAGGACCGCCTGGACGACGTCGACGCCGTGGTCCTCACGCACGGGCACGAGGACCACATCGGGGCTCTGCCCTACCTGCTCAAGCGCAAACCGGACATCCCGCTCATCGGCTCCCAGCTGACCCTGGCGCTGGTCGAGGCCAAGCTCAAGGAGCACCGGATCACGCCCTACACGCTGGGCGTGCGCGAGGGGCAGCGCGAGCAGGCCGGCGTCTTCGACCTGGAGTTCGTCGCGGTCAACCACTCCATCCCCGACGCCCTCGCGGTGTGCGTGCGCACCGCCGCGGGCACGCTGCTGCACACCGGTGACTTCAAGATGGACCAGCTGCCGCTGGACCGCCGCCTCACCGACCTGCGGGCCTTCGCGCGTCTGGGCGAGGAGGGGGTCGACCTCTTCCTGACCGACTCCACCAATGCTGAGGTCCCCGGCTTCACCACGCCCGAGCGCGAGATCGCCCCGGCCATCGACAAGGTCTTCCGCCACACCACCGGTCGCATCATCGTGGCCTGCTTCTCCTCGCACGTGCACCGGGTCCAGCAGGTGCTCGACGCGGCGCACAAGGCCGGGCGACGGGTGGCCATGGTGGGCCGGTCGATGGTCCGCAACATGACCATCGCCGCCGAGCTGGGCTACCTCCACGTCCCGCCCGGCGTGCTCATCGACATCAAGAAGGTCGGGTCCCTGCGCGACGACCAGCTGGTCCTCGTGTGCACCGGCTCGCAGGGCGAGCCGATGGCTGCCCTGAGCCGTATGGCGAACCGCGACCACCGCATCGAGGTCGGTCCCGGCGACACGGTGCTGCTGGCCTCGTCGCTGATCCCCGGCAACGAGAACGCCGTCTACCGCGTGATCAACGGCCTGATGCGGCTCGGCGCCGACGTCGTCCACAAGGGCAACGCCAAGGTCCACGTCAGCGGGCACGCGAGCGCCGGCGAGCTGCTCTACTGCTACAACATCGTCAAGCCCCGCAACGTCATGCCCGTGCACGGCGAGTGGCGCCACCTGGTGGCCAACGGACGCCTGGCCGAGGCGACCGGCGTGCCGGCCGAGCGGGTCCTGCTCTGCCAGGACGGCACCGTCGTCGACCTCGTCGACGGGGTCGCGAGCATCGTGGGCGAGGTTCCGTGCGGCTACGTCTACGTCGACGGCTCCGCCCTCGGGGGAGAGACCAGCGACGAGCTCCTGCGCGACCGGCGGATCCTGCGCGACGAGGGCTTCGTGACCGCCATCGTGGTCGTGGACACCTCGACCGGCGAGGTGGTCAGCGAGCCCGAGATCACCTCGCGCGGCGTGGCCGAGGACCAGGAGGTCTTCGACCGGGTGCGCCCGCAGGTCGAGAAGGCCGTGGTCGAGGCCATGGCCAAGGGCACCACGGACACCTACGCCCTGCAGCAGGTCGTGCGACGCACGCTCGGCTCCTGGGTTGGCACCAAGCTCCGGCGCCGCCCGATGATCATCCCGGTCGTCATCGACGCATGACGGCGGGGTCGACCCGCACGAGGCCCTCGACGACGATCTGGTCACCCTCCTCGCGGGTGCTCCTCGTCGCGGGGGCCGTGCTGACGCTGGCGGGCACCGGGCTGCTCGCGCTGCGCTGGGCCGTGGTCCCCGAGCGCACCGGCTTCCTCGCCCTGCAGGCCGTGTCGCCGCTGGGCGGGGTCCTCGTGGGGCTCGGGGTCGCGGCCCTGCTGCTGGCGCGGGCCTGGGGCCCGCTGGCGGTGGCCCTCGTCCCGGCCCTGGCGTATGCCGTTCTGGCCGCCCCCACGGTCTTGCCCGACACGGTCCCGCCCCGCCCGGACGACCTGGTGGTGCTCTCGACCAACCTGCAGTACGGCCGGGCCGACCCGCGTCGGCTTATCGCCGCCATCGACCGCCTCGACGCCGACGTGGTCGTGCTGGTCGAGGTCACGCCGGGCGCCCTCGAGCGGCTGGACGCGGCGGGGCTGTCCGGGCGCTACGCGCACTCGATGGGTCAGCCCGGGCCGCGGGCGAGCGGCCTCGTGGTGCGCACCCGTGACCCCCTGCGCGTCGTGTCCCCGTCCTACGACCCGCGCACCGGGACGCCATACGGCCTGCTCCGCACGAGCAGGGGAGAGGTCATGATCAGGGGGGTGCACCCGGCCGCCCCGACCAGCCCCGACCGCTGGCGCAGCGACCTCGCGGACCTCGAGTCCTGGATCTCTCGGGTGGCCCGGCTCGACCCGGAGCAGCCGGTCGTCGTCGCGGGGGACCTCAACGCGACCTACAGCCACCCGCCCTTCCGCCAGGCCGTGGCGCCGCTGACCGACGCCGCGCGGTCGGCGGGAAAGGGCTGGGAGCCCACGTGGCCCCAGGGCCGGTGGTACCCACCCTTCGCGCAGATCGACCACGTGCTGGTGCGCAACGTCGGGGTGGTCGACAGTGGGGTCGTCGCGATCCCGGACACGGACCACCGGGCGGTGTGGGCGCGGTTGCGGGTGGGGTGAGCCGCGCGGGTCGGGCCGCTCAGGCCAAGGTGCTCAGGCCGCGCACTCAGGCCGGCGCACTCAGGCCGCGCACTCAGGTCAGGACGGGTCGCTCGTCGGCCGGCCCCTCGGCCGGCCCGTCTGCCACGGCATCGTCCTGCTGGTGCCGGGCGGACAGCCGGCTGAGGGCGAAGACCGAGGCGAGCAGGACCGCGAGCCCGATGCCCTCCAGCAGCAGGTCCTTGGGGGCGGAGTGAAGGCGCTCGCCGTAGACCGCGCCGCCGATGATCAGGCTGAACAGCGGGTCCAGGCTCGCGATGACCGGCAGGCTCGACGACAACGGCCCGGCCTGGAAGGCCATCTGGTTGAGCACCAGGGCCAGCCCGCCGGCGATGATCAGGGTGTAGAGCTGCCAGGAGAGCAGCAGTTCCGGGATGCCGTGCTCGACGATGCGGGTGCAGGTCTTGATGAGGGCGGCCGTGCAGGCGTAGAGCGCGGCGACCGCCGTGCCCAGCAGGGCGGCCTTGCGTCGAGGGCCGACGCGGCGGGCCACCGTCACGCAGACGAGGACGAGCATGGTGGTGCCGACACCCACGAAGATGGCGGGGTTGCGGGCGCCCTTGGCCTCCGGCCCCTTGGGGGCGGCGGCCCCGGAGGCCCACAGGAACAGCACGAGGCCGCCGACCAGCGCGAGCGCCAGGAGCACCTCGCGCCCCGAGGGGCGCTGCTTGAGGAACCACGCGTTGAGGACGAGGGAGAAGACCAGGGCGAGCGTCAGCATCGGCTGCACGACCGAGATCGCACCCTCGCGCAGCGCCAGCACCTGCAGGATGATGCCGCCGGCGTCGCACACGAGGCCGCCGAGCCACAGAGGGTGCGAGACCATGGCCTGGACGAACCGCCGCACGCGGACGAGGCCCGTCCCGGTGATCTCGGGCATGGTCCCGGCGGAGCGGTGCTTGAGCACCGAGCTGAGCGCAAAGACCGCGGTCGCCGCCAGCGACAGCAGCAGGACCGTCGTCACCGGTCCGACCAGCCCTGCTGGCGGGTGCGCGCGGTCTCGTCACCCTGGAGGGGCGTGATGTCGATCTCGGGCAGGAGCGAGACGTCACCGGCGCCCGCGGTCTCGTAGACGTCGGCCAGCAGCGAGAGCGTGTGCGGCCAGATGACCGCGCAGTCCTGGGTGCGGTTGTAGTGCTGGATCCGGCGCAGCAGGGAGCGGTCGCGCGCCAGTCGCTCGAGGGCGTGGGTCATGTCGCCGTCGGTCTCGCAGATGAGGCCCTCGCGCTCGTGCCGGACGAACTCCGGCAGGCCGCCGGACGCCTTGGCGACGATGGGGAGCCCGGCGCACCGCGCCTCCAGCGCGGCCAGCCCGAAGGACTCGAGGTTGGCGGGCGCGATGAACGCGTCGCTGGACTCGAGCATGAGGCGGACGTGGTCGCGGTCCAGGCGCCCGTGCAGCGTGACCTGGTCGGCGAGCCCGTGGCGGCGCAGGTAGCGCTCCATGGCTGCCTGCCGGGGCCCGCAGCCGGCGATCTGCAGCCTGATCGTGGCCGTGGATCCCAGTCGGTTCTGCGCCTCCCGCAGCATCCGCAGCAGGGGCATCGGGCGCTTGCGGGCGCTGAGCCGCATCACGGCCGCGACGGTCAGCTCGCCCTCGCGGTCGGGGTAGCCGCCGCGTCTGGTCCACCGGGCCGGATCGACCCCGTTGGGGATCACGTGCACCTGGGCACCGTCGGGCAGGACCCGCCGGACGTGGCGGGCCGCCATGTCGCTCACCGCGGTCCAGGTGATGGGGAGCCTGGTCCACCCCCACACCAGGTTGCACAGGCGCAAGATGCCGATGGCCCAGGCCCACAGCGAGTGGACGGTGACGACGGTGGGGATGCCGGCGCGGGCGGCGGCGCGGGCGACGAAGAACCCGAGCGGCGAGCCGACCCCGACGTGGCAGTGGACGAGGTCGTAGCCGCCCTCGCGGACCTCGCGGCAGCCGTCGCGCCAGGCGGCGGGGTGGATGGCGTGCTGGATCCGGAAGCCGTCGGTCAGCCGGACGACGGCGTCGGGGCCGAACGGCACCCCGGCGCTGGTGTGGCTGGGGGCGTAGGGGTCGCCGGAGGCAGGGGCGTCACGCGTGCTCGGCGAGCTGGTGACGACCACGACCTCGTGACCGGCCGCCCGCTGGCGGCCGGTGAGCTCTGCGACCTGCATCTCGATCCCGCCGAGGCGGGGGAGGTAAAAGTCGGTGACGTGCGCGATCTTCATCAGTCGTGGTGGTCCTTCGTCGTGCCCGCGCCTCACGGCGACGGTGTCGTCGCGCAGCACGGCCCCCGTGCGGGCGCGCCATGGGCACGCCCACCAGCGATCATGCCGGAACGGACAGATCCTCGCAGATGCCGTCGTCGGCGTGTCGGCTCCCGGTCGTGGGGGACGTCCAGGTCCCCCGTGCTGGCGCGGGCTGCCCCTGGTCACATTGTGATCACCGGCGCGCGTGTGCCTCGGGGGCCGGGAGGGGCGGTCCCGTAGCCTGCGGAGCATGGCGACCCGTGGCTCCACCAGCACCACACGCTCCACCTCGACGAGTCGTGGCGGATCGACGCGCCCCGGCTCGAGCAAGGGCGGCGCGACCCGCAAGCCTGCCCCGGGACGCACGCGCGACGGGGGTCTGCCGCTGCCCGTCAGGGCTCTGAGGGGCACCTGGATGGGGCTGGCCCATGTCGTCGGAGGGGGCGTGCGCAGCGTGGGACACGGAGCCGCAGACCTGGAGCCGGAGCACCGCCGCGACGGTGTCGGGTTCGCCCTGGTCGCCCTCGCGATCGTCGTCGCCGCGCGAGAGTGGTGGAACATGCCCGGCTGGCCCGGCGCGGTCGTCCACACGGTCGTCGCGGGCACCATCGGGTGCGTCGCGCTCGTCCTGCCCCTGGTCCTGCTGGGGTTCGGGCTGCGCGTGCTGCGCGCCCCGGACGACGGCCACGCCACCAACCGCATCGCCATCGGCTCGTTCGCCCTCCTGCTCGCCACCTGCGGGATCGTGCACATCGCCAAGGGCCTGCCCACGCCGAGCGGCAGCGCGGAGGAGATGCAGGCCGCCGGCGGCATCATCGGCTTCCTCGCCTCCAGCCCGCTGGCCGCAGCCGTGAGCATCTACGGCGCCGTCCCCATCCTCGTGCTGCTGGGGATCTTCGGCCTGCTCGTCGTGACGGCGACGCCCGTCCACCAGGTGGGTCCGCGGCTGCGGGGCGCCTACCTGCGGCTCTTCCACGGTGAGGGCGCCGAGAGCGACGGTGGTCACGACGGGACGCCCGGCCACGGCCAGGACCTGATGGCGCAGCGCGCCGGTGGGGCGACCCGGCGCCGCCGCGGCCGGACCGACGCCGACCTCGACGAGCGTGCCGGTGACGAGGCCTACGAGCAGGCCGCCGTGGTCGAGCCGACCGGCCGGTCCGCCCGTCCCGGCCTGCGGCCCGGGCAGAAGCGCCCCGTCGGCGCCGAGGCCGAGGCCCTGCGTCGCGCCCGCGACAACGCCGCGGCCCAGGGGCACGCGCCCACCGCGGATGGCTCTCAGGGTCCAGCGGATTCCACCGATCCCAGCGACCCCAGCGATCCCACCGGGCTCCACGACGCCGCCAGTGTCCCTGGAGCGCGGCGCACCGAGGGCGCCCGCCCCGCCGCCTCTGCGCCGGTCCCGAGCAAGCCGCAGCTGGAGGCGCCGCCGACCGAGCCGCTGCCGCAGCGGGTCGAGCAGCTGGCCCTCGCCGGCGACATCACCTACCACCTGCCCGAGGACTCGATCCTCAAGCCCGGCCCGCCCCACAAGGAGCGCAGCGCCGCCAACGACCGTGTCGTCGACGCCCTCACCGGCGTGCTCGACCAGTTCGACATCGACGCCCAGGTCACCGGGTTCACCCGTGGCCCGACGGTCACGCGCTATGTCGTGGAGCTGGGCCCCGGCGTCAAGGTCGAGCGCATCACCGCGCTGTCCAAGAACATCGCCTACGCGGTGGCGAGCGCCGACGTCCGCATCCTGTCGCCCATCCCCGGCAAGTCGGCGATCGGCGTCGAGATCCCCAACACCGACCGCGAGAACGTCTGCCTCGGCGACGTCCTGCGCTCCCAGGTGGCGCGCAACAACACCCACCCGATGGTCATGGGCGTCGGCAAGGACGTCGAGGGCGGCTATGTCATCGCCAACCTCGCCAAGATGCCGCACATGCTCGTGGCCGGAGCGACCGGCGCGGGCAAGTCGAGCTTCGTGAACTCGCTGATCACCTCGATCCTCATGCGGTCGACCCCGGACGAGGTCCGGATGATCCTGGTGGACCCCAAGCGCGTCGAGCTGACGGCATACGACGGCATCCCGCACCTGATCACCCCGATCATCACCAACCCCAAGAAGGCCGCCGAGGCGCTGCAGTGGGTCGTGCGCGAGATGGACCAGCGCTACGACGACCTCGCCAACTTCGGCTTCAAGCACGTCGACGACTTCAACAAGGCGGTGCGTGCCGGGCAGGTCAAGCCGCCCGCCGGGTCGGAGCGGGAGATCCACCCCTACCCCTACCTCCTGGTCATCGTCGACGAGCTCGCCGACCTGATGATGGTCGCGCCGCGCGACGTGGAGGAGTCGATCGTCCGCATCACCCAGCTGGCGCGCGCCGCGGGCATCCACCTCGTGCTGGCGACCCAGCGTCCCTCCGTGGACGTCGTCACCGGCCTGATCAAGGCCAACGTCCCCAGCCGGATGGCGTTCGCCACCTCCTCGCTCGCCGACTCCCGCGTCGTCCTCGACCAGCCGGGCGCCGAGAAGCTCATCGGCCAGGGCGACGCGCTGTTCCTGCCGATGGGTGCCTCCAAGCCGATGCGCGTCCAGGGCGCCTGGGTCACCGAGTCCGAGATCAGCGAGGTGGTCAAGCGGGTCACCGAGCAGCTCAAGCCGAGCTATCGCGAGGACGTCGCGGTCGTGGCGCCCACCAAGCAGATCGACGACGACATCGGCGACGACCTCGACCTGCTGCTGCAGGCCACCGAGCTGGTCGTGACGACGCAGTTCGGCTCGACCTCGATGCTGCAGCGCAAGCTGCGCGTCGGCTTCGCCAAGGCGGGTCGGCTCATGGACCTGCTCGAGTCCCGCGGCGTCGTGGGTCCCTCCGAGGGCTCCAAGGCGCGCGACGTGCTCATCAAGCCGGACGACCTGCCCACGACGCTCGCCGTCATGCGTGGGGACGAGCCCCCGGCGGCCCCCGAGGCAGCCGCGCCCGTGGCCGGTCCTGCGGCCGGCGGTGACCGGTATGCCGGAGCGAGCGACGACATGGCGACCGGCCGCGTCGTCGAGGGTGAGGGCGACGAGGAGTCCGAGGACGCCTGGGCGCTGACCGATCGCGGCTCCGAGCGCTACTGACGCCGCGTGACCGCGTCGAGGACGCGCAGGACGTTTCGGTGGGTCAGGGCCTCCAGGTCGGTCCGGCTCCACCCCCGCGCCTCGAGGACGGCGAGCAGGGCGGGATAGGTGCTGACGTCACCGAGCCCCGCGGCGACCAGCGGCGTCCCGTCGTAGTCCGCCCCGATGCCGATGTGCTCCACGCCGACGAGCTCGCGGACGTGCTCGACGTGGGCGGCCACGTCGTCGATCCCGGCGGCCCGCTCGTCCGCGGCGACGAACTTCGGCACGAACGGGATGCAGCACACCCCACCGGTCGCGGCCGCCGCCACCAGGACGTCGTCCGGGACGTTGCGGACGTGATCGGTGACGGCGCGCGCCCCCGAGTGGGTGAACAGCACCGGGTTGGCGGTGGTGGCGAGCGCATCGCGCATGGCGTCGGCCGAGACGTGGGACAGGTCGACGATCATCCCGAGCCGGTCCAGCTCACGGACGACCTCGTGGCCGTATGCCGACAACCCGTGGTGCACGGGCACGTCCGTGGCGCTGTCGGCCCAGGGGGTGTTGTCGTTGTGCGTGAGCGTGAGGTAGCGCGCCCCCATGGCGCGCAGGACCCGCAGGACGCCGAGGGAGGACCCGATCGAGTGGCCGCCCTCGACGCCGATCAGCGACGCGAGACGCCCGTCCGCCCAGGCCGCCTCGACGCCCGGGACGTCGACGGCGAGGGCGAGGCGGTCGGCATACGAGGCGATCATGCGGTGCACCAGGTCGAGCTGGTCGAGGGTGGCGACCACGGCCTCGGGCTCGGGCAGGGCGCAGGAGACGTAGACCGACCAGAACTGACCACGCAGGCCGCCACGCGACGCCCTGGCCCAGTCGGTGTGGAGCGTGGGCTGGTCGGCGCGCAGGTCCACCGCCGTCGGGTCGCCCGCCCACCGCTCGCGCAGCTGCCACGGCAGGTCGTTGTGGGTGTCGAGCACGGGCAGAGGGTTCGTCGCCAGGTCGGGCATGCCGCCATTCAACCGCAGGGCAACTAGGGTTGACCCATGACCTCCCAGCCGATCGAGACCGACCTGCAGCCCTCCCGGACGGTGGCGGTCGTGACGCTCGGGTGCGCGCGCAACGAGGTGGACTCCGAGGAGCTCGCCGGTCGACTGGCCGACGGGGGCTGGGTCCTCGTCGAGGACGCCGGGGACGCGGATGTCGCCGTCGTCAACACCTGCGGGTTCGTCGAGCAGGCCAAGAAGGACTCGATCGACGCCCTCCTCGAGGCGTCCGACCTCAAGGAGAACGGCCGCACGCAGAAGGTCGTGGCCGTGGGCTGCCTGGCCGAGCGCTACGGCAAGGAGCTGGCCGACCAGCTGCCCGAGGCCGACGCGGTGCTGGGCTTCGACTCCTACACCGACATGAGCTCGCACCTGCGCGCCATCCTCGCGGGCAGCACGCCCGAGGCTCACACGCCCGGCGACCGGCGCCGCCTGCTGCCGTTGTCCCCGGTGGACCGCCAGGCCGCCTCCACGGGTGTCGCCCTGCCGGGCCACGGCGCCGACGCCGTCCACCACGGCGTCGCCCAGGTGCCGGACCTGCCCGAGGGCGTCGCGCCCGACAGCGGCCCGCGCGTGGTGCGCCGTCGCCTCGACGGGCGCCCCTGGGCACCCCTCAAGATCGCCTCCGGCTGCGACCGGCGCTGCGCCTTCTGCGCGATCCCGGCCTTCCGGGGATCGTTCGTGTCACGGCGCCCCGCCGACGTCCTGGCCGAGGCTCGCTGGCTGGTCGACCAGGGCGTGCGCGAGGTCTTCCTCGTCTCCGAGAACTCCACGTCCTACGGCAAGGACCTCGGTGACCTGCGGCTGCTCGAGTCCCTGGTCGAGTCGCTCGGCGAGGTCGAGGGGCTTCCGCGCATCCGCGTCTCCTACCTCCAGCCCGCCGAGATCCGACCCGGTCTGATCGAGACGCTGCTCGCCGTGCCGACCGTGGTGCCCTACTTCGACATCTCCTTCCAGCACGCCAGCGAGCCGGTGCTGCGCCGGATGCGGCGGTTCGGGTCCACCGAGGCCTTCCTCGCGCTGGTCGAGCAGATCCGGGCGATCCGGCCCGACGCCGGCATCCGGTCCAACGTCATCGTGGGCTTCCCCGGCGAGACCGAGGACGACGTGGCCGAGCTGGAGCGCTTCCTCACGGCGGCACGGCTCGACGTCGTCGGCGTCTTCGGCTACTCCGACGAGGACGGCACCGAGGCCGAGGGCTATGCCGACAAGGTCGACGAGGACGTCGTCGCCGAGCGCGTGGCCCGCGTGCAGTCGCTGGTCGACGAGCTCATGGCCCAGCGGGCCGAGGAACGGGTCGGGTCCGTGGTCGAGGTGCTGGTCGAGTCCTTGGAGCGAGCGGACGGCGATTCTGGCGGCGACACTGGTGCTGGTGCTGACGCTGAGGTGGAGGTCCAGGGTGTCGGCGACGAGGTCGAGGTGGTCGGGCGCTCGCCCTTCCAAGGCCCCGACGTCGACGGCGTGACCCTGCTGTCGTATGCCGACGGCGCGACCCTGCCTCGCGTGGGTGACCTCGTCCGCGCGACGGTGGTGGCCAGCGAGGGCGTTGACCTCGTGGCCGAGCCTCTGGCCGAGCCGCTGTCGCCGGAGCCCCGGACGCAGCAGGCACCCGAGCCGCTGGAGCCGGGGGCGGAGCGGTGAGCGCGCCCGTCACGCCCGGCGGCCGCGCCCCTCAGCGGCACGTCAGCAACTGGAACATCGCCAACGCGCTGACCATGCTGCGCATCCTGCTCGTCCCGGTGTTCGTGTGGCTGCTCATGCGCCAGGGCGGTCTGGACGCGAGCGACCGGTGGTGGGCCTGGGGTGTCTTCGTCCTGGCGTCGATCACCGACAAGATCGACGGCGACCTGGCGCGCTCTCGAGGCCTGATCACCGACTTCGGCAAGCTCGCGGACCCCATCGCCGACAAGGCCCTCATGGGCGCCGGACTCATCTGCCTGTCGCTCGTCGGCGACGTGTGGTGGTGGGTGACGATCGTCATCCTCGTGCGCGAGATCGGCATCACCCTGCTGCGCTTCGTGGTCATCCGCTACGGCGTGATGGCGGCCAGCCGCGGGGGCAAGCTCAAGACCATGCTGCAGGCCGTCGCGCTCGGCATGTACGTCCTGCCCGGCAACGACCTGTGGCACTGGGCCTGCGCCGTCGTCATGGCCGCGGCCCTCGTGGTCACCGTCGTCACCGGCGTCGACTACCTCCTCGCCGCGCACCGGCTGCGGCGCGACGCGCGCCGCGGCGGCGGGGTGTGACGGCGGCCAGGGAGGTGGACCTGGCGTCGCGGCTCATCGCCCGGCTGGCCGGTCGCGGGCTGACCGTCGCCACCGCCGAGTCGCTCACGGGTGGGCTCGTGGTCGCCGAGCTCGTAGCTGTGCCGGGTGCGAGCGCCGTGGTGCGTGGCGGGGTGGTCGCCTACGCCTATGACGTCAAGGCGAGCGTGCTGGGCGTCGATGAGGACCTGCTGGCGGCCCGAGGCGCGGTCAACGACGACGTCGTCCGACAGCTGGCCGAGGGCGCGCGTCGGGTCTGCCGGGCGGACGTCGGGCTCGCCACCACGGGAGTGGCAGGACCGGACCCCGCCGACGGTGAACCGGTCGGGACCGTCTACGTCGCCGTGGCCGACGAGCACGGTTGCGCGTCGTGGCGACTGGCGCTCGCGGGGGACCGCGCGACGATCCGCGCCGCGACGGTGCAGACCGTCATCGGACGAGCCCTGGAACGTCTCGGCTGAGTCGGGTGTTGTCCAGGGAGTGCTCTGACGGCGCTGCTCCGACTGAGGGGCGACCGCATGGCAGCACGGCCGCCGCAGGGCCGGCACGCTATCGTGGGCCTCGGATGTCCGTGCGGGTGAGAAGGGAGCGAGAGATGATCCTGCTGCGTCGTGAGCTGGGCCAGGTCCTGCGCGACCGCCGACGCTCGCTCGGTCGCACCCTGCGTGACGTGTCGGCGTCCGCCAAGGTCTCCCTCGGCTACCTGTCCGAGGTCGAGCGTGGCGAGAAGGAAGCGTCCTCCGAGCTCATCTCCTCGATCTGCGCCGCCCTGGACGTGCCCCTGTCGGTCGTCCTCGGCGACGTGTCCACCCGGGTCGCCGCCTCCGAGCGGATGTCCCGGCCCGTTCCCCTCCCCGTGGGTGCCGAGCGCGTGGCACCCGAGCGCGAGCCGGCCACGGCGACCGCCCGCTCCGCGGCCTGACCTACCCCAGGTAGTCACATCGACCGGCCTTCGCACGCCAGGCTGATGGACCTACCCCAGGTAGTCACATCGACCGGCCTTCGCACGCCAGGCCGATGTGACCGAGGCCGGTCGATGTGATCAACCCCGGCCGGTTTCTGCTGCGGTGCCTGCTCGACGTCCGGCCAGCGCCGCATCATCCGTTGCGGCTCGGCCCGCTCCGCCCCTCGCCGAGCGGACGCTGCCGTCGACCGTCGTCGTCCGGCCCCAGACCGCCCTGGCACACCGGGCAGTAGAACATCGCCCGGTCCTGCGGCGGCTCCCCGATGCGCGACAGCCGGACCGGCCCCCCACAGCCCCGACAGGGCAGGGCGCTGCGCCCGTGGACGAGCATCTCCTGACCTGGCACCAACGACCCTGTCGAGGTGGACTGCCGGAGCAGCTTGCTGCCATCGACCAACCTTTGCACCCGGGTGACGATGGCCCGCAGCTGGCCCGGGCCGAGCTCGCCGACGGGTGTCCACGGCCACACACGCTCCAGGTGCAGCACCTCCGCGTCCCACATCGTGCCGACGCCGGCGAGGTTGCGCTGGTCGAGCAGCGCCGCCCCGATGTGCCGGTCCGGGCGGCGCAGCAGGTTGGTGACGGCGACCTCGGGGTCCCAGTCGGGGCCGAGCAGGTCAGGGCCGAGATGTCCGACGAGGCGGCCTTCGTCGGCCGTGCGGACGAGGTCGATCATCCCGAGCTTGGTGCCGATCGCCGTGGCCGTCTCGCAGCCCACGACGGCGCGCACGTCCGTGTCCCGCAGGTGCCGCAGCGTCAGCCGCGCGGGGTCGTGCGTGCGCCACGACCCGTCCATCCGCAGGTGCGAGTGCAGCGTGAGCCCGTCGTCGAGCCGGTGCAGGATGTGCTTGCCGCGCGGGACGACCTCGACCGTGGTGCGCCCCCGCAGGTCGGCGGTGGCCAGCGAGGGCCAGCGCAGGTCGCAGTCGGTGACCACGCGCCCGGCCAGCGCCCGGTGGAGGCGCCGGGCGGTGCGCCATACGGCATCTCCCTCGGGCATGGGCTGATCCTGGCACGACCGGTCGTATGCCGGGAGCCCGGCGCGTCGCGGGGCTCAGGCGTCGGGCTGGAACCCGATCAGCCAGTGCAGCCCGAACCGGTCGATCACCTGCCCGTCCCAGTCGCCCCACGGGCGTCGCTGCAGGTCGTCGACGACGGTGCCACCGTCCGCGAGGGCGTCGAACCATCGCCGCGAGGTGTCGGGGTCGCCGGCACCGAGCAGGGCCAGCATGAGGCCGGTCGTGTGCACGGGGTCCTCGCCGTCGGCTGCGTCCGACCCGAAGATCGTGATCGGACCGGTCAGCTGGCCGTGCCCGATCGCGTCGAGGGGCTCGTCGGTGCGCTGGAGGTCGCCGCGGGTGTGCAGGCTCAGCTCCCCGCCAAAGATCCGCTGGTAGGCGCTGAGCGCCTCTCGGGTCGTGCCGGGGAACGTGACGTAGGGGGAGGGAGCGCTCATGTGGACACCGTACACACCCAGCGGGCAGAAGGGGAGGGCCGGCGTCGAATCAGCCCTGGACGAGGCAGAAGGGGTGACCCGCTGGGTCGAGGTAGACGCGGAAGTCGCCCTCCTGCGTGGGCTGGTGCTCGTGCACCCGTGCGCCGAGCTCGAGGACGCGCGGCTCGGCGGCATCGATGGCAGGGACGCTCAGGTCCAGGTGGAACTGCTGCGGGTGTGCGCCACCGGGCCAGGTCGGGGCGACGTAGTCGTCGATGCGCTGGAAGGCCAGTGTCGCTCGCCCGTCCGGGTTGTCCTTCGAGACCCCGCCGCCCGGGGGGACGAGGTTGACCCAGTCGCGGTCGGCGCCGTCCTCCAGCTCGTAGCCGAGCAGGGCGCCGTAGAAGCGACCGAGCTCGAGGGCGTCTGGGCAGTCCAGGACGATGAGGTCGAGCTTGGGGGTGATGTCCATGGCAGGACCGTAGCGACGATTGCGGACGGCTCGCGTCCGGTAGCCGCGATCAACGGGGCCGCTCCGGGGGATAGGTGGGATAGGTGACCGAGGTGCCCTCGACATGGGCGAAGGAGGTGAGCGTGTGCTCGCTCGTCCTGGCCGGGCCCATGATGTCGACGACCTGCACCCCGCGGACCACAAGTGCGTCGGCCACGAGCGAGCGGTGGCACCGCCAGGGCACGGCCTCGGCGCACATGATGGCCGTCCGGCGCTCGCCCGCCAGGTCCACGAGATCGTCCACCGCCGCACCGAACTCGGGCGTCTGCATGTAGTCGGCGTAGCCGCGGAAGGACGCGTTGCGCCAGGCTCCGTTGACCGACTCCGGCACCCCCTTGCGCAGGCCGCCCAGATCCTTGCGATAGACGTACCGGACTCCGTGCTCCGGGAGCGAGCTCTCGAGGGCGTTCTGGGAGTACTGCGGGTTGTGGCGTGACCCCGGCACCGTGCGGATGTCGACCAGCTGGGTGATGTCGTGCTCGCGCAGCAGCCCGACGAGCTCCTCGATGGGGCGTGTCGAGTGCCCGACGGTCCAGATCGTCATGCGCCGAGCCCTGTCCAGCCCGTGTGCGGCCTCCATCCTGGCGTCGTCGCGAGCGGTGGAGCCGGCTCTGCTCGGTCGTCCCACGGTGTCACCGGCGCAGCCGCAGCCCGCGGGGGGTGTGGTGGAAGCCCGCGTCGGCCAGCGCCTGGACCAGGGGGTGGTCGGACCCGAGGAGCGCGGCGCCGTCGGCGCGCTCGACGCTGAGCCTGCCGAGCGCCCCACGATGCACCACGTCGGCCAAGGCCTTGGCGGCAGCGCCGAGGTCGGCGGGGTCCTCGCTGAAGGACAGCAGCGTCTTGCCGCCCCGCTCCACGTAGAGCACGAGCCGCCCGTCGACCAGGACGACGAGGGCGCCGGCCTTGCGTGCTGGACGATGCCTGCCGGCGTCGTCGGGACGCTCCGGCCAGGGGAGCGCGGCGCCGTAGACGTTGGCGGGGTCGGTGGCGGCCAGGACCAGGGCGGGACGCTCAGGCTGGGCGCCGCGTCGCTGAGCGCTCACCGACCAGGCGTCGCCGAGGTGCGCGAGCGGGCTGGCCGGCAGGCCGGCGCCCTGCTGGCCACCGGCCGTGTCGTCCAGGACCCGGCTGCCGGCGCGCAGGCGGTCCACCGCTCCCGCGGTCGCGAACTGGGACCCGCCCAGACCTTCCACGAAGTAGCCGCGTCGGACGCGGCCCGCCTCCTCTGCGGCCGCGAGGACGCGATAGACCGAGGCGAAGCCGCCCACGACCTCCTCGGCCACCGCACTGCCTCGGGTGACCACGCCGTAGCGGTCGAGCAGCAGCTCCGCCTGGGCCCACGCGCGGACGGTCGCGTCGGTCTCGGTGGCCGGCAGGACGCTCCAGCGTCCGACGCCGCGAGGGTCGGTGATGCGGACGGCGGAGGCGGGCCGAGCCAGACCGCTGCGTGGACCGCCCCCGCGCAGGGTGCCGAGCGTGCCTCGCCGCCCGCCGCGTCCGGACCGAGGTCCGCTGCGGCGCGGCTTGTGCGCCGTGTGGCCACCGTCGAGCAGGCCCCGCACGGCGGTGAACGTGTCGCCGGTGACGTGCCCACCCCAGACCAGGGCCCACAGGTCGTCGACGACCGTGGCGTCGGTGCCGCGTCCGAGAGCCGCGGCGAGGCCGGTGACGAAGTGTGCCCCGCCCAGCCGCAGGTGCTCGAGCAGCGCCAGCTGCTCGGCGCTGAGATCGGCGTCCGGGCCGGGGGCGGCCAGGGTCAGGTGGGAGGTGTCGGCCAGGTGCAAGGAGACCCAGCCGTCGTCTCCCGGCAGCGAGCCGTGGCCCTGCCACAGCACCTCACCGGTCGCCATCAGCTCGTCGAGCAGGGCAGGTGAGTAGTCGGGGACGCGGGCCGGCAGCACGAGCGTCTCCACGGCGCTGGCCGTCAGGCGCGCCCCGGCCAGCTGCTCCACGACCCGGGCCACGGCCTCGACGCCGCGGCTCCGGTCGCCGATGCCGTGCCAGGCGGGCACGAAGCGCGCCAGGTCGGTGACCGGGACCGGCTCGACCTCGGCGCGCAACGCGGCCAGCGAGCGGCGCCGCAGCGTGCGCAGGACCTGCACGTCGCAGTACTCGATCCCGTGCTGGCCACCACCGAGCTGCTCGGGCAGCAGCTCCCCCTCGACGAGCTGCCCGCGGCCTACCAGACGAGCCAGGGCGTGCGTGGCGACCGAGGTGCCGAGGCCGAAGGCCGCGGCGACGGCCGCGGCCGTGAACGGCCCGTGGGTGCGCGCGTAACGATGGACGAGCCCCCCGAGCGGGTCGTCGCCGCCGTCCAGCAGGCTGTCGGCGATGCCCGGAGGCACGGCCACCCCGAGCGCATCACGCAGCCGACCTGCGTCCTCGACGACGGCCCAGCGCTCCTCGTCGCTGATGCGGACCCGCACGACGCGGCGTGCCGACTCGAGTGCCTCCAGCCAGGTCGCGGCCTGCCCCTCGTCCGGGTAGGCGTCCTCGTCGACGACGGCGCAGCGTGCCGCGACCTCCGGGGTCGTCAACGGCCCCACGACGCGCAGGAGGTCGGCGACACCCTCGGCGTCCCGGCACCGTCGACCCGGCGAGAGTCGTTGCAGGTCGGCCTCCGTCGCCGTGATGACCTCGGGATCCAGGAGGTCCCGCAAGGAGCTGCCAGCGTCCTGGCCGAGCAGGTCCGACAGCAGGTCGGCGTCGAGGGAGAGCGCGGCGGCCCGGCGCTCGGCCAGGGGGGAGTCGCCCTCGTAGAGGTACTGGGCGACGTAGCCGAACAGCAGGCTCTTGGCGAACGGCGACGGCGTGGGCGTCTCGACCTCGACGACGCGGACGTCCCTCGACCGGACGCGCGTCATCAGGTCGATCAGGCCGGGGACGTCGAAGACGTCCTGGAGACACTCGCGCACGGCCTCGAGCACGATGGGGAAGGACGGGTAGCGGCTGGCCACCTCGAGCAGCTGGGCGGAGCGCTGCCGCTGCTGCCACAAGGCCTGGCGCTTGCCGGGCTGCCGCCTCGGCAGCAGCAGGGCGCGGGCGGCGCACTCCCGGAACCGCGCGGCGAACACGGCGGAGCCGCCGATCTCGGCCGTCACGAGGGCCCGCACGTCGTCCGGGTCGAGGGTGATCAGGTCGACGATCTCGCGGGTCCAGCCCGAGACGTCGCCAGCATCCCCGTCCGGCCCGTCGTGCCCGTCGAACGCATCGTCGAGGTCGGGCAGGCGCAGGATGATGCCGTCGTCGGCGTTCATCGCCTGCACGTCGTAGCCGAACCGCTCGCGGAAGCGGGCCGCCACGGCGAGGGCCCAGGGCGCGTGCACCTGCTGGCCGTAGGGGGAGTGGATCGCGATCCGCCAGTCCCCGATCTCGTCGCGGAAGCGCTCCACGACGACGGTCCGGTCGTCGGGCACCACGCCCGTCGCCTCGCGCTGCTCGCCGAGATAGTCGACGAGGTTGTCGGCCGCCCAGGCGTCCAGCCCGCCGTCGGACAGCCGTCGTATGGCGTCCTCCCGTGGCAGCCGGGAGAGCTCGCGCAGCTGTGCCCCCACCGCCGCACCGAGCTCGGCCGGGCGCCCGAGCTGGTCGCCCTTCCAGAACGGAAGCCGCCCGGGCTGGCCCGGGGCCGGGGTGACGAGCACCCGGTCGTGCGTGATGTCCTCGATCCGCCAGGCGGTCGAGCCGAGGGTGAAGACGTCGCCGACCCGCGACTCGTAGACCATCTCCTCGTCGAGCTCACCCACCCGTCGGCCGGGTCCGTCGCCGGTGGCGAGCATGACGGCATACAGCCCGCGGTCGGGGATGGTCCCGCCGCTGGTGACGGCCAGCCGCTGCGCACCGGGACGACCGGACACCGTGTCGGCGACGCGGTCCCAGACGATCCGGGGCCGCAGCTCGGCGAACTCGTCGCTGGGGTAACGCCCGGCGAGCATGTCGAGGGTGGCCTCGAGGACGGACCGGGGCAGGGACGCGTAGGGCGCCGCTCGCCGGACCAGCTGCTCGACGTCGCCCACGGTCCAGTCGTCCAGCGCGCACATGGCCACGATCTGCTGGGCGAGGACGTCGACGGGGTTGGCGGGGATGCGCAGCGCCTCGATCGCGCCGGCGCGCATGCGGTCGATGACCACGGCGGTCTGGACCAGGTCGGCGCGGTACTTGGGGAAGAACACGCCCCGGGAGACCGCCCCCACCTGGTGCCCGGCGCGGCCGACACGCTGCAGGCCGCTGGCCACGCTCGGGGGGCTCTCGACCTGGACCACGAGGTCCACCGCGCCCATGTCGATGCCGAGCTCGAGCGAGCTGGTGGCGACCACGGCGGGCAGGTGGCCGGACTTGAGAGCCTCCTCGATCTCCTGGCGGTGCTCCTTGCTCACGGATCCGTGGTGGGCCCGCGCCAGCACCGGTGCGGCGCCGTGGCTCTGCCCGGCCTGCCCCATGAGGTGCGCGGGGGTGCCGTGGGTGAGACGGGCAGGGGCGGGCAGACCGTCCGGGGCGATGGCGGCGGGCTCCGGCACACGGCCGTCCTCCTCCTCCTCCTCGGCGGGCTCCGGCACACGGCCGTCCTCCTCCTCCTCGGCGGGCTCCGGCACACGGCCGTCCTCCTCCTCCTCGGCGGGCGAGAGCCGCTCCTCCCACAGCTCGTTGAGACGTGCGGTGAGGCGTTCGGCCAGCCGTCGTGAGTTGGCGAAGACGAGGGTCGAGCGCTGCTGGGCGACGAGGTCGACGATGCGTTCCTCGACGTGGGGCCACACCGAGGCGGCCCGGCGCGGGTCCGTGTCGCCGGGTCCGTCGAGGTCGACCGGCGCGGCGGCTCCGAGCTCGGCCAGGTCGGGGACCGGCACGACGACCTGCAGGTCCCACTCCTTGGTCGAGGGGGGCTGGACGACGCTGACGGGCCGACCGCCCGCGAGGTAGCGCGCCACCTCCTCGACCGGGCGCACGGTCGCCGACAGGCCGACGCGGGTCGCGGGACGGTCCAGCAGGGCGTCGAGGCGCTCGAGGGACAGGGCGAGATGGGCCCCGCGCTTGGTGCCGGCGACGGCGTGGACCTCGTCGAGGATCACCGTCTCGACCCCGCGCAGGCTCTCTCGCGAGGCGGACGTGAGCAGCAGGAAGAGCGACTCGGGGGTGGTGATCAGCACGTCGCTCGGGCGGCGTTGGAAGGCGCGGCGGTCGGCGGCCGGGGTGTCCCCGCTGCGCACCGACACCGTCACCTCGGGGGGCGGGACGCCCAGCCTGCGAGCGGCGTGCTCGATGCCGACCAGGGGCGAGCGGAGGTTGCGCTCGACGTCGACGGCGAGCGCCTTCATCGGGGAGACGTAGAGGACGCGGCAGCGGCGCAGGGGGTCCTCGGGCGGCGGGGTCGCTCCCACCTGGTCCAGCGCCCACAGGAACGCGGCCAGGGTCTTGCCCGACCCGGTGGGGGCGACGACGAGGGTGTGCTGACCGGTCGACACGGCCTCCCACGCTCCGGTCTGGGCCGGGGTGGGCGCGGGGAAGCTGCTCCGGAACCACGCGCGGGTGGCGGGGGAGAAGCGGTCGAGGACGTCGCTGGTCATGGTGCGTCCAAGAGTGCCACGGGGGTCCGACATACCCCTGCTGCCCACGGCGCGACGACGAGGAGGTCCCCGACCAGCCGGCCGGGGACCTCCTCGATGGTGCTGCGCTCGGGCGTGGTGCCCGTGCTCGTGTCAGCGGCGGGTGTCGTCACCCAGGCCGTCGCGACGCGTGCCGCCGAGGCCGTCACGATCGGTGTCGGTGGTGCGGATCGCGGTGTCGCGGTCGACGTTGCTGTGGGTGACGTTGGTGTCGTGGTGCGTGCCCACGTGCTCGGTGCGGGTGTTGCGGTGGTCCACGTGGTCAGCGGTGTGGACCTCGTGCTTCTTGTTCTTCTTGAGCAGGCCGGCCAGGCCCAGCAGGCCGAGGAGGCCCCACAGGCCGGTCTTGTCGGACTCGGTCGTGGTGGTGGTCGTGGTGACCGAGGTGCTCGGCGAGGGCGTGGCCGTGTCGGCCATGGCGGCACCCGCGGGGACGACGGCGAAGGCCGTGGCGGCGACGGCGGTGAGGATGGTCTTGCGCATGATGATCAAACCTTTCGATCGGGGAGCGGGTCGACGGTGTCGTCGACGGAGCTGGAGGGGGACTGCTCAGTGAGAGCGGTCGTCGGTCCGGTTGGCCGTGGTGGCCTGGGTCGAGGTGGCACGCGTGGCGCCGGAGGCGCGACGCTGGTCGACCGCCTGCTTGCCCTTGAGCAGGCCGGCAAGGCCGAGGGCACCGAGGAGGCCGGCGAGGCCCCACATGCCGGAGTTGTCGTCGGCCACCTTGTCGTCGGCGGCGACGACGGTGACGCTGGGTGCGTGCTGGGCAGGCTGAGCAGCCATCGAGGGGGCAGCAGCGGCAGTGACCGAAGCGGCTCCGATCACGGCTGCGGCACCCAGGCGGGTCATGGTGCGGCGCATGATTTTCCTTTCGTCGTACGGTCGTTCGCTCTTTGTACTGCTTCATGTTTGCCAGGTGAGGGCAGGCTCATGCGGGAGGTTGGATGCGATCCATGTCATAGTCTGCGCGAGGTGTAACAGGTCACCCTGCGTACTCGTGCTGGTCACAGGCTCGGCGACTCCTGAGCGAACCGCGGCTTGCGTGACGCCGTTCGGGTGGCGAGTTGCACCTTCGTGACCTGAGCGACATGGTGTGCGGATGCGCCTGTCCGACCTCCGACGGCTCCTGGACGAGGAGTTCGGGCCCGGTTATGCCCCGACCGTGGCCGCCGACCACCGCATCTCCGGCCTCGGCAGCCGCACGGCGGACGAGGCCGTCGCCGACGGGGTCCAGCCACGCACCGTCTGGTTGGCCCTGTGCGACGACTTCGAGGTCCCGGAGTCCCGCCGGCTCGGACGCGATCGCCCGCTGCGGCGCGACGCACCGCTGGACTGACGCCCGCGAGCAGGTCGTATGCCGGGTCCCGCCGTCTCGGTAGGGTCGCCCCCATGACGACCGGCGCCGCATCCCGCACCACCCGACCGGACTGGGACGACTACTCCCTGGGGGTCGCGGACGCCGTCGCCGTGCGGGCCGACTGCCGACGTCGTCAGGTCGGGGCCGTCATCGTCTCGGAGGACCGCCGGATCATCTCGACCGGCTACAACGGCGCGCCCTCGGGGCACCCGGGCTGCCTGGACGGCCACTGCCCGCGCGGGCTGCTGACCTACGAGCAGACACGCGAGTTCACCGACTACGACACGGGCCCGGGCCGGTGCGTCGCCGTGCACGCCGAGGCCAACGCGCTGCTCTACGCCCGGGCGGACTGCCGCGGGGCGACGGCATACGTCACGGCCCGTCCGTGCCCGACCTGCCGCAAGCTCCTCGCCGGGGCCGGTGTGGTGCGCTCGCTGCACCGTGAGCCGGAGGGGCGCGTCATCGCGGACGACCTGTCCCGATCCATCGTGCTCTGACCGTCCCAGGGTCGCGCGACACGCAGCGCGCCAATGCCCGACATCGAAATTGTGTTCGGTAGAGTCATCCACAGGAGCTCCGGCCGAGCGCAGCATCGTCCACAGGTCGTCACGACCCAGGGAGGGTCTGTCAGTGGTGGCTCCTAGCGTCTGACCCGAGACATCAACCACGTCACGGGTTGCCGGTGGGCGCGATCCGACGAGAGACAAGGACAGCAGTCATGGCAGCAGTCACCCCCATCAAGGGTTCCAAGGCCCCGGCCGACCCCAAGGACGCGAAGTTCCAGGCGCTGTCCTCGGTCCTCGGGCAGATCGAGAAGTCGCACGGCAAGGGCGCGGTCATGCGCCTCGGCGACGACGTCCGGCCCCCGATCGAGGTCATCCCGACCGGGTCGATCGCCCTCGACGTGGCCCTCGGGATCGGCGGCCTCCCGCGCGGTCGTGTCATCGAGATCTACGGCCCCGAGTCCTCGGGAAAGACCACGGTCGCCCTGCACGCGGTGGCCAGCGCCCAGCGCAACGGCGGCATCGCCGCGTTCATCGACGCCGAGCACGCCCTCGACCCGGAGTACGCCAAGAAGCTCGGCGTCGACACGGATGCCCTGCTGGTGTCCCAGCCCGACACGGGTGAGCAGGCGCTGGAGATCGCGGACATGCTGATCCGCTCCGGCGCGCTCGACATCATCGTCATCGACTCCGTGGCGGCCCTGGTGCCCCGCGCCGAGATCGAGGGTGAGATGGGCGACAGCCACGTCGGCCTGCAGGCCCGCCTCATGAGCCAGGCGCTGCGCAAGATCACCGGTGCCCTGTCCACGAGCGGCACCACCGCGATCTTCATCAACCAGCTCCGCGAGAAGATCGGCGTCATGTTCGGCTCCCCCGAGACGACGACCGGTGGCAAGGCGCTGAAGTTCTACGCCTCGGTGCGCCTGGACGTCCGCCGCATCGAGACGCTCAAGGACGGCGCCGACGCGGTCGGCAACCGCACCCGCGTCAAGGTCGTCAAGAACAAGGTGAGCCCGCCGTTCAAGCAGGCCGAGTTCGACATCATCTACGGCGAGGGCATCTCGCGCGAGGGTGGCCTCATCGACATGGGGGTCGAGCAGGGCTTCGTCCGCAAGGCCGGCGCCTGGTACACCTACGAGGGCGACCAGCTCGGGCAGGGCAAGGAGAACGCCCGTCAGTTCCTCAAGGACCACCCCGAGGCCGCGGACGAGATCGAGCGCAAGATCAAGGAGAAGCTCGGCATCATCAAGCCGATCGATGCTCCCGTCTCCGAGATCCCCGCGGTCGAGCCCCCGGTCGAGTTCTGAGTCGTATGCCGGACCCCACCGCCCCAGGGCGTGGGAGCTGGAGCGGGGCCGCCTCGTGGGATCACACCCAGGAGACCGGCCCCGCTGCCGTCCCGACGCCCCTCGCTGCCGACCGACCGGATCTCGAGGCGCCCGTCCTCACCGACCGGTCAGATCCCGACGCCCTCGGTGCCGCCGATCGGTCAGTTCCGGACGCGAGGCTCGAACGCGCCCGCGAGGCCTTGGCGCGTGCGGAGTCCGGTGCGGCGCAGGGCGTTCCGGACTTCCTGCCCCGGGATGCGCAGGTCGCCCCCGCCACCTGGGAGGACCTGCGCACCGAGGGGCGTGAGGAAGCCAAGGCGCTGACCGCGCCGAAGGCGCCGAGGGCGCGTTCGGGGCGCGGCGGCGCGGCGATCGGCGGCAAGCGCGAACGATCCAAGCCCCGGCGCAGGGGCCGGGCCGAGGACCCGCCCGCGGAGGGCGCGGCCGCCGTCGACGCCGAGCCCGACCACGAGGACGTCGCGCGGCAGATCGTGCTGCGCCAGCTGGCCATGGCACCCCGCAGTCGCGCGCAGCTCGAGACCAAGCTCCGCCAGCGTGACTGCCCCGAGGACGTCATCACCCGCGTCCTCGACCGGATGACCGAGGTGGGGCTCGTGGACGACGAGGCCTACGCCGCGATGCTCGTCCGTTCGCAGCAGGCGACCAAGGGCCTGGCCAAGCGCGCCCTCGCGCACGAGCTGCGCAAGAAGGGCATCGACAAGGATCTGGCCGACGCGGCCCTCGACGAGGTCGATCCGGAGGAGGAGCGTCGCACCGCACGCGAGCTGGTCGACAAGAAGCTCCGCTCGATGGGCGGCCTGGCGGTGGAGGTCCAGACGCGTCGCCTCGCGGGCATGCTCGCGCGCAAGGGTTACGGCTCGGGGGTGGCCTACTCGGTCATCCGCGACGCCATCGCGGACGCCCCGGAGCATCAGCGCGACTAGCTCTCGCGGCTGGGGTGGTGGTGGCGGCCGCGGAGGTGAAGCGTGAGGCGGTCACAGCGAGTGCAGTGGCCTCTGGGCAGCGGGAATCATGCGCGCGTCGACGATCTCCTTGCCGTAGGGGAACAGCGTCACCGGGATGAGCTTGAGGTTGGCGACGGCCAGCGGGATCCCGACGATCGTGACCGCCTGCGCGGCAGCGGTGGTGAGGTGGCCGAGCGCCAGCCACCACCCGGCGATCAGGAACCACACGAGGTTGGCCACCCCGGACACCGGCCCCGCCCCGGGGGTCGTGACGACCGCCCGGCCGAACGGCCACAGCGCATAGCTCGCCATCCGGAACGACGCCACCCCGATGGGGATGGTCACGATGAACACGCACGCGATGATGCCCGCGATGACATAGGTCAACCACAGCCAGAACCCGCAGAACACGACCCAGATGAGATTGAGGAGCAGGCGCACGGTGACCTCCGAGGTGACGGGTGAGGTGCTGTCACCAGGGTCGACGTGCGACACGCCCACGGTGTTCCCGCCAGGTCCGGATTTCAGTGGCCCCTCAGGGATGTCCCGCAAGGACCGACCGACGTACCGACAGGCCGCGTGCCCGTCGTCTCGTCCCGACCTGCGACGCGCGCCCGCCCCGACCTAGGCTGGGAGACCCCCGACCCAAGGAGTCCCCGTGAGCGACCCGGCGTTCGAGATCGACATCGACCAGGCGGAGCAGCCGATCGTGCTCGCCCTCGACGTGGGGTCCACCGCCAGCCGTGGAGCGTTGTACGACGCCGCGGGTCGCCCGGCGGGCAAGCGGGCCAAGCGGCCGCACGCCTTCACCACCGCTGCGGACGGCACCTCGACGATCGATCCCGACGAGGTGGTCGCCGAGCTGACCGCGATCATCGAGGAGCTGCTCGAGCAGGTGGGCGACACGACGGTCGGGGGCGTCGCGATCGACACCTTCGCGTCGTCGCTGGTCGGCGTGGCCGAGGACGGGTCGCCGCTGACCCCCTGCATCACGTATGCCGACGCCCGCTGCGCGGACGAGGTCGCCGTCCTGCGCGAGGAGCTGGACGAGGCGGACGTCCAGCAGCGAACGGGCACCCGCATCCACACGAGCTATCTCGCGCCGCGGCTGCGGTGGTTCGCCCAGGAGCAGCCCGACCTGGCCGCGCAGGTGAGTCGTTGGATGTCCTTGGGGGAGTACGTCCTCCACCGGCTCATCGGGACCGCGGACCCGGGCACCTCGACGGCCGCGTGGACCGGCCTGCTCGACCGTCGGACGGGGGAGTGGGACGAGCGTCTGCTCGAGGTCGCCGGGGTGACGGCCGAGCAGCTGGGCAGGCCACGTGACCCCAGCGACACCCTCACGCCGGTCGTCGACGTGGGTGGCCGCTGGCCGGCCCTCGCGGAGGCTCGCTGGTTCGCGCCGATCACCGACGGGTTCGCCAGCAACCTCGGAAACGGCGCGACGGGGCCCGACACCGTGGTGGCGAGCCTCGCCACGAGCGGCGCGATGCGGGTGCTGATCGAGGGGGCGCCGGACGCGCTCCCGACCGGGCTGTGGAACTACCGCGTGGACGACCACCGCTCGCTCGTGGGCGGAGCTCTCAACGACGTCGGCCGGGCCGTGACCTGGGCCGAGGAGACGCTCCGGCTGCCCGAGGAGCGCGACGGGCTCGACGTCGTCCTGAGGGCTGTGCCGGACGCGGGGACCCCCTTGGTGCTGCCCTTCCTCACCGGCGAGAGGTCGACCGGGTGGGCCGGCGGCGCCCGTGCGGCCATGACGGGTCTGACCGTCTCGCACCAGGCAGCTGAGATCTTCCGCGCGCTGATGGAGGGCGTGGTGCTGAGCTATGCCCGCCTGGCGGTCCAGCTCGAGGAGGCGGCCGGCGCCCCCGAGCGCATCCTCGCCAGCGGCCGCGTCGGGCAGGACCTGCCGGGCCTGTTCGCCCTGCTCGCCCACGCCGTCGGCAAGCCCGTCACCCCCGTGACCATCAAGCGCGTCACCCTCCACGGCACGGCCCTGCACGCCCTCGAGGTGCTGGCCCCCGACGTCGAGCGAGCCGCCCCGACGACGGGCGACACCGAGCAGCCCGAGGCCGACGCCACCCAGCACTTCGCGGACCGGCTCGCCCGGTTCGAGGAGCTCTACGCCACGATCGTCGCCCCCACTCCCCGCCACTGACCTCACGAGGGCAGGCGGCGGGCGGCCGGCATACGGTCCCCGTGGCCCTCTTGAGCGCGCGGGGGGCACGATGCGGACGCGGCGCACGGCCCGGGTCGTGGGCGGCTAGGGTCGCGGGGTGTCCTCTCGTGCTGACCTGCGCTGGCTGCTGCCTGGCTTCGTCGCGGTGGCGCTGGTGTGCCGGCTGCCGATCACCAGCCTGCCACCCGCGCTGGCGACCATCAGCCGGGACCTCCAGCTCACGCCGACGCTCGCGGGGCTGACGACCACGCTGCCGCTGATCTGCTTCGGGCTGTTCGCGTTCGTCACGCCGTTCCTGGTGGCGCGGTGGGGGACCGAGCGCACCCTCCTCGCGGCCACCGCGCTGACCGTGGTGGGCGTGGTGGTGCGCAGCCTGCCGACCACGCCCACCTTCTACCTCGGCTCCGTCGCCCTCGGCCTCGGGATCGCCGTCATGAACGTCGTCCTCCCCGCCGTCGTCCGCAGCCGCTTCCCGGACCAGGTGCCGCAGCGGATGAGCCTCTACACCGTGTGCATGATCAGCGGCGCCTCCGCGGCCGCCGCAGCCACGGCGCCGCTGCTCCAGCACGGCCTGTCCTGGTCGTGGACCCTCGCGATCTGGGTGCTGCCCCTCACTGCGGCGCTGGTCCTGTGGGCCGCCGCCACCCGGGAGGTCGTGCGCCACCCGACCGGCGGTCACGCCTCGACCCCGCAGGCGCCGACGGGTATGGCGCACGTCGTGCGTCACCCGCGCACCTGGTGGACGGCTGCGTTCATGGGTCTGCAGTCGCTCTGCTTCTACATGCCGCTCACCTGGCTGCCCGCGATCCTGCGCAGCCACGGGGTGGCCCCCGCGACGGCGGGCGTCATGCTCGGGGTCTACATGGGCCTCGGGATCCCCGGCAGCTTCCTCGGACCGCGTATGGCGACGCACCGTCATGCCCCTCGCGTCCTCGCGGCGTTCTTCGCGGCGTACGCGCTGGGGGTCGTGGCGCTGCTGGGCAGCGCGACCACCGCGCTGCTCGGCGTGGTGGTCATGGGGTTCGGGCAGGGCGCGGGGATCGCCATCGCCCTGACCTTCATCGCCCAGCAGCGCGACCCGCACGACGTGCCCGCCGTCTCGGCCTTCGCGCAGGGCACGGGCTTCCTGCTGGCCGCGGTCGGCCCGGTGACGGCCGGCGCGGTCTACCAGGCCAGCGGGAGCTGGACCGTGCCCGTGCTGCTCATCCTCGCCGTCGCGCTGGCCCAGGCCGTGAGCGGCCTCGTCCTGTCACGGCCCGCCGCGGGCGCCGTATCGTCGTCGGGCGCGCCCACCCGCTAGCACTCAGGCCGGGCCCGGGGCCAGGTGCTCGCCGAAGAACGCCTGGATCCGCCCCCACGCGTCCTCCCGCGTCTGTGGCGAGGCCCCGAACCCCGCCACGCGCAGCAGGGGAGAGAGGACCGCCGGGCCGGGCGGCGCGTCGTTGAGGAAGGCGTGCCCCGCGTCCGGGTAGGAGACCACGTCGTGCGCCACGCCCGCCGACGCGAGCCTGGACCGGAGCGTGGCCGCAGCGCCCCGCAACGACGGGTCCTTCTCGCCATACGACCCGACGACCGGACAACTGCGCGAGAGGTCCTCGGGCACCTGGCCGTAGTTGGCGCTCGCGACGTCGTAGCGGTCGCGGTCGCAGGCCAGCAGGGCGAAGCCCCCGCCCATGCAGAAGCCGATCACCCCCGCACGCCCGGTGCACCAGGGCTGCGCGACCGCCCAGAGCCTGGCCGTCTCGAGGTCGACGAACGCCCGGCCCGTCCCGGACTGCATGGCCCGCATCGTCGCGACGAGGCACCGTTTGGCGCCGCCGTCGGCATACAGGTCGGGCACCACGACGACATAGCCCCAGCCGGCGATCCGGTCGGCGTGGCTGCGCATGTCGTCGTTGACGCCGAAGGCCTCCATCGCCATCACGACGGCCGGCCACGGACCCGACCCCTCCGGTCGAGCGACGTAGGCACGGAGCCGCTGCGAGCCCCCTCGCGCCCGGGATGCCTCGGCCAGGTCGATACCGCCAGTCACGAGCGTCATGGCTGCCAGGCTAGCTCTCGTCCGTGGCTGGCCTATCCTGGGTGACGCGATGAAGACCTATGACGTACGCACCCACGGGTGCCAGATGAACGTTCACGACTCCGAGCGACTGGCCGGCCTCCTCGAGACGGCGGGCTATGTCGACCTCGCGAGCCTCCCGACCGACGAGCGGCCCCCGACGGCCGACGTGGTGGTCTTCAACACCTGCGCCGTGCGCGAGAACGCCGACAACAAGCTCTACGGCAACCTCGGCCAGCTGCGTCCGGCCAAGCTCGCCAACCCCGACCTGCAGATCGCCGTCGGCGGCTGCATGGCTCAGAAGGACCGCGACACCATCGTCAAGCGGGCCCCCTGGGTCGACGTCGTCTTCGGCACCCACAACATCGGGTCCCTGCCGGCCCTGCTCGACCGCGCGCGCCACAACAAGGAGGCGCAGGTCGAGATCCTCGAGTCGCTCGAGACCTTCCCCTCGACGCTGCCGACGCGCCGCGACTCCGCCTACGCCGGCTGGGTGTCGATCTCGGTGGGCTGCAACAACACCTGCACCTTCTGCATCGTGCCGGCGCTGCGCGGCAAGGAGCAGGACCGGCGTCCCGGCGACATCCTCGCCGAGTGCCGCGCCCTGGTGGAGCAGGGCGTCGTCGAGATCACCCTGCTCGGCCAGAACGTCAACTCCTACGGCGTCGAGTTCGGTGACCGCGGGGCCTTCGCCAAGCTGCTGCGTGCGACCGGCGAGATCGAGGGCCTGGAGCGCGTCCGCTTCACGAGCCCCCACCCGGCCGCGTTCACCGACGACGTGATCGACGCGATGGCCGAGACGCCCAACGTCATGCCGAGCCTGCACATGCCGCTCCAGGCCGGCTCCGACCGCGTGCTCAAGGAGATGCGCCGGTCCTACCGCTCCGAGAAGTTCCTCGGCATCCTCGACCGCGTCCGCGACCGGATCCCGCACGCCGCCATCACGACCGACCTCATCGTCGGCTTCCCCGGCGAGACCGAGGCGGACTTCGCGGAGACGCTGCGGGTGGTCGAGGCGTCCCGCTTCTCGAGCGCGTTCACCTTCCAGTACTCCATCCGCCCCGGCACGCCCGCCGCCACCATGGACGACCAGGTGCCCAAGGCCGTGGTGCAGGAGCGCTTCGACCGGCTCATCGCCCTGCAGGACCGGATCTCCTGGGAGGAGAACCGCAGGCAGGAGGGGCGCACGGTCGAGGTGCTGGTCGCGCCGTTCGAGGGGCGCAAGGACGCCGAGACCGCGCGGATGTCCGGCCGCGCGCGCGACAACCGCCTCGTGCACTTCGCGGTGCCCGAGGGGGCCGAGCGCGCCCGGCCGGGCGACGTGGTCGAGGTCGACGTGACGTATGGCGCCCCCCACCACCTCGTCGCGGACGGGGCGCTCGCGGGAGGGACCTATCGCGCGCGTCGCACGGCGGGCGGGGACGCCTGGACCGCGCTGCAGGACGCGCCGGTGCCGGGCAAGCCCGCGGTCTCGCTGGGGATGCCGTCGATCGGCAGGCCCGCCGCGAGCGCGGTCACGGTGCGCAGCGGCCCCGCCTGCGGCGCCTGACCTGACCTCAGTCGGGCATCCCGCTGCCGGTCACCGCTCCGGTGCCGGTGTCGGTCGACCCCTCGGTCGCGGCCTGCTGCATCTGGCCGTGGTCGGCGTCGGGGGAGTCGTGGGCGATGTCGGCCTGGCCGGGGGCTGCCTCCGCGGCGGCCTCCTGCGCGGCCTTGGCACCCTCGGGCAGCTGCTCGTCACGCATCTCGGTCATGGTGTGGCTCCTTCGAGTCGATCGGTGCCCTCCACCCTAGGCACCGCGAGGCCGCTGCGGGGCCTTCGCCCGGACCAGAGCACGCCCGCGATCACGAGGACACCGCCGAGCAGCTCGATCGCGGTGGGGCGCTCGCCGAGCACCAGCCAGGCGGTGAGGATCCCGACGACGGGGACGAGCAGCGAGTATGGCGCCACCACCCCCGCCGGGTGCCGCGCCATGAGCCACACCCAGATGCCGGAGCCGACGACGGTGCCGAGCAGCACGGTGTAGGCGAGGCCGACCCACGCCGGCGCCGCCGCGGCCGACACCGACGTGCCGAGGGACGACGCGATGCGCGCGGGCCCTTCCACCAGCAACGACAGCACCAGCATGGGCAGCGGCGGCACCACGGACATCCATAGGGTCAGGTGCAGGGGCTTGGGCGCGCGCGCCAGGCGGCTGCACAGGTTGCCGAAGGCCCACCCCAGCCCGCCGAGCACCACCAGCACGAAGGGCAGCACGCTCGTCGCCGTCGCCCGTGACACGCCGACCAGCACGAGCCCACCCACCGCCACGGCGACCCCGACGCGTTGCGTCAGCCCCACCCGCTCGCCGAGCAGCAGCGCACCCAGCACCACGGTGAACGGCGCCGACGCCTGGAGCACGAGCGACGCCAGGCCGGCCGGGAAGCCCATGGCCATGCCGAGGTAGAGCCCGATGAACTGCACCGTCCCGAACCCCAGCCCGTAGCCGACCAGCCACGTCAGCGGCACGTCGGGACGGGGCACGAGCAGGATCGTGGGCACCGCGATGATCGCGAAGCGCAGGGCGACGAGGAACAACGGCGGGAACTGCTCCAGCGAGGTGTGGATCGCCAGGAAGTTGACGCCCCAGAGCACGGCCACGAGGGCCGCGAGGGCGCGGTGGGTCATCGGCATGCACCCATCGTCCGGCTCCGCGACCGTTCAGGGCAAGCGACGATCCATGACGCAAAGCATTAGGTTGGCTTCATGGATCTGCGTCACCTCGAGCTCCTCCGTGACCTGGCCGACCGCGGGACCCTGGCCGCCGTCGCCGCGGCCACCCACCGCACGCCCTCCGCGGTCTCCCAGCAGCTGCGCACCGCGGAGCGGGAGATCGGGGTGCGCCTCGTCGAGCCCGACGGCCGGCGCCTCCGGCTGACGCCCGAGGGCCGCCTGCTCGCGGCCGGCGCGGACGAGGTCGGCGAGGTGCTCGCCCGGGTCCATGGACGGCTCGACGAGCTCGTCGGCACCCCCGCCGGCACGGTCAGCATCGGCACGCTGCCCAGCGCCGGAGAGGCGCTGCTGCCCGGTCTCCTCCAGCGCCTCAGCAGCACGCAGATCCACTTGGAGATCGACGACTTCGACGTCCCCGAGGCGGAGTTCGCGGTGCGGGCCCGCGACGTGGACGTGGTGGTGGCGCACAGCCTCACGCCGGGGGCGGCGAGCGTCCAGGACGGTCTCGTGCGCCGCGTCATCGCCCGCGAGCCCATCGACGTGGCTCTGCCCGCGAGCCATCCGCTCGCGGGACGCGCGACCCTGCGCCCTGCGGACCTCGCCGGCACGACCTGGGTGGGCGTGCCGGTCGGCTACCCCTTCGACACGGTCATGGGGAGCATCGAGCGTGACCTCGGGGCGACCCTGGAGCGCCGCTACCGCCTGCGCGACAACCGGCTGGTCGAGTCGCTGGTGGCGTCCGGCGAGGGACTGGGTCTCCTCCCTCGTTTCACCACGCGATCACGCCAGGGGGTCGTCATACGGCCTCTGCAGGGTGTCCGGGCGCACCGCTCGATCTTTGCGCTGTCCCGCCGCGAGAGGCACGAGCGCCTGGCCGTGCGCACCGTCGTGGACCTGCTGGTCGAGGTCGGCCGCGATCTCGTGCGGGCACGGGGAGAGGCCGCCACCCTCGAGGGGTGACGGCCTCTCGCGTCGTGAGGCGACGGCCGGAGCCGTCAGCGGGACGACGTCACTGGCTGTTGTCGCCGACGCGCTCGTCGCCCTGCTGCTGCACAGAGTCGATCTTGTCGGAGTGCTGCCCACCAGTGCGCTCGTCGAGCTGGTCGCCAGCTCGCTCGATGCCCTGGTCGGAGAACTGCTCGACCTTCTCGGGGTTCTGCTCCGCAGCCTCGGTGGCCTTGTCCTTCATGTTGTCGGACATGCTCATCGCCGTCTCCTTCCAATCGGGGCCAGGTCAGGAGCACCTCGGGCCGTCGCCGGCACGGTGCGCTCCGCCGACCACCCTGCCCCACGCGACCGGTCCTTGTCACTCGCTCTGGGACAATGGCACGTATGCCGGACCCCGCCCTGCCACCCGTCGTCGCCGTCGTCGGGGCCACCGCCACCGGCAAGTCCGACCTCGGGGTAGCCCTGGCCGCACGGCTCGGCGGCGAGGTCGTCAACGCCGACGCGATGCAGCTCTATCGCGGGATGGACGTCGGCACCGCCAAGCTGAGCGTGGCTGAGCGACAAGGGATCCCGCACCACCAGCTGGACGTCCTCGACGTGCGGGACGAGGCGAGCGTCGCGGCCTACCAGCGCGAGGCGCGCGCCGACATCGACGAGGTCCGGCGACGTGGGCTCGTCCCTGTCCTGGTCGGGGGGTCGGGGCTCTACGTGCGGGCCGCGCTGGACCTGCTCGACATCCCGCCCACCGATCCCGACGTCCGCCGTCGGCTCGAGGCGGAGGTCGGCGACGACGCGGCGGGCCTGCCGGCGCTCGTCGAGCGGCTCCGACGGCTGGACCCCGTCGCCGCCGACCAGATCCTGCCCACCAACGCCCGGCGCGTCGTGCGCGCGCTGGAGGTCATCGAGCTGACGGGGCAACCCTTCAGCGCGACCATGCCGGAGCGCACCCATCGCCTGCCCACGGTCGTCGTCGGGCTGCGTGTGGACCGGCCGGTGCTCGACGAGCGCCTCGGCCTGCGCATCGACCGCATGTGGGAGCAGGGGCTGCTGGACGAGGTGCGGGCGCTGGACGCCGCCGGGCTCCGCGACGGGCGCACCGCGAGCAAGGCGCTCGGCTACGCCCAGGCCCTGGCCCAGCTGGACGGCGACCTGTCCGAGGACGACGCCAAGGAGCTGACGGCCACCCTCACTCGCAAGCTCGCCCGACGCCAGGAGGCGTGGTTCCGCCCCGACCCCCGGATCACCTGGCACGACGCCACCGCGGTGGCCACGGGGGAGCGTCCCATCGGCGACCTGCACGACGAGGTGCACGCGCGTGTGCTGACGTCGCTGACGTCGCTGCCCGGCCTGTCAGCCCCGGCCCAGCGCGCAGGAGACAATGAGGCATGACCTCCGACCCGTCCGCGCCCGTGGGCAGCCCCCGGCGGCTGGACTTCACCAAGGGCCACGGCACCGAGAACGACTTCGTCCTCGTCCCTGACGCGCAGGGCTCGATCCCGCTGTCCCCCAGCGAGGTCGTCTGGCTCGCCGACCGCCGCGCGGGCATCGGCGGCGACGGCGTCATCCGGGTCGTCCCCACGGCGCTCGCGGGCGAGCCCACCGTCATGGACCAGGCGTCGGACGCGCGCTGGTTCATGGACTACCGCAACGCCGACGGGTCGGTCGCCGAGATGTGCGGCAACGGCACGCGGGTCTTCGCGGCCTACCTGCGCCGCGAGGGCCTCGAGCAGGACCCGGAGTTCGCGATCGCGACCCGCGCCGGGCTCAAGCGCGTCCGCGTGGGCGTCGGTGGTGGCGACGGCGGCGACGGCCGAGGTGCAGGCGATGGCGAGACGGGGGACACGTCATACGCGGTCAACCTCGGACCCTGGCGGCTGAGCTCGCCCGCCGAGGCTGCTGCGCAGGGCTCGGACGCGCTGGTCAAGGTCGACGAACACGAGGCCGTCCCCGCCCTGTCGCTCGACCTCGGCAACCCGCACACCGTCGTCATGCTGCCCGCCGGCCGCGAGCTGGACGAGCTCGACCTCACCCGGGCGCCGTTCGTGCAGCCGACGCCCCTCGAGGGCACCAACGTGGAGTTCGTGCAGGTGCTCGGGCCGGGGCACATCCGCATGCGCGTGCACGAGCGCGGGGTGGGGGAGACCCGCTCCTGCGGCACCGGGGCCGCCGCCGCGGCGCTCGCGGTCCGCTGGTGGGCCGGCGGGGGCGACGCTGGAGCCGACGGGGCCCCCCGGGACCAGGCCGCTGACCTCTGGCGGGTCGACGTGCCCGGCGGGACGGTGCACGTCCGCGCCCTGCCCGGCGACCAGGTCGAGCTCTCCGGCCCGGCAGCCCTGGTCGCCGACGGCACCGTCGAGCTGCCTCCCCGGCGCTAGCCGGCTGCTGACCGGGCGATCGCTGGCCGATCTGTCCACGCCCTGGGACGACTCACGCACCAGTTCCGGACGGATGTCCCACATGCTGGATCGCCCCTTCTGCCCGAGATGTCCCAGCGCCTAGTTTCCGCAGATGACTGCACCCAGCCCCCGCGGACCTCGTCCGTCGGCCACGCTCCGGGGCGTCCTCGCCCTCGCGCTGGCCCTGCCTGTCACCGCCGCCGCCTCCCTCACCACCGCCGGCGCCACGCCGGTCCCGCAGCGTCCCGCCCCCCGTGACCAGGGGCCCGTCGGTCACACCCTGCCCAAGACCGGCACCATGACCGGCTCCGGCGGGGCCGTCGCCAGCGTCGACCCGGTCGCCAGCCAGGTGGGCATCGACGTGCTCAAGCGCGGGGGCAACGCCGCCGACGCCGCCGTCGCGACGGCGGCCGCCCTCGGCGTCGTCGAGCCCTACGCCAACGGCATCGGCGGTGGCGGCTACTTCGTCTACTACGACGCCCGCACCAAGCGCGTGTCGACCATCGACGGGCGCGAGACCGCCCCGGCCGGCATGACCGAGACGTCCTTCCTCGAGGGCGGCAAGCCGATGGACTTCACCAAGGCCGTCAACTCGGGCCTGTCCGTGGGGGTCCCGGGCACCGTGGCGACCTGGCAGGCGGCCCTGCAGGACTACGGCACCCGGTCGTTCAGCCAGATGCTGGCCCCGGCCGAGGAGATCGCGCGTCGTGGCTTCGTCGTCGACGACGCGTTCGAGACCGCCACCGCCGACAACGCCAAGCGGTTCGCGCAGTTCCCGGCGACCGCCTCGCTCTTCCTCCCCGGCGGCAAGCCGGTCGAGGCGGGCACGGTCCTGCGCAACCCGGACCTCGCAGCGACCTACGCCGAGCTGCGCCGCCGCGGTCCGTCGGCTCTCTACCGCGGCGGGATCGCCCAGGACATCGCCAAGGTCGTCAACACGCCGGTCACCGTGCCCGGCGTGATGGTCCCCAGCGGCACCATGACCACGGCCGACCTCGGTCGCTACCAGGTCAAGCGACTGGCCCCCATCCACTCGACCTACGAGGGCCACGACTACTACGGCATGGCGGGGTCGTCCTCGGGCGGCATCGCCGTCGCCGAGACCCTCAACCTGCTCGAGGAGTATGCCGAGCGCACGGGCGTCGCGCTGCACGACGTCGACGACGTGCAGTACTACCACCGCTTCGCCGAGGCCACCGCCACGGCGTTCGCCGACCGCAACCGCTGGGTGGCGGACGTGCCCGGCGTGCCGCGCCAGCAGCTGGTGTCGCAGGGCTTCGCGCGGGAGCGGGCGTGCGGCTTCGACCCGGCCAAGGCGCAGCAGCGTCCCATCGCCTTCGGCAACCCCGACGGGGCCTACGGCGGCTGCGGCACCGCGCTCGGCAAGGCCGGCCAGGGCAACGACGGCCAGGCCACCACGCACCTCACGGTGGCCGACAAGTGGGGCAACGTCGCGTCATACACCCTGACCATCGAGCAGTTCGGCGGCAGCGGCATGGTGGTCCCCGGTCGCGGCTTCCTGCTCAACAACGAGCTGACCGACTTCAACTTCAGGCCGATGACGGAGGGCGTCCCTGACCCCAACCTGCCCGCGCCGGGCAAGCGTCCGCGCTCGTCGATGAGCCCGTCGATCGTGCTCAAGGGTGGCCGGCCGTTCATGGCGGCCGGTGCCGCCGGCGGCGCGACGATCATCACGACCACCGCGCAGACGATCGTCGAGGTCATCGACCGGGACAAGACGGCGATGGGTGCGCTCGGAGCGCGGCGGATCTCGTCGCGCAACACGGCGGCGACCGCCGAGCCGCAGCTCATCAACAGCGCGACGGGAGCGGCGCTCAAGGCACTCGGGCAGCCGATGACCCCGGCCGAGACCATCGGGCGCGGCACCGCGATCCGCGTCCTCGGGCGCAACCTGTTCGACGCCGGGGCCGAGCCGACCCGCGGTGGCGGTGGGTCCGCGATGGTGGTGCACCAGGGAAAGCACAGCAAGCACAGCAAGCCCAGCAAGCCCAGCAAGCCCACCAAGCCCCGCCACCGCTGACCCCGCGCCCCTCCGCCGAGTGGTCACGTCCCGA
>NZ_DKGR01000057.1:203040-208547 GCF_002453335.1 Arsenicicoccus sp. UBA6765
TCGGGACGTGACCACTCGGCGGGCACTGCGTCGGGAGGTGACCCCTCAGCGGACTGGTGGCTCGACTCGCTCGATGCGCAGCCGCGCGGGCACCCGGTCGCGGTCGAAGGTGATGGAGTCGTAACCGTGCGGCCTCGGGTTGCCCTCGTCGTCCAGGGCCACCATGACGATCTCGTCGATCGTGATGATGCTCTTGCCGGTGAACACGTTGCGCACCTCGCAGCGCAGCGTCAGGGAGGAGCGGCCCCAGCGGGTCGGCAGCAGGCCCATCTCGATGATGTCGCCCTGTCGCGCGCTGGAGACGAAGTTGATCTCCGACATGTACTTCGTGACCGTGCGCTCGTTGCCGAGCTGGATGATCGCGTAGATCGCGGCCTCCTCGTCGATCCACCGCAGCAGGCTCCCGCCGAAGAGCGTGTGGTTGGCGTTGAGGTCCTCGGGCTTGACCCACTTGCGCGAGTGGAAGCGCATGTCCTCGAGCTGTCCCTGGCCGTCGTGGGCGTTGTCGTCGATCGTCACGGGGACCCAGTCTAGGCCGGTCTAGCCCGCGACCCTCCGGACGTGCAGGACCCGGAATCCCCTGGCACTCGTGAACCGCTCGACCTGCAGCCCTGGACCCAGCTCGCGCTCGATCCAGGCCTGCAGCGAGTCCGAGCCGAGGTTCTTCTGCACGACGAGATAGGCGTGCCCGTCCGGCGCGAGCCGCGGCAGCCACGTGCGCATGAGGTCGTGGAGCACGGCCTTGCCGACCCGGATCGGGGGGTTGGACCAGATCAGGTCGTATGCCGTGCCCGCCGGCACCTCCTCCGCCGTCATCGCGCGGATCCCGGTGCAGCCCAACGACTCCGCGTTGCGGCGGGTGAGGTCCAGGGAGCGCTCGTTGACGTCGACCGCGTGGATCGTGGCGTCGGGGGAGCGCAGCGCCAGCGCCAGGGCGATCGGCCCCCAGCCGCAGCCGAGGTCGAGGAAGGTGCCGGCGGCCGGCGGCGGTGGTGCCTCCGCGAGCAGCACGGCGGTGCCCTTGTCGAGGCCGTCGGGGGAGAAGGTGCCGGGGGCGGTCTCGACGTCCACGGTGCGGTCGGCCAGGCGGAGGCGGATCGACCGGCGCTCGGCCTCGGTCGCCGGCTCGCTCGACGTGAAGTAGTGCTCCTGCTGCTCGTTCATCACGTCAGACCCTAGCCCGCGGCATACGGCGTGGTTTGCCGGACCGTCACCCGGGCGCACCCCGCCCGTTCACCCGAGAGGCGCAGAGTCGCCGTCATGGCCAACGTCTCTCGCCGTTCCCTGCTCACCGGCGCCCTCGGCGGCGCCGGCCTCGTCGCCCTCGGTCAGTCGACCTCCGTGGCGGCCGGCGGCAGCCCCGCACTCGTCCGTGGGCGCAGCACGCTGCCGAGCGGGGTGCAGGCGGGCGACGTCACTTCCCGCTCCGCCGTGGTGTGGTCGCGGTCCGACCGTCCCGGCCGCATGGTCGTGCGCCTGACCTCGGGCGGTCGTCGAGGCTCCTGGCGCGAGCTGGCCGGACCCTGGGCGACGCCGCGCAGCGACCTCACGGCCAAGCTCGAGCTCAAGGGCCTCGCGCCCGGCCGCGACTACGAGTACCGCGTGCAGTTCGAGGACCTCGACGGGCACCGGGGCGAGGTGGCGTCGGGCACCTCAGCACCGCCGCCGTCCACGACGCACCGACGAGCTTCGTGTGGACCGGCGACACGGCGGGCCAGGGCTGGGGCATCAACCCCGACCTCGGCGGGATGGTCGCCTACCGCGCCATGCACGAGCTGCGCCCGGACTTCCTCATCCACTCCGGCGACAACATCTATGCCGACGGCCCGATCCAGGAGCGGGTGGTCGAGCCGGACGGCCAGGTATGGCGCAACGTGGTCACCCCGCAGGTGGCCAAGGTCGCGGAGTCGCTGGACGAGTTCCGGGGGCGCTACCGCTACAACCTCATGGACAAGAACCTGCGCGGCATGTACGCCGACGTCCCGGTCATCAGCCAGTGGGACGACCACGAGACCACCAACAACTGGTATCCCGGCGAGGTGCTCGACGACCCGCGCTACGCCCGTGAGCGGCGTGTGGACGTGCTGGCGACCCGCGCCCGCCAGGCCTTCTTCGAGTTCATGCCGATCGCCGACCGGCACGGCCGCGGGGTGCGCGACCTGGGACAGGCTCCCCGCGTCTACCGCAAGGTCGAGCGCGGCGCCCACCTGGACGTGTTCAGCCTGGACATGCGGACCTACCGCGGCGCCAACACCCCCTCGCTGGAGAAGCAGCGGACGGCCTTCCTCGGCACCGAGCAGGTCGACTGGCTGCTGCGCGAGCTGCAGCGCTCCCGGGCGACGTGGAAGGTCATCGCCGCCGACATGCCGATCGGCATCATCGTGCCGGACGGCACCGTCATCGAGGCGATCGCCAACCGCGATCCGGGTGCACCTCTGGGCCGCGAGCTGGAGCTCGCCTACCTCCTCAGCGAGATCAAGCGCCGCAAGATCCGCGGGGTCGTGTGGTTCACGGCCGACGTGCACTACTGCGCGGCGCACTACTACGACCCGGCCAAGGCGGCCTTCACCGACTTCGACGGCTTCCACGAGTTCGTCGCCGGCCCGATCAGCGCGGGCGGGTTCGGCCCCAACCAGATGGACGCGACCTTCGGGCCGCAGGTGCTCTTCCAGGGGGTGCCGCGCCACGCCAACCAGTCACCGCGGGACCAGCGCGCGATGTTCTTCGGCTACACCGAGGTCGATCGCGCGGGCACGATGACGGTGAGCCTGCGCAACGGGCTCGGCCAGGTGCTCTACACCAAGGAGCTTGCGCCGCAGGGACACTGACGCCCTCACGACGCGCCGTCGAGGCCCCCTGGTCATGTGGGTCGCACCACCCTAGACTGCGAGCCACCTGAGGGCGGTGCTCACCGTCCGTAGCCGCACGTCAAGGAGGACGGATGCGAGCTCTCGTCGCCATCACCCAGCTGCCAGCCACCAGCCTTCCCACCACCCGACCGATCCAGGCCGCCGGGGACCACGTCCCCGTGTCCGGGGGGAGCATCACGATCGTCGCGGTGATCGCGGCGGTCTCGCTGCTGGCTCTCGTGGTGGGCACGGTGCTGCGCTCGCAGGTGCTGCGTGCCGACACGGGGACACCGGGGATGCAGCGGGTGGCCGCCGCCATCCAGGAGGGCGCGAGCGCCTACCTCAACCGGCAGCTGCGCACCCTGGCGATCTTCGTCCTCGTGGTGTTCGCCCTGCTGTTCCTCCTGCCGGCCGACGACGGTTCCGTCCGGATCGGACGGAGCCTCTTCTTCGTGGTGGGCGCGTTGTTCTCGGCGTTCATCGGCTACCTCGGCATGACCCTCGCCGTCCAGGCCAACGTCCGCGTCGCCGCGGCGGCCCGCGACGGGCATCGGGCGCCCGGGTTCACCCTCGCGGTGCGCACCGGGGGAGCGGTCGGTATGGCGACCGTGGGTCTCGGCCTCCTCGGGGCGAGCGTGGTGGTGCTGATCTATCGCGCCGAGGCGCCCGCCGTGCTCGAGGGGTTCGGCTTCGGGGCAGCGCTGCTCGCGATGTTCATGCGCGTCGGCGGCGGCATCTTCACCAAGGCCGCGGACGTCGGCGCCGACCTGGTCGGCAAGGTCGAGCAGGGCATCCCCGAGGACGACCCCCGCAACGCCGCGACGATCGCCGACAACGTGGGCGACAACGTCGGTGACTGCGCCGGCATGGCGGCCGACCTGTTCGAGTCCTACGCCGTGACCCTCGTCGCGGCCCTCATCCTCGGCAAGGCCGCCTTCGGCGAGCAGGGCCTCGTCTTCCCGCTGATCGTGCCGGCCATCGGCGTGCTGACGGCCGTCCTCGGCATCTACGTCACGCGCTCGCGCCCCGGCGAGAGCGGGCTCACCGCGATCAACCGCGGCTTCGCCATCGCGGCCGTCGTGTCCGCCGTGCTGTGCTCGATCGCCGCGTTCGTCTACCTCCCCGGCACGTTCGCCGAGCTGCGGGGCGCCGAGACTGCTGGCATCGACCGCGACCCGCGCCTGCTGGCCATCGGCGCCGTGCTGCTGGGCATCATCCTCGCCGCCGTGATCCTCAAGATCACCGGCCACTACACCGACACCGAGTCCGAGCCCACGCGCAACGTCGCCCGCACGTCCGTCACCGGCGCGGCGACCGTCATTCTGTCCGGCATCGGCGTCGGCCTGGAGTCCGCGGTCTACACCGCCACGGTCATCGCGGGTGCGGTCTACCTCGCCTACCTGCTCGGTGGCGGCTCGGTCATCGTGTCGCTGTTCCTCATCGCCCTGGCCGGCTGCGGCCTGCTCACCACGGTCGGCGTCATCGTCGCGATGGACACCTTCGGTCCCGTCAGCGACAACGCCCAGGGCATCGCCGAGATGTCCGGCGACGTCGACGAGGCCGGCGCCCAGGTCCTCACCGACCTGGACGCGGTCGGCAACACCACAAAGGCGATCACCAAGGGAATCGCCATCGCGACGGCGGTGCTCGCCGCGACGGCGCTGTTCGGCTCCTACAACGACGCCGTCATCACGGCCCTCGCCGAGGCCGGGCGCGACACCTCCGAGGCGGTCAGCGGGTATGCCGTGACCTCGCCCAACGTGCTCGTCGGGCTGATCCTGGGCGCGGCGGTGGTCTTCCTCTTCTCCGGCCTCGCGATCGACGCCGTCACGCGCGCCGCCGGCGCCATCGTCCTCGAGGTGCGTCGCCAGTTCCGCGAGCACCCGGGGATCATGGACGGCACCGAGCTTCCGGAGTACGCCCGCGTCGTCGACATCTGCACCCGAGACTCGTTGCGAGAGCTGGCGACTCCCGGACTCCTCGCGGCCCTGGCCCCGATCATGGTCGGCTTCGGGCTGGGCTTCGGCGCCCTCGCGGGCTTCCTCGCCGGCGCGATCGGAGCTGGCGTGCTGATGGCGGTCTTCCTGGCCAACGCGGGCGGCTCGTGGGACAACGCCAAGAAGCTCGTCGAGGACGGCGCCCACGGCGGCAAGGGCTCCGACGCCCACGCCGCCACGGTCATCGGCGACACGGTCGGCGACCCGTTCAAGGACACCGCCGGCCCGGCCATCAACCCGCTGATCAAGGTGATGAACCTCGTCGCCGTGCTCATCGCCCCCGCCGTCGTGCAGATGTCGGTCGGCGCCGGAGCCTCACCGTGGCTCCGCGCGGGCATCGCCCTCCTCGCCCTGGCGATCATCGCCGCCGCGATCCTCGTGTCCCGACGCCGCGTCGACGACGCCCTGCCGGAGGTCGAGCACCTCGTCGGCCCCTCGCCGGACCTGCCCGCCCGAGGCGAGCACCCGCACCTGGACAAGGTCCGGGACCTCGACTGACCCCGCCCCCGCCCCCGCCCCAAGATCGTGAGGGTTTCGTCCAAGAATCTTGGACCAAACCCTCACGATCGTGGCGCGGGGGGCGCGTGGGCGCTTCGTGAGCCGGGAGCTCAGTTTGGGTCGTCTGGTGGGCGTTGCGGGGCGCGTGGGCGGCGCTTTGTGA
>NZ_DKGR01000015.1:0-18724 GCF_002453335.1 Arsenicicoccus sp. UBA6765
ATTGGGAGACACGCCCTAGGGCCGCGTGAGGCTGCCCACGGCAGGCTAGGGCTGCCTGGCCGGGCGGAGCATGCACCGCGCGTGCAGGTCGCCCGGCCGCAGCTCCTGCACGAGCTCGTAGCCGTACCGCTCGTAGAGCCGCACGTTCGGCGCGGTGCGTCTCGAGATAGGTCGCGACGCCGGCGGCGTCCGCGTCGGCGAGACCGTCGAGGAGCAGGGCCGACCCCACCCCAGCCCCCTGGTGGCCAGGGGCCACGCCGATAGCGTGGAGATAGCGGTGCTTTGCGGGCGCGAGGCGGCGGTGCGCGGCCTCGTGGGTGCGGTTGAGCCGGTCCAGACGCGCGGTGTCCCGCACCCCGACGACGAGGGGGAGGGTGGCCAGGCCGTGCCGCACCGAGGTGAGCAGGCCCAGCCCGACGTGCGGCCACCAGGCCCAGGCGGCGACGCCGGCCAGCTCGTGGGTGCCGGGGTCGAGCGCCACGCGGACCGATCCGTGCTGCCGTGCGTTGTCGAGGACGGCGCCGAAGAGCATCGGCAGGGCGCGCGCCCGGCGCCGGGGGTCCGGCAGAGCCGCCACCAGGTAGGGGTCGGCGGCGAACGCCTGGCTCAGGAGCCGCCGGGCGTCGGCGAGGTGGGCGGGCTCCAGGTCGCAGATCGTGGGCTTCATCGTGACAGTGTGCGACAGGACACGACCAGGTGCGGGTATGTCGGCGGCGTGCGGTAGAACATGGCCATGACCGAGGAGCAGCCGGCGCCGACCCAGGGCACCGCGGAGGCGAGCACGGGGGAGCAGCTGTCGCTCGTCCGGGCCCGCGTGCGCGGCGACCGGTCCCTGCCGCGGACGGGCTGCGCAGCGTCGTCGTCGCCCGTGTCGCCCGTGTCGTCGGCGGCCGAGCCGGTCGCCCCGGGCGGTCCGGCCGATCCCGTCGCCGAGGTGCTGGTCGACCTGCCCCTCGCCCACCTGGACCGTCCCTTCGAGTACACCGTGCCCGACGAGCTGGCCGAGACGGCCGTGCCTGGCGCGCGGGTCCGGGTCCGGTTCGCCGGCCAGGACGTCGACGGCTTCGTGATCGCCCGCAAGGGCCTGCCCGAGCACCAGGGTCGGCTCGCGCCGCTTCGACGCGTCGTGAGCCCCGAGCCCGTGCTGACCCCGGCCGTGCTGGACACCTGCCGCGAGGTCGCGCGGGCCCGTGCCGGGACGGTGTCCGACGTCCTGCGCCTCGCCGTCCCGCCTCGGCACGCGACCGCCGAGCGCAACCTCTCCGGCGAGCCGGCCGAGCCGCCGCCGCTGCCCGACCCCGGGCCGTGGCGCGAGCTGCGTGCGGGCGAGGCTTTCCTGCGGCACCTCGCCGAGGGCCGCTCGCCGCACGCGTGCTGGCAGGCGACGCCCTGCGGCGGGGACGCGGAGCGCGACTGGCCGCAGCTGCTGGCGCTCGCGGCGGCGACCGCGCTGTCGTCCGGTCGCGGGGTGCTGGTCGTGGTGCCCGACCACCGCGACGTCGACCGCGTGGACGCGGCGCTGGCGGCGGTGCTCGGCAAGGGGATGCACGTCCGCCTGACCGCGTCGCAGGGCCCCCAGGCGCGCTACACCGCCTGGCTCAAGGTGCTGCGCGGGCACGTGCGCTGCGTCGTGGGCACGCGCGCCGCCATGTTCGCGCCCGTCCACGACCTCGGCCTGGTGGCGTGGTGGGACGACGGCGACGACCTGCTCGCCGAGCCCCGAGCCCCCTACCCCCACGTGCGGGAGGTGCTGCTGGCGCGGGCCCGTCGCGAGGGGGCCGCGGCGCTCGCGGGCGGCTTCGGTCGGTCGGCCGAGGTGCAGCGACTGGTCGAGTCGGGCGCGATGCCGGTCGTCGCCGCCGACCCCGCCACGGTGCGACGCGCGGCCCCGCGCGTGGTGCTGGCCGGTGAGGGGCACGAGCAGGAGCGTGACGCAGCGGCCGCCAGCGCACACCTGCCGTCGCTCGCCTGGCGGACGGCCAAGAAGGCCCTCGACTCCGGGCCGGTGCTGGTCCAGGTGCCCCGTCGTGGTTACGCCCCGTCCCTGTCCTGCCAGGACTGTCGCGCACCGGCCCGCTGCCCGGCGTGCCACGGGCCGCTGGGCCTCGGCGGGCGGGACGCGCCGCCCCGGTGCCGGTGGTGCGGCCAGACCGTGGCGCGCTACGAGTGTCCCGAGTGCGAGGGCACCCGGCTGCGATCGTCCGTCGTCGGGGCGCGACGCACCGCGGAGGAGCTCGGACGCGCCTTCCCCGGGGTGCCGGTGATCACCTCCGGCTCCGGCGACGTCGTCGGCCGGGTCGAGTCCCGGCCGGCGCTGGTCATCGCCACCCCGGGGGCCGAGCCCGTGGCCGACGGGGGGTATGCCGCGGTCCTCCTGCTCGACGCGTGGGCCAGCCTCGACCGCTCCGACCTGGACGCCTCCCTCGAGGCCCTCCGCCGCTGGCTCGGCGCCGCCGCCCTGGCCCGGTCGGCGTCCTCGGGCGCCGTCGCGGTCCTGTGCGGTGCCCCGACCGACCTGTCCGTCCCGCCCGTCGAGGCGCTGGTGCGCTGGGACCCGGGCTGGCTGGCGGCCCGCGAGCTGGCCGAGCGCCGCGAGCTGTCCCTGCCGCCCGCGGTGGTCATGGCCCGCCTCGACGCGGAGCGGCACGCCCTCGCCGACGCGGTGGCCGCCGTGGGCCTCGCCGACACCGTCGAGCGCCTCGGACCGCTCCCGGCGCCGCCCCCACCGGCAGGTCCTCGACGGGTGACGGCCGACGACGCCCCGCCACGCCAGCGGATCCTCCTGCGCACGAGCCACGAGCACGCCCTCGAGCTGGCCGACGCCCTGCGGGCCATGCGCGCGACCCGATCGGCCCGCAAGGAGCTCGAGACCGTGCACGTCGTGGTCGATCCGCGCGACGGGGTGGTCTAGCGGCATACGGTGGGGCAGTCCGGGCGACCACGAGGTGAAGGCGAGACGGGATGAGCAGGCAGACACGCGCGATGGTCTTCGACCTCGGGCAGGTGCTCGTCGCGTGGGACCCCCTGCCGGCCATCGCCGCCGGCGTGGGGGAGGAGCGGGCCCGTGCCTTCCTCGCGGCCGACGACTTCCGGTTCCACGAGTGGAACCTCACGCTCGACCGGGGTGTGCCCGTCGCCGAGGCGGAGGAGCAGGCGATCGCGGACCACCCCGGATACGCCGACGAGATCCGTTCGTACGCAGCCAACTTCGACAAGTCGCTGACCCACCAGATCAACGGCACGGTCCAGATCCTGCGCGAGCTGTACGACGCCAAGGTCCCGCTCTTCGGGCTCACGAACTGGTCCAGCGAGCTGTTCGAGCAGCACGCCCGGCCGCGCTTCGCCTTCCTGCAGGGCTTCATCGACATCGTCGTGTCGGGCGCCGAGGGTGTGGTCAAGCCCGACCCGGCGATCTTCAGCATCCTTGAGCAGCGGATGGGGATCCCGCTGACCGAGTGCTGCTTCACCGACGACAACGCCCGCAACGTCCTGGCGGCGACCGCCTGCGGGCTCGACGCCGTCCGGTTCACCACGCCCGAGCAGCTCCGGCGTGACCTGGTGGCCCGCGGGGCCCCGCTGCGACCTGCGTAGACTGGGGCCGCCAGCCGTCGTCGCACCCCACAAGGACCGCAGCACGTGTCAGTCATGGACATCCGCCTGTTCGGCGACCCGGTCCTTCGCACCCCAGCCGCACCCGTGACCGACTTCGACGCCGAGCTGCGCGGGCTCGTCCAGGACCTGACGGACACCATGATCGACGCGCCCGGCGCCGGCCTGGCGGCACCCCAGCTGGGGGTCTCGCTGCGCGTCTTCACCTACTACGTCGACGGCGTCCTCGGGCACCTGGTCAACCCGTCCCTGGACCTGTCCGAGGAGATGCAGGACGGGGACGAGGGCTGTCTGTCGCTGCCGGGCCTCGCCTTCCCGACGCGTCGCGCGCTGCGGGTCGTCGCCACCGGCCAGGACATGCACGGCGAGCCACTCCGGCTGGAGGGCTCGGAGCTGCTGGCCCGCTGCGTCCAGCACGAGACCGACCACCTGGACGGGGTGCTGTTCATCGACCGGCTCGACCCCGAGCAGCGCCGGCTCGCCATGCGGGCGATCCGCGAGGCGCAGTGGTCCGGGGCCCCCGCACCCACCGTCAAGGCCAACCCCCACCTGCCCGGTTCGGCCTTCGGCCTCTAGGAGCCACCCATGCGCCTCGTCTTCGCCGGCACCCCGGCCGTCGCCCTGCCCAGCCTGGAGGCCCTGCTCGGGTCCTCCCACGACGTCGTCGCCGTCATCACCCGCCCCGACGCGCGCGCCGGCCGCGGCCGCACGCTCGTGCCCTCGCCGGTGCGCACGCGCGCCGAGGAGGCCGGGCTGGAGGTGCTGACGCCCACGAGCCTGCGCGACCCGGAGGCGCTCGACCGCCTGCGCGAGATCGCCCCCGACTGCTGCCCCGTCGTCGCCTACGGCGGGCTCGTCCCACCGGCGGCCCTGGCCATCCCCCCACGAGGCTGGGTCAACCTGCACTTCTCGGTGCTGCCGGCGTGGCGGGGCGCAGCGCCCGTGCAGCGCGCCGTCATGGCGGGCGACGAGATCACCGGGGCGACGACCTTCCTGCTCGAGGAGGGGCTGGACACCGGCCCGGTGCTCGGGCGGATGACGGAGGCCGTCCGACCCACCGACACGGCCGGGGACCTGCTCGAGCGGCTCTCCGTCGCCGGCTCCGGGCTGCTCGTCGAGACGCTCGACGCGATCGAGGCCGAGGCGATCCAGGCCGTGCCGCAGCGGCCCGGCGGGGTGTCCCACGCCCCCAAGCTCACCGTCGACGACGCCCGGATCAACTGGGCCGCACCGGGATTCGCCATCGATCGACAGGTGCGGGGGTGCACCCCGGAACCCGGGGCGTGGACGACCTTCCGCGGCGAGCGCCTGGGCCTCGGCCCCGTGACGGTCGACTCCCGTCCCGACCTGGGGCCGGGCGAGGTCGAGGCCGGCAAGCGGGACGTGGTGGTCGGCACCGCCACCACGGCGGTGCGGCTGTCGACCGTGCGGCCGCAGGGCAAGCGAGAGATGGCCGCTGCCGACTGGGCGCGCGGCGTGCGGATCGACGACGAGGACGTGATGGGCCAGTGACCACCCCCGACGAGCGCCGCCCCGGCCGTCCTGAGAGCCCCGCGCGCCCCGGTGGCCGGCGCGGTCCCCGGCAGAAGAGCGCCCAGCGACCCTCCGAGCGCGCCCGCAGTGGCGACCCCGCGCGGCTCACCGCCTACACCGTGCTGCGCAGCGTCGCCGAGGGCGGCTACGCCAACCTCGAGCTGCCCCGCCTCCTGCGCGGCCACGGCATGGCGGGTCGCGACGCGGCCTTCGCCACGGAGCTGACCTACGGCACCCTGCGGTGGCAGGGCCTCTACGACGCCGTCATCGCCGATGCGTCCGGCCGGTCCGTCGACAAGATCGACCCGCCTGTGCTCGACACCCTGCGCCTCGGGGCGCACCAGGTCCTCGGCATGCGCGTCCCCGCCCACGCGGCCGTCGCCGAGACGGTGGGGCTCGCGCGCCAGGTCAACGGCGCGGGGGCCGCGGGCTTCGTCAACGCGGTCCTGCGCCGGGTGAGCGAGCGGTCCAGGCAGGAGTGGCTGGACCGGGTGCTGCCCGCCGGGACCGGCGTGGACCGGCTGGCCATGGAGCACTCCCACCCCGAGTGGATCGTCCGCGCCCTGCGCGCCGCCCTCCTCGCCCACGGCGCCGCCACGACCGAGACCGTCGACCAGGAGCTCGTCTCCCTGCTGGAGGCCGACAACGACCCCGCCGACGTCATGCTCGTGGCCCGCCCCGGGCTGGTCGAGGTCGCCGACCTGGTCCGCCTCGGCGCCGAGCCCGCCCCGGTGTCGCCGGTCGGCGCGGTCCTTCGCAGCGGCGACCCCGGCGCGCTGGCCCCCGTCCGCGACGGCCGCGCGGCCGTGCAGGACGAGGGCTCGCAGGTCCTGGCGCTGGCGCTCGCGGCCGTTCCCGTCGAGAGCTCGGACGACTACCCCGAGGAGTGGCTGGACCTGTGCGCCGGCCCCGGCGGCAAGGCCGGTCTGCTGGCCGCCCTGTCCGTCGGGCGCGCCTACCTCACCGCCAACGAGGTCAGCCCCCACCGGGCCGACCTCGTCCGGCAGGGGCTGCGGGCCGCGATCGGCGCCGGCGCCGGCGTGGAGGTCCGCGTGGGCGACGGCCGGGACACCGGGGTCGACGAGCCGGGTCGCTACGACCGGGTGCTGGTCGACGCCCCCTGCACCGGGCTGGGCGCGCTGCGCCGGCGTCCCGAGGCGCGGTGGCGCCGCACCACCGCGGACCTCGCGGCCCTCACCGAGCTGCAGCGCGAGCTGCTCGCGTCCGCCATCGAGGCCACCCGCCCCGGCGGGGTGATCGCCTACGCGACCTGCAGCCCGCACGTCAACGAGACCACGTTCGTGGTGCAGGACGTCGCCGGCCGCCGGGACGACGTGGAGGTGCTGGACGCCCACGCCGTCCTCCGGGAGGTGGCGCCTGGGCTCGAGGTCGCGGGGGAGGGCCCTCACGCCCAGCTGTGGCCGCACCGCAACGAGACCGACGGCATGTTCCTCGCGCTGCTGCGCAAGCGCTGACCGGGAGCGTCGTGGGCTCGCCTAGGCTGTGCCCGTGCAGATCTCGCCCAGCATCCTGTCCTCGGACTTCGCCAACCTGCAGCACGAGCTCGAGCGCATCGGCAACGCCGACTGGGCTCACGTGGACGTCATGGACGGCCACTTCGTGCCCAACCTGACGCTGGGCCTGCCCGTCGTCGAGGCGCTCGCGCGGGTGAGCCCGATCCCGCTCGACTGCCACCTGATGATCGACGACCCCGACCGCTGGGCGCCGGGCTACATCGAGGCCGGGGCCGGGTCGGCGACCTTCCACGTCGAGGCGGCCCGCGACCCGCGGGCGCTCGCCCGGGCCCTGCGCGCCGCGGGTGGCCGGGCCGGTATGGCGCTCAAGCCCGGCACCGCGTTCGCGCCATACGCCGACCTGGTGCCCGAGCTCGACATGATCCTCGTGATGACCGTCGAGCCCGGGTTCGGCGGCCAGTCCTTCATGGCGGACCAGATGCCCAAGGTCCGCCAGGTCCGTGAGGCGGTGAGCCGCCACGGCGGCGAGGTCTGGATCCAGGTCGACGGCGGGGTGTCCGCCACGACCATCGAGCAGTGCGCCGAGGCGGGGGCCGACGTCTTCGTGGCCGGGTCCGCGGTCTACGGCGCCGAGGACGCGGCGGCGGCGGTCGACGACCTGCGGCGTCTCGTGGCGGCCCACGAGGACTGACTAGTCAGACTGAGTACCCGCACCTAGTTACTCTCTGTTCGATTTGTCGTACTATGTGTGCCCAGTAGTACTTCTCGGGGGAGAGGGGTCACGGTGCCGTCGACCAGTCGCGCAGCGCTCGAGTGCCTGCGTCGTGTCCCGGCGCTGGCGCGCCAGGCCGTCCGGGAGGGGAGCGCCCCCGCCGGGGCCCGGATGGACGCGGTTCCGCGTCGCGGACGACGTCATACGGCCGTCACGGGGAGCCGTAGGCTGTAGGGCGTGAAGACCTTCGACCAGCTGTTCGCCGAGCTCACCGACAAGGCCGTGACCCGGCCGGAAGGCTCCGGCACGGTGGCCGAGCTCGACAAGGGCGTGCACTTCATCGGCAAGAAGATCGTCGAGGAGGCCGCCGAGGTGTGGATGGCGGCCGAGCACGAGGGTGACGAGCGGGCCGCCGAGGAGATCAGCCAGCTGCTCTACCACCTCCAGGTCCTCATGGTCGCCCGGGGCATCAGCCTGGACGACGTCTACGCCCACCTCTGACCGGAGACCCCATGCTGCGAGTCGCCGTCCCCAACAAGGGGTCGCTGTCCGAGCCCGCCACGACGATGATGAAGGAAGCGGGCTACGCCCAGCGTCGTGACACCAAGGAGCTCGTCCTCACCGACGCCGACAACGGCGTCGAGTTCTTCTACCTGCGTCCCCGCGACGTCGCCGTCTACGTCGGGGCCGGCACCGTCGACCTCGGCATCACGGGTCGGGACCTGCTGCTGGACTCCGGCAGCACCGCCCGCGAGGTCATGGCCCTGGGCTTCGCCCGGTCGACCTTCCGGTTCGCCGCGCCGGCGGGCTCCATGGGATCCGTCGCCGACATCGACGGGCGGCGCGTGGCGACGTCATACTCCGGCCTGGTCCGGTCCCACCTGGACACCCACGGCATCACGGCCGAGGTCGTCCACCTCGACGGGGCCGTCGAGACCGCGGTGACCCTCGGCGTGGCCGACCTGATCGCGGACGTGGTCGAGACGGGCACGACCCTGCGCAACGCCGGCCTCGAGGTCTTCGGCGACCCCATCCTGCGCAGCGAGGCCGTGCTGATCAGCCGTTCGGACGCCGGGGGCGCCACCCAGGGGGAACCCGACCCGGCCCTGGAGACCCTGCGCCGCCGGCTCCACGGCGTGCTCGTGGCCCGCCAGTACGTCCTGATGGACTACGACTGCCCGAGCGAGCTCGTGGAGCGCGCGGTGGCGGTCACGCCCGGGCTGGAGTCCCCGACCGTGTCGCCGCTGCACGACCGGTCCTGGGTCGCCGTGCGCTCGATGGTGCCCCGCAAGCAGACCAACGCCGTGATGGACGAGCTCTATCGCATCGGGGCGCGCGGCATCCTGGTCACCGACATCGCCGCCTGCCGGCTGTGACCGCCGGATGAGCAGCCTCGACCGTCCGGGGCCGGCGCCCTACGACCCCTTCCAGCCCCGACGGGGCCGAGCGATGGCGCTCACCGCGGGGGTCCTGAGCCTCCTGCTCTTCTGCATCCTGGCGGCGCTGGTCCCGGGCGGGGCGCGGGGGTTCGGCGTCGTGGACCGGCTCATGCTGGTGGCGTGCGGCGTGGCGATCGCGTTCGTGCTCGCCCGTTACGCCGCCATCCGGGCCCTGCCGGACGAGTCCGGGCTGACCGTCCGCAACCTCATGACCACCCGCCACCTGCCCTGGACCAGCATCGAGTCGGTGCGGTTCGGGCACGGCGACCCCTGGGTGTCCCTCGTGCTCGACGACACCGAGACCGTCGCCGTCATGGCCATCCAGCGGGCCGACGGCCTCGGGTCGCAGGCGGAGGCAGGTCGCCTGGCGGCCCTGGTGGAGTCCCACCGCGGCGACCGCGACGACGTCGCCCGGACCTGGGACGCCTGACCTTCCCCAATCCGCCGTCCAGGGGCTCCCACGTCGTTAGAGTTGCCGGGTGGATCGTCTCGAAGCCGTCGTCCAGCCCTACGACTGGGGCTCCCGCTACGTCATCGCCACCCTCCAGGGTCGGCCGACGCCGTCGCCCGGTCCCGAGGCGGAGCTCTGGATCGGGGCCCACCCCGCCGCTCCCGCGCTGCTCGAGCGCGAGCAGGGCCTGACCACCCTCCACAAGGTCATCTCAACGGACCCCGAGGGGGAGCTCGGCGCCGGGTGCGCGAGCCGGTTCGACGGTCGCCTGCCCTTCCTGCTCAAGGTCCTCGCCGTCGAGAAGGCCCTGTCGATCCAGGTGCACCCCGACCGCACCCAGGCGCAGGAGGGATGGGCCCGGGAGGACGCGGCGTCGATCCCGCTGCGCGATCCGGCCCGCAACTACAAAGACGACTGGCCCAAGCCGGAGGCGGTGCTGGCGCTCACCGAGTTCGAGGCGCTCGCGGGGTTCCGCAGCGCCGAGGACGCGGCCCGGGTCGTCGAGCACCTGCAGGTCCCGGCGCTGGCCCCCGTCGTGGAGGCCCTGCGCGGGGGCGGGGCCCAGGCGCAGGCCCTCACGACCCTGCTCCACTGGCCCATGCGCGAGCGTGACCAGCTGCTGGCCGACGTCGAGTGGCGCTGCGGCGAGCTCGCGGACGACCCCGCCGTCGTGGACGAGGACCGCGCGGCCTTCCGCGCCGCGGTGCGGATCGCGCGCCAGCACCCCGGCGACATCGGCCTGGTCGCCTCGCTCCTGCTGCAGCACGTGGTCCTCCAGCCCGGCGAGGGACTGTTCATGCCCGCCGGCGGCCTGCACTGCTACCTGCAGGGGACGGGCGTCGAGCTGCTCGCCAACTCGGACAACGTCGTGCGGGCCGGGCTGACCTCCAAGCACGTGGACGTGGACGAGCTGCTGCGCCTGCTCGACCCGTCCGTGATCGTCCCGACGCTCCGCGCGGTCGAGGTCGCGCCGGGGATCACGCACTTCGAGACGCCGGCGCCGGAGTTCGACCTGCTGCGCTGCGTGGTCGGGGGTAGCGACGCTGGTCCCGGGGCCCAGCACCTGCCTGGTGACGGGGCTCCGCGGCTGCTGCTGTGCCTCGAGGGCGAGGTGACGGTGACCGACGGCGGGGGCGACCAGGTCGTGCTCGGCCGGGGCGACACGTGCTACTCCCCGGCCACGGACTCGGGGCTGGTCCTGACCGGTCGTGGCGACGTCGTGATCGGCACCACAGGTCGCTAGGATGGCGCGGGCCGGACGCTCCGGCCGGCGAGGAGCATGACCTGATGGCGCTGTGGACGCTGCACAACGGGGGAGTCCTGGAGCCGGGAGCCGTGGTGGCCCCGCACGAGAGGCTCGGCTGGGGCAAGACCATCGGGCTCGGTGCCCAGCACGTCGTCGCGATGTTCGGCGCGACCTTCGTCTTCCCGATCCTCATGGGGCTCAACCCCCAGCTCGCGGTGATGATGAGCGGCGTCGCGACGCTGCTGTTCCTGGCGATCGTGCGTGGCCGGGTCCCGAGCTACCTGGGCTCGTCGGCGTCCTTCGTCGGGGTCGCGACCGCCATCTACGCCGCGGGCGGGACCCCGGCGCACGTGTCCGGCGCGATGCTGTGGTGCGGTGTCGCCCTGGCCGTCGTGGGTGTCGTCATCCACCTCGCCGGCGCCACCGCCATCCACCGCACGCTGCCCCCCGTGGTCACCGGCGCGGTCGTCATGCTCATCGGGTTCAACCTCGCGCCGGTGGTCGCGCGCACCTACTGGCCGCAGGACCAGTGGGTCGCGCTGCTGGTCATGCTGGTCGTGGTGCTGCTCAACGTCGGGGTCCGCGGGTTCCTCTCCCGGGTCGCGATTTTCCTCGCCCTCGTGATCGGGTATGCCGTGTCCTGGGTCCTCGACCTCGTGGCCGGACCCATCACGAGCTTCCAGCCGGGCGCCGTCTCCGCGCAGAACCCCACCGGTGTCGTGGAGCACCTGCGCCTCGACTGGTCGGCGGTCAGCGCGGCCCCGTGGTTCGGCTTCCCGCCCGCCACGTCCGGCACCACCGTCGGCTGGCACCTGCCGCAGTTCTCGCTCGCCTACGCCCTGCTCGCCCTGCCCGTCGTCATCGCCCTCATCGCCGAGAACACCGGCCACGTCAAGGCCGTCGCCGAGATGACCGGCACCCCCCTCGACAAGGACATGGGCAAGGCGATCATGGCTGACGGCCTGGGCTCGGTCCTCGCCACCGGGGTGGGCGCCGGGCCCACGACCACGTATGCCGAGAACATCGGCGTCATGGCCGCCACCCGTGTCTACTCCACCGCCGCCTACGTCGTGGCCGCGCTCGTGGCCATCCTGTTCGGCTTCTCCCCGAAGTTCGGGGCGATCATCTCGGCCACCCCGGGTGGTGTGCTCGGCGGCATCTGCGTCGTGCTCTACGGCATGATCGGCCTGCTCGGCGCCAAGATCTGGAAGGAGAACGGGGTCGACTTCGGCAACCCCGTCAACCTGGTCCCCGTCGCCGCCGGCATCATCATCGGCATCGGGGACACCTCGCTGCGGTTCACGGACGACTTCACCCTCGGGGGCATCGCGCTCGGCACCATCGTCACCGTCGGGCTCTACCACCTCGCGCACGCGGTGGCCCCGCGCCACCTGCGCGACACCGCGGGCGGCAGCAACATCGTCCTGGACGCCCCCGGCATGTACGTCGACGAGGACTACCGCGAGCTCGCCGGGGACGAGCGCGACCGGCGCTGAGCGGCTACTCGGTGGTCGGCGGGGGAGTGTCCCTGCCCAGGTCGGTCTCCAGCACGCGGCGGATCTCGTGCTGGGCGGCGTCGAAGGACAGGCCCAGCACCTGCAGCAGGTCCACCACGATGGAGCGGAGCTGCGCGCGGATGACCTCGGCCGAGAGGGTCGCGTCGGGGTCGGGGTCGCGCGTCAGCCGCCCGATCTCGAGCAGCTCCGGCTCCAGGTCCTCCGACAGCTCGCCGGCGCTGAGGGCGTCGGAGATGTGGTCGACGACCTCGGCGAGCCGGTCGATGGCGTCGGTGTAGCGGTCCGGGACGTGCTCGGCGTTCTGCAGCGCGACGGTGGCCCGGCGGATGAGCACCCGCATGTTGCGGATGGCCCGGTCCATCGGCTCCATCAGGTTGGCGACCTCCTCCACCGCGGGTCGGTGCCGCCGGTGGAAGGGCGTGACCCGCATGACCTCCAGGCTGTCCGCGGAGAAGCCGCGCAGCGCCGTCAGGTCGCGCTCGGTGGCGCGGGCGGCCGTCAGGGCCTCCTCGCAGGCCTCGAGGTCGTCGTCGCGCAGGGCGGACGAGGTCGCGTGCAGCAGGTCGCCGATCGCGTCCAGGATCTTGCTCGCCTGGCTGCGCGGCTTGACGAGGGAGGAGCTGGGCACGAGGGAGGCGAACACCAGGGCGACCACCGCCCCGACGAGCGCCTCGAACCAGCGGCCGAACGCGCCCTGGGGGGCGGCGGCCAGCAGGGCCACGATCATGCCCTGGATGCCGGCCTGGTTGGCCATGAGGGTGCCCGCCCCGAGGAGGGTGGCGATCGTCATACCGGCACTGACGATCAGCAGGATCTGCCAGGGCCCGATGCCGAAGAGGTGCACGAAGGACTCCCCGATGAACGCCCCCACCGCGACGCCCACCGTGATCTCCAGCGCCCGGCGCAGCCGCTGGCCGTAGGTCATCCCGAGCGCGACGATCGCCGCGACGGGCGCGAACAGCGGCACACCCACGTCGAAGACGTAGTGCGCGATGGAGTAGGCGGTCATCGCCGCGAGGGCGCACTGGGCGATGAAGAAGAGCCGCTGGCGCAGGCGACGGGCGCTGCGCAGCGCCCCGCGCCGGGACAGCCGGGCGGACGAGCGACCCAGGTCTGCGGCGCGCTCGCCCCAGTGGACGTGACGGGTGGCGCCCACGTCAGTTCTGCTCGTAGGCGGCCAGCACCAACGGCTCCAGCGTGCTGACCTGCTCGATCGGCGTGGCCGCCGGCAGGTGGATCCAGTGGGTGGCCTGGGCGAAGCCCTTGGCCGGCTCGAGCCGGTCGTCGGCGGGCGTGACCTGGCGATAGCGCAGCCCGACCCGGAGGGTGTTGCGCGGGCCGGGCGCCACCGCGAGGAACTGGGTCGTCCGCACCACGGGGATGTAGGTCGCGCGACCCTGCACCTCGGCGTCCCCACCCATCGCGCGGCCCAGCCCGACGACCGCCTCGTGCAGGGGCCGCAGGTGGGATCGCTTGCCGGCATACAGCTCGTCGGTGAACTCGTCGGCGGTGGGCATGGACCACCCGGCCGCCTCGGCCGCCGCGAAACCCACCGTCCACCGCGAGTTCTGGGCCAGGCCGTGCACGTCCCCCAGCCAGGCGCGGACGGCCTTCTGGTCCAGCGGGTCCGGCCCCTCGGCCTGCACCAGCGCCACCCACTGCTCGACCGTGCGCCCGGTGCGGTCCTTCATCGAGCGGGTGACCGCGTCCACCATGTCCTTCGGTTCGTTGCCCACGCGCTCATTGTCCCGTATCCAGGACGAGGTCGGCGTGATCTCGGGTCGCCTCGCGGGCGAAGTGGGCGCCCTCCTGACGGGACCAGCGCTCCCAGTGGGGACGGTAGGCCTCGCCGTCGCGCTCGAGCCCGCGACGCATGCGGGTCTCGCGGTCGGCCTCCAGCCAGGCCAGGGCGGACAGCCGAGGCCGTATGACGCGCGCCCCGCACCCCACGCCCTCCACGACGAGCCACCGTGCGGTGCACGGGATCTCGTGGCGCTCGGCATAGACGCCGCGCTCCCAGTCGTAGCGCCGGTAGGACGCGTCCCGGCCCTCGGCCAGCGGCTCGACGACCTGGGAGGACAGCAACGGCACGGCGGCGGCCAGACCGTCCCAGCCGGGGTAGAGGTCGTCCATGTGCAGGACCTGTACCTCGGCGGGGGTCGGCCGGGCCTCGTCGTTGCCGTCGCCCCTCAGCCCGGTCAAGTGCGCCTCGACGTCCCCCGCGAAGGTCGTCTTGCCGGAGCCGCTGGGCCCGTCGATCGCGATGATCCGGGTGCCGCAGGGCAGGGCGGGCCGCTGCCGGGCGATGCGGACCAGCTCGGCGGCGGAGCTGGCGGAGGTGGCGGACGAGAGCATGGCGCCGAGCCTAGGCGCCGGCGCATCGTCCGGCGATCAGGCCATGAGGGGACCGGTCGAGCCTGCGTGGCTAGGATCTGCGGGTGACTGTCGCCACCCGTGTGATCCCTTGCCTGGACGTCGACGCCGGACGCGTCGTCAAGGGCGTCAACTTCGAGAACCTCCGGGACGCGGGCGATCCCGTCGAGCTGGCGCGCACCTATGACGCGCAGGGCGCCGACGAGCTGACCTTCCTCGACGTGACCGCGAGCTCGGGCAACCGGGAGACGACATACGAGATGGTGCGGCACTGCGCCGAGCAGGTGTTCATCCCGCTGACCGTCGGCGGGGGGGTGCGCACCCCCGAGGACGTCGACCGGCTGCTGCGGGCCGGCGCCGACAAGGTGGGCGTCAACACCGCCGCGATCGCCCGACCCGAGGTGATCAGCGAGATCGCCGACCGGTTCGGCAACCAGGTGCTGGTGCTGTCCGCGGACGTCCGGCGGCGCCGGGACGAGCAGGGCCGGCCGGTCGAGGGCTTCGAGGTGACGACCCACGGCGGCAAGCGCGGCACGGGCATCGACGCCGTCGAGTGGTGCGCGCGGGCCGAGCGGCTCGGCGCGGGGGAGATCCTGCTCAACTCCATGGACGCCGACGGCACCAAGGACGGCTTCGACCTCGAGCTGATCCGCCTCGTCCGGCGCGAGGTCACCGTGCCGCTCATCGCGTCGGGGGGCGCGGGCGCGCTCGAGCACTTCGCGCCCGCGGTCGAGGCCGGGGCGGACGCGGTGCTCGCGGCGAGCGTCTTCCACTACGGCGAGCTGACGATCGGTCAGGTCAAGGACGCGTTGCGCGCCGCCGGGCACGAGGTGCGCTGACCGGATCGACCCGACCTCGACACATCCGCCTGGCGTGCGAAGCCAGGCGGACGTGACTACCTGAGGCAGGTCAGAGGCCGAGGGAGGTCGTGCGGAAGACGCGGTCGGCCTCCGGGGAACCCTCGACCGTCACGTCGGCCGCCGAGGTCCGCCCGGTCAGGTAGAGCAGGAGGTCGCCGGGACGCCCGGTCAGCGTGACCGACCCCGCCGCGGTGGGCTTGCGCAGCACCTGCTCGCCGTGACCCGGAGCGACGGCCGTGACGCCGACCTTGCACCGCAGCAGGGACAGCCTCCCCATCGTCGAGACCATCCGCCACAGGGCCGCCTCGAGCTCCGGGGTCATCGGGACGTGGGCCACGGGCTGCTGCGCGCGCAGGACGTCCTCGTGGTGGATGTAGAACTCCGACAGGTTCATCCGCTCGTCGACGGCGGGGATCCGTGCGGGCGCGTAGGCCGGGGGGCCGAAGCGCACGAGGTCGACCAGCTCGGGCCAGGGGCGGGCGGCATACGTCCGCTGGACCTTGGCCGTGTGGCCCGCGAGGGCCGGGACCACGATCCCGGCCGCGGCGTCGGGGCGACGGTCGCGGGTCGCGAGGTGGGCCGCGAGGTCACGGGTCGTCCACCCCTCGTTGAGGGTGGGGGCGTCCGGACCGACACGGTCGAAGAGGTCGGACAGGGCCTGGCGCTGGGCGGTGGCGAGCGAGGTCATGGGGCCATCCTGGCACCCGAACCGGTGGCTCCGGCACCCTGGGATGTGGTGGACTCGCGGAGTGCGTGCCCTCACCGAGCCCGAGATCCGATCCGCCTTCGTCAACGCCTCCCGCCGCGAGGCCGCCCAGGCCGCGATGCCTGATCTGGACGTGATCGACTGGCCGGCGCAGGACGTCCTGGGGTGGCGGGACCCCAAGCGGCCGCTGCTCGCCTATGTCGTGCTGGAGGACGACCAAGGAGAGCCCGGCGCCGTGATGCTGCGGCCGGCCGCCGAGGCCGCCGGGGCACCCCGGCGCCGCAAGGTGTGCTCCTGGTGCCAGGACATCACCGAGACCGCCGACGTCAGCATGTATGTCGCGCGCCGTGCCGGCCCGGCCGGACGCGCCGGCAGCACGGTGGGGACGCTCATCTGCACCGACTTCACGTGCTCGCGCAACGTGCGGCGGGCACCCACGCCGATGGAGGTGGGCACGTGCTCGCCGGTGACGAGACGGCGTGACCGGGCACCCCGGTGACCTTGGCACAATGACCCGGTGACCCCCGACGACGCCATACGGCCTCCCGCCCTGGACCCGAGCATCGCGAGCCGCCTCAAGCGCGACGACCACGGACTGGTCGCGGCGGTGGTGCAGCAGCACGACACCGGTGACGTGCTCATGATCGGCTGGATGGACGACGAGGCGCTGCGTCGCACGCTCGCCGAGGGGCGCGTGACCTTCTGGAGCCGCAGCCGTCAGGAGTACTGGCGCAAGGGCGACACCTCCGGTCACGCCCAGTTCGTCAAGGGCGTGGCGATCGACTGCGACGGAGACGCCCTGCTGGTGCGCGTCGACCAGGTCGGCGCCGCCTGCCACACCGGCGAGCGCACCTGCTTCTACACCGATCTGCCTGCGACAGAAGGGAATCGACCGTGAGCGACCGGACCGCCGAGGCCGTGCCCGACCTGGGCTACGGCGTCACCTGGCCGCCCCTCGACACCTTCCGCGAGCTGGCCGCCGGCCGTCGGGTGATCCCCGTGGCGCGGCGCCTGCTCGCCGACGCCGAGACGCCGCTGTCGGTCTATCGCAAGCTCGCGCAGGACCGGCCGGGCACCTTCCTGTTCGAGTCGGCCGAGCACGGCGGCGTGTGGTCGCGCTACTCGATCGTGGGGGCGGCCAGCCTCGCCACCCTGACCGAGAGCGGGGGCGCGGCCACCTGGCTCGGCGACGTGCCCGCGGGCATCCCCACGGAGGGCAGCCCGGTGGAGGTCCTGCGCGACACCGTGGAGGTGCTCGGCACCGACCCCGTCGCGGGCCTGCCGCCCCTCACCGGCGGGATGGTCGGCTTCGTCGGCTATGACGCGGTCCGCCGGTGGGAGCGTGTGCCCGACGGCGCCGAGGACGTCCTGCACCTGCCCGAGCTGGCCATGATGCTCGCCACCGACCTCGCCGTGATGGACCACGCGGACGGCTCGATCCTGCTCGTGGCCAACGCGATCAACGTGGACGACACGGACGAGCGGGTGGACGAGGCGCACGCCGGCGCCGTGGAGCGGCTCGACCGGATGGTGCGCGAGCTGGCTGCTCCGGCGCCGAGCACGGTCGCCGTGGTCGAGCCGCTTGCGCCGGGGGCGACGAGCAACATGTCTCCTGAGGACTTCCACGCGATGGTCGAGCAGGGCAAGGAGGCGATCCGCGCGGGCGAGGTCTTCCAGGTCGTGCTGTCGCAGCGGTTCAGCGTGCCGTGCCCCGCCGACGCCCTCGACGTCTACCGCGTCCTGCGCGCCTCCAACCCCAGCCCCTACATGTACCTCCTGCGCTGCCCCGACCCCGACGGCGGCAGCTATGACATCGTCGGGTCCAGCCCGGAGGCCCTGGTCAAGGTGACCGGGCGGCGCGTCATCACCCACCCGATCGCCGGGTCCCGTCCGCGGGGCGCCGGCCCCGAGGAGGACGTGCAGCTCGAGAAGGACCTGCTGGCCGACCCCAAGGAACGCTCCGAGCACGTGATGCTCGTCGACCTGTCCCGCAACGACCTGCAGCGCGTCTGCGACGCCGGCACGGTCGACACCGTCGAGTTCATGACGATCCGGCGCTACAGCCATATCATGCACATCGAGTCCACGGTCGTCGGTCGCCTCTCGGAGGGGCGGAGCGCGTATGACGTCCTGGCCGCCACGTTCCCCGCCGGCACGCTGTCAGGGGCACCCAAGCCCCGCGCGCTCAGCCTCATCGACGAGCTCGAGCCGAGCCGCCGCGGGCTCTACGGGGGGGTGGTCGGCTACCTCGACTTCCACGGGGACCTCGACATGGCGATCGCCATCCGCACCGCCCTCATCCGCGACGGGGTCGCGCACGTGCAGGCCGGCGGCGGCATCGTCGCGGACTCGGTGCCCGAGCTCGAGCTGCAGGAGTCCCGCAACAAGGCGGCGGCAGCCCTGCGGGCCGTCGCCGCCGCGACCGGCTTGCGGGCGCCGTGAGCCCGGCCCGGGTGGTCGTGCTCCCGGCCCTGCTGGGCGCCGGGACCGTGCTCGGGCTGGCGACCCAGCCCTGGGCCACCGGCAGCTCCGTGGACGCCCTGGTCGGGAGCCGGACCGTCACCGCGACCGGATCGTCGCTGGTCCCCCTCGCGGGGGCGCTGGCGCTCGCGGCCGCCGCCGCGTCGATCGTGGCCGTCACCGGCGGGCGGGTGGTGCGCCGCGTCGCGGCCGTCGTCCTGCTGCTGGCGGCGCTCGGCTGCGCGGTCGCCGTCGGGTGGTTCCTCGCGGACCCGGCCTCGCCGCTGGCCGCCGACCTCGCGACCCGCACCGGACGGACGTCGCCGCCGCGGGTGAAGATCGG
>NZ_DKGR01000006.1:0-65599 GCF_002453335.1 Arsenicicoccus sp. UBA6765
ACCACTCCACGGGACTCTTACATTGGGTCAGTGCACGCATCGATTTCCGCGCCCGCTCCCGGTTCCGGACCATGCCGTCCGGCGATGTCTATAGGCTCGACGAAAGCGGCCAACCACGAACGGTGCCGTCCAGGGGGAGAGATGGACAAGGAACGCGCTCTCGGAAGCCGGTACCAGCTCGCGGAGCTGATCGGGCGGGGGTCCATGGGTGAGGTGTGGAAGGGGGTCGACGACGAGGGACGGGACCTGGCCTTCAAGGTCCTCCACCGGCACCTGACCGACAACGGTGACATGGTGAGCCGGTTCATCGGCGAGAAGCGGCTGCTCACGAGCGTGCGGGACCAGCACGTCGTGACCGTCGAGGACCTCGTAGCCGAGGGCTCGACGCTGGCCATCGTCATGGAGCTCGTCCCGGGCACCGACCTGCGCCGGGCGCTCGAGGAGTCGGGGACGCTGCCTCCCGCAGAGGTCTGCCGGATCGGCGCCGCGGTCGCCGGTGGCCTGGCGGCCATCCACGACAGGCGCATCTTTCACCGCGACATCAAGCCGGAGAACATCCTCCTCGACACCTCCACCACACCCCCGACCCCACGGATCACCGACTTCGGGGTCGCCAAGCTGGCTGGTGACGCCGCGTCCTCCTCCACCGCCCTGGTGGGCACGCCGCACTACCTCGCCCCCGAGCTGGCGGAGGGCGCCTCACCCAGCGTCCAGTCGGACCTGTACGCCCTGGGGATCATGCTCTACGAGCTGTCCTGCGGCGTAACGCCGTTCCAGGGCCCCTCGACCATGGCAGTGCTGCGTGGTCACGCCGAGCGCGCGCCCGGCCGGCCGGGCGGTATGCCGAACGGCCTGTGGAACGTCGTCACCTGGCTCCTGCACAAGCAGCCCGCAGAGCGTCCCGGCTCGGCCCGTGACCTCGCCGCGGCCCTGGAACCCTTGACGTCCGACCTGGCCGAGGTGGCGGCCATCGCCCCACTGACCGAGCCTCCGGCCGGCAGTCTTGTCGCCGGTCCCGCCACCACGACGGTGGCCGGTGTCATGGTCGCCGACCCCAGGCTGAGCGGGCAGGACGCCGTCGGCACCATGGCCGTGCCGGCGAGCGCGATCCCGCGCAGCACGCCGTACCCCGGTGGTTCATATCCCGGCGCGTCCTCCCCTGGAGGGTCCTACCCCGGTGCCCCCTACCCGGGAGCGTCCTATCCCGGAACCCCGTACCCCGGAACGCCCTACCCCGGAACCCCGCAGCCCGGGATCGCCTATCCCGGGCACCCCGGCGCCTTCCCGCCCGGGGCCCCAGCAGGTGCGACGCCCTACCCCGCGCGTCGCCGCAGCAAGGCCGTGCCGATAGCGGCGGGAGCGGCGACCCTGGCCCTCGCCGTAGGCGCGGCATACGTCATCTCCCAGCGCAGCAGCGGATCACCGGCCGCCGCGGTCGCGACCGTGACCGCCACGGCGACCGCGTCACCGGCAGCCACCTCCGCCACAGGGGGTGTCGGAGCCACCCAGCCCCAGTCGCAGGCGGCCGGGTCGTCGGCGACGCCCCTGACCAATCGCCCGTCGCCCTCCCAGGTGCCGGCCGATCCCGGCGGGCCGGCGAACGGGCCCCTGCCCGGCGGCGCCGTCGCCGCCCCGCAGCCCGAGGCGGCGACGCAGGACTCCGTGGACGACCAGGCGCGCGGCGAGCTGGCAGATCTGCGCTCCCGATCGTTGTCCTCGACCAGCACGGACGGGCGCTACGTGCTGCAGTTGGACAGCAAGTGGGAAGGGATCACCGATCCCTACCAGACTGCCGGCGACGGCTCCCACACGTTCCGGGCCCGCGACATCCTGTCGCGCCACCAGCAGCTCAGCGGCGCGATGGCCCAGCAGGGGGTGACCACACTCCTCCTCAAGGCCAGTGACTTCGGGCACAACACGGTGACCTCGCACGGTGCTGTGTGGGCGACGCTGGCTGACCCGGGCGGTCTCGACTCGGTCGACGCCGCCAAGGCCGCCTGCACCCGCCTGTTCCCGGACCTGACCGGCAAGGCGCGGGCCAACGCGTGCGTCCCGCGGCAGCTGACGCCGCCGCACTGACGCCAGCGGATCCAGACCCCTGGGCGCACGCAGAGGGCCTACTCCCCCAGCGCGGCCTCGACGTCGGCGAGCTGCTCGCCGCGGAGCCCCACGGCGTCGAGGCGCCAGAACACGTCCGGATAGACGAGGGCGCCGGTCATCCAGTCCTCGTAGGCCGGCAGGGTGACCACCTGGAAGGCCGGGTCGGGAATCCGTCGGGACGGGGCCACGAAGCCGAGCCGCGAGGCACGCTGGAAGCCGAATCGCGTGTAGTAGAGCGGGGATCCCTCGAGGAACACCAGGGGGTGGTCGCCCCCGCTGGCCTCCGCGAGCGCGAACTCGACCAGGGCGCCGCCGATCCCGCGGGACTGCCACTCCGGGGCCACCGAGAGGGGTGACAGCACCAGGACCCGGACCAGTCGCGGCAGGGCGTCGACCCAGGCCCGCGTCATCATGACGTGCCCCACCACCTCGCCGCCGATCTCGGCGACGTAGGAGTGCCCCGCCTCGGCCGCCGAGTCGGCGCGCAGCAGGCTGACCAGGTCCGCGACGGTGGGCTCCTCCACGAAGGCGCGCGCCACGAGGTCGCGCACGGCGGCGTGGTCACGCGTGTCCTCGGGTCGGATGGTCAACCCCTCGGGGGTGGGGCGTCGGGGCTCGGTCTCCGGCATGGCCACAGGGTGTCAGAGGCCCCCTCGCCCGTCTAGCGTGGCCGTATGACGCCCGCGCCACCCGCCCACCCGGACAGTGCGGGACCCACCCGCCCGGACCCTTCACTTCTCGACTCCACCACCCCCGCCTACTACCTCGCCCTCGGCGACGGGAGGTACCAGCCCACGCTGCACGCCCAGGGCGCCTGGAACCCCTGGGAGCAGCACATGGGACCCGTGGCCGGCCTGCTCGCGCACGCCGTCGAACGGCACGCCCCGCGCGAGGACATGCAGCTGGCGCGCATCACCTACGACATCCTCGGCGTGATCCCCGCCTCCGAGGTCGAGGTCCGGTGCGAGACGGTGCGTCCGGGGCGGACCATCGAGCTCGTCGAGGCGACCCTGTATGCCGGGAGCAAGGCCGTGGTGCGGGCCACCGCCTGGCGGCTGGTCCGGCAGGACACCGCCGAGGTCGCGGGGGGCTTCCACGCCGGGATGCCGCACCACGACGAGGTCGCGGCCCGCAGCTATGAGGGCGTCTGGGGCGGCGGCTTCATCGGGTCGCTGCACTTCCGGTCCGTCGACGGGGGCGAGCCCGGCCGGGGGCGGGTGTGGATCAGCACCGACCTGGACCTCGTCAGCGGCGAGGAGACCTCGGACGTGGCGCGGTTGCTGGGCCTGGTCGACACCGCCAACGGCGTGGCGGTGCGGCAGCACCCCGGGGAGTGGATGTTCCCCAACGTCGACCTCACGGTGCACCTGTTCCGCACGCCCACGCACGGCTGGCTGGGCCTCGACACCGAGGTCACCTTCGGCGAGACGGGTCTCGGGCTGACCTCGACCGACCTCTACGACGAGCACGGACCCATCGGTCGGGCGGAGCAGATCCTGACGGTGCGCCGACTGCCCTGACTGGTCCCGTGGCAGCCGGGATGTGGGGTCCGGCCCCCGGGTCGCTACAGTGCGAGGGAGGACGGTCCCGCACCCGGGGTCGATCCACGTCACCGACGACACACCACTCGTAGGGAGATTCAGCAATGGCGCTGGCACGACGACTTTCTCGCCTCGGCACGGAGACGGCCTTCGCCGTCTCGGCCGCGGCGGCGGCCTGGGGGGCCAAGGGCAACGACATCTACCCCTTCCACCTCGGCGACATCGACCTGGCCACCCCGGCCCACATCACCGAGGCCATGAACCGGGCGATCGCGGACGGCAAGACCGGCTACTGCCCCGGCCCCGGCATCCCGGCCCTGCGCGAGGCCATGGCCGCCGACATCAACCGGCTCCGCGGCACGGCATACACGGCCGAAAACGTCGCGATCCAGCCCGGCGGCAAGCCGGTGATCACCAAGTTCCTGCAGGCCGTGATGGACGAGGGCGACGAGGTCCTCTATCCCAACCCGGGGTTCCCGATCTACGAGTCGCAGATCGAGTACCTCGGCGGCGTGGCCAAGGCCTACCGCTACCTCCCGACCGAGCGCGGCTTCGCGATCGACCTGGAGCAGGTGCGCTCGCTGATCACGCCCCGGACCCGGGCGATCATCTACAACGACCTGCAGAACCCCATCTCCGCCGAGTCGACCCAGGAGGAGCGCGAGGCCATCGCCGCGATCGCGCAGGAGCACGACCTGTGGGTGCTGTCGGACGAGGCCTACTTCGAGACGCGCTACTCCGGTGAGTCGCACTCGATCTCGTCGATCGACGGGATGGCGGACCGCACCGTCATCCTCTACACCTTCTCCAAGAAGTTCGCGATGACGGGGTGGCGGCTCGGCGCGGGGATCGCTCCCGTCGAGGTGGCCCAGGTGTTCTCGACCATGAACACCAACAACGAGTCGTGCACGACCCACTTCATCCAGCACGCGGGGATCGCCGGCCTCACCGGCGACCAGCAGCCGGTCCAGGACATGCTCGACGTCCTGCGCGGCCGTCGCGACGCCGCGTGCGAGGTCATCAACCAGATCCCGGGCGTGGACGTGGCGACCCCGGAGTCGACGTTCTACCTGTTCCCGGACGTCACCGAGGCGGTCCGGCAGGTGGGCGCCGCGGACGTCGACGACTTCGCGACGCAGGCGCTGCACGCCACGGGCGTGTCCTTCTGCACGCGCAACCACTTCGGACGCCGTCAGCCGGGCGAGGACCGCGACTACATCCGGTTCGCCTACTCCGGCATCAGCGAGGACCGCATCCGCGAGGGCCTCGGCAAGCTCAAGGATTGGATCGAGAGCAAGTGAGCGGGGACAACGCGATGAAGGTCGTCATCACCAACAAGATCCCGCAGTCGGCCGTCGACGCCCTCCGGGCCGAGCACGACGTCTTCTACCACGACGCCGACGACTGCATCACGCGTGAGGCCTGCCTCGAGGCCGTCCGCGGCGCCGACGCCGTCGTCACCCTGCTGACCGAGAAGGTCGACGACGAGTTCCTGGACGCGTGCGGCGACCAGCTCAAGGTCGTCGCCAACGTCGCGGTGGGCTACAACAACATCGACGTCCCGGCCTGCGAGCGCCGCGGCGTGATCGCCACCAACACCCCGAAGGTCCTGACCGAGACCACGGCGGACACGGCCTTCGGCCTGATGCTGATGGTCACGCGGCGGTTCGGCGAGGGCGAGCGGGTCATCCGCTCCCGCATGCCGTGGCAGTGGGGCATGTTCTACCTGCTCGGGATGGGCCTGCAGGGCAAGACCCTCGGCATCGTCGGCATGGGACAGATCGGCATCGCCATGGCCCGTCGCGCCAAGGCCTTCGGCATGGACGTCGTCTACTCCGACGCCTACGAGCTGGCCGCGGACGTGGCCGGGGAGCTGGGTGCGCGCAAGGTCGAGCTGGACGAGCTCTTCGAGACCTCGGACGTCGTCTCGCTGCACTGCCCGCTGATGGACTCGACGCACCACCTCGTCGACGTCGACGCGCTGAAGCGGATGAAGAAGACCGCCTACCTGATCAACTCCGCCCGCGGACCCATCGTCGACGAGGCCGCGCTCGTCGCGGCGCTCGAGGCCGGAGAGATCGCGGGTGCGGGGCTCGACGTCTTCGAGGCGGAGCCGACAGTGCACGAGGGTCTGATCGACCGCGACGACGTCGTCCTGCTCCCCCACCTGGGCTCGGCGACGGTCGAGACGCGCACGGCCATGGCCGAGCTCGCGGCGCAGAACGTCCTCGACGTCCTGGCCGGCAAGCGCCCGGTCACCCCGGTCACCCAGGCCTGACCCCGGCTCGTATGACGCCCCCTGGCCCCGCCGCGACGCGGGGTCGGGGGGCGTCGTGCGCGCCGTCTCGCCCCACCCCACCCGTCTCACCCTGCAACCCGAGACACCCTCGCCAACGGCGCCAGCGGACGGCAGCCGCCAACGATGCAGGGGCGGCGACGCGTCAGAGACCGCCGTCGGCGAGGTCGCGCGCCACGGTGCCGGCCAGCGCCTCGAGCAGCGGCCCCGCCTCGCTCATGCACCGCGCGGGATCCGGCTCGAGGTCCGTCAGGGCGTAGACGCGGCGGATGCCCGACGCCTCCGCCTGGCCGTCGGCGAGCAGGGAGCGCCCGCACACCGCCACGACGGGCACACCCACGCGCGCTGCCGCCTCGGCGACACCGACGGGTGTCTTGCCCATGAGCGACTGCTCGTCCAGGGAGCCCTCCCCGGTGATGACCAGGTCTGCGCCGTCGGCCTGCTCGGCGAAGCCGACGAGGTCGAGGACCAGCTCGACGCCTGGCCGCATCTCGGCGTCGAGGACCTGCAGGGCGGCATACCCGACGCCACCGGCCGCGCCTGCACCCGGCTCGTCGCGCGAGTCGCGGCCGATCGCCTCGGCGAGCAGGTCCGCGAGGCGCTCCAGCCCGGCGTCGACCTGGGGACGGAGCTGGGCGGTGACCCCCTTCTGCGGGCCGAACACGGCGGCGGTGCCCCGGTCGCCCAGCAGCGGGTTGTTGACGTCGCACGCCACGACGACGCGGGCGTCGGCCAGGCCAGGGTGCAGACCCGACAGGTCGACGCTGGCGAGGGACGCGAGCCCCCCTGCGCCGTCGGGGATCTCGTGGCCCGAGGCGTCGAGGAAGCGGACGCCGAGGGCGGACAGCATGCCTGTGCCGCCGTCGGTGCTGGCCGAGCCCCCGATCCCGAGGACGATCTCGGCGCACCCCTCGTCCAGCGCCGCACGCACCGCCTCGCCGACCCCGCGGCTGGTGGAGGTGAGGGGCTCGAGCCGGCCCCCGGGCAGGTGCACGATCCCGCAGGTCTCGGCGAGCTCGACGACGGCGGTGGCCCCCAGCACGGCATACCGGGCCTGGAGCGGTCGGCCCGTCGGACCCGACGTCGTGGTGGTCCGCCCCTCGTAGCCGGCGACGAGGGCCGCCTCGATGGTGCCGTCACCGCCGTCCGCGACCAGCAGCGTGCGCACGGTGGCGCCGGGCAGGACGCCACGAACCCCGACGGTGATCCGCTCGGCCACCTCGGTCGCGACCAGCGAGCCCTTGAACTTGTCGCAGGCGACGAGGACGACGGGCTCGGGCACGGTCATGACGGGCGCTCCTCGGCGAGGGTCCGGACGGGATCCTCAAGGTAGCACCGGCCGGATTCCAGCCTCGGCGCGCGTCGGACCCTGGCGGGGGCGGCCACGCTTTGTCATGATGCCTGCGCCGAGGAAGTACGAGGAAGTAGCCGGCCGAGGGTCGGAGACGGAGGTGAGGCCGGTGCCCACCGAGCCCTGCCTGCCCCGGAACGCTCTGCCCGTGCCCGGCGGCGGACCGGCCATCGACCACAGCGCCATGGTCGAGCGGGCCTGGCACGCCCGTCACCGGGACCAGGAGACCGCGTCCGCCCTGGCCGACCGGGCCGCCCGTCACGCGGTCGCCACGGACGACCACCTGCTCGAGGCACGCGCCCGCGTGGTGCAGGCGGCCTGCCGGTTCGCGGTCCAGGACTACGAGCAGGCCCTCACCCTCGCCAACGAGGGACTCGTGACGCTCACCTCGCTCGAGGACGTCTGGCTCGGCCGGCTCCAGCTCGTGCTCGGCAACGTCAGCGCCGAGATCGGCGAGCCCGCCCATGCCGCCGGCTTCTTCAACCAGGCGGTCAGCATCGCCAGGCAGGCCAACGACGTGCAGCTCGTCGCGCAGTGCCTGCTCAACGCGGCCCTCGACCGGGTCGACGTGGTCGACCAGGTGCGGGACTTCCGACGGGCCCTGGCGATCTTCGAGGGCATCGACGACGCGGAGGGCCAGGCCTATGCCCACCTCGACATCGCGCACGCCCTGGTCGACCAGCAGCGTCTGCTGGAGGCCACCGTCGAGGCGCGGCGCGCGCAGCACCACGCAGCCCGCGCCCACACCAACGACGTGGTGGCCCACGCCGTGGCGCTCCAGGCCTACGGATCGGCCCACCTCGGGCACCCGCTGCAGGCCGAGGCGCTCCTGGCCGACGCCCAGCACCGGATCGAGTCCGCCCGCCAGCCCGTGCGGATCGACGTGACCATCGAGGTCGCCCGGGCGTGGACCGCCCTGGGGCGGCCGGACGAGGCCGTGCTGCTGCTCGAGCCGCTGCTCACGAGGTCCGCGCTCACCGATCGGCAGACGCTGGCGCTCACCGACATCCTGTCCGAGGCCTACGCCGGGCGGGGCGACCACGAGTCGGCCTACTGGACGCTGCGGTCCCACCTGGAGCTCAAGGACGCCCACGAGGACGCCATGGCCCGCCGCCGGGCCTCGGCCCTGGTCGTGCTGCACCGCGTGCAGATGGTCGAGCGGGAGGCGGCCCGCGCCCGCGAGCGCCAGCAGCGGCTGGAGGCGGAGTTCAGCGAGCTCAAGTCCGAGCACCGCATGGTGCAGGAGATCTCGATCCGCGACGACCTCACGGGCCTGCACAACCGCCGACTGCTCAACGACCGCCTCCGCGTCGACGTGCGCGCCGCCGACGCGGACCACCCGGTCAGCCTGATCCTGCTCGACCTCGACCACTTCAAGCGCGTCAACGACACGCACGGCCACGTGGTCGGCGACCAGGTGCTCCACGCCCTCGGCCGCATGCTGCAGACCGAGGTGCGGGTGTCGGACGTGGCGGCCCGCTACGGCGGGGAAGAGCTGGCGGTGCTGCAGCCGGGCACGGACCTCGACGCGGCCACCGTGCTGGCCGAGAGACTGCGAGCACGGATCGCGGCGCTGGACTGGCTGCAGATCGTCGGGGTCCCCCTCAACCTGACAGTGAGCGCGGGCGTCGCGAGCACCTCCGGCGGGGAGACGCCCCGCGACCTGCTGCGCCGGGCGGACCGGGCGATGTATGCCGCCAAGGCCGCAGGCCGGGACCGCGTCATGACCGCCGCCGACACCACCTGAGGATCCCCGCTAAGACCCACCCCGCTGATGCCGCGCCGCGGCCCGTGGGGCAGGATTGCAGGCGTGGATACACAGCAGCGACAGATCGGCGTGACGGAGCTGGCCCTGCGGGACGCGCACCAGAGTCTGATGGCGACCCGCATGGCCCTGGAGGACATGGTCGGTGCCTGCGAGGACATCGACAACGCGGGGTACTGGAGCGTTGAGTGCTGGGGCGGGGCGACGTTCGACGCCTGCATCCGCTTCCTCAACGAGGACCCGTGGGAGCGGCTGCGGACCTTCCGCCGGCTGCTGCCGAACTCCCGCCTCCAGATGCTCCTGCGGGGGCAGAACCTCCTCGGTTACCGCCACTACGGCGACGACGTGGTGGACCACTTCGTCGAGAAGGCCGCCGAGAACGGCATGGACGTGTTCCGCACGTTCGACGCCCTCAACGACACCCGCAACGTCGAGCGCGCGATCGCCGCGGTCAAGAAGGCCGGCAAGCACGCGCAGGGCACCATCTGCTACACCACCAGCCCGCTGCACGACGTGGACGTCTACCTCCGGCAGGCGCGCGAGCTGCGCGACGTCGGCGTGGACTCCATCGCCATCAAGGACATGGCGGCGCTGCTCAAGCCGCAGCCGGCCTACGACCTGGTCCGGGCGATCAAGGCCGAGATGCCGGACATGCAGGTCAACGTGCACTGCCACGCGACCACGGGCGTCACGCTCGTCTCGCTGATGAAGGCCGTCGAGGGGGGCGCCGACGTCGTCGACACCGCCATCTCCTCGCTGTCCCTCGGCCCGGGGCACAACCCCACGGAGTCCCTGCAGGAGATGCTCGAGGGCACGGGCTACATCGCCGACCTGGACAAGGTGCGGCTCGGTCGCATCAAGGACCACTTCGCCGAGATCCGGCCCCGCTACACGCAGTTCATGTCGTCGTTCAACGTCGAGACGGACATCTTCGACAGCCAGATCCCCGGCGGGATGATCTCCAACATGGAGTCCCAGCTCAAGCAGCAGGGCGCCGGGGACAAGCTCAAGGAGGTGCTCGAGGAGGTGCCGCGCGTGCGCAAGGACGCCGGCTACCCGCCCCTCGTCACCCCGTCCAGCCAGATCGTGGGCACGCAGGCCGTCTTCAACGTCCTCATGGGCCGCTACAAGGTCCTGACCGCCGAGTTCGCCGACCTGATGCTCGGCTACTACGGCTCGGTCATGGGCGAGCTCGACCAGGAGGTCGTCGACAAGGCCAAGCAGCAGACCGGCAAGGAGCCGATCGACGTGCGGCCCGCCGACCTGATCGAGGACGAGTGGGACCAGCTGCGCACCGACGCCGCCGCGCTCGAGGGCTTCGACGGTAGCGACGAGGACGTCCTGACCTACGCGATGTTCCCCAAGGTCGCTCCCGGCTTCTTCACCAGCCGCGCCGAGGGCCCCAAGAACGTCGGCAAGGACCCCGCCGAGCTCGAGGCCGAGAAGGCCGCGGCCGCCCAGGGCGACGGCAAGACCGGCCCGGTGCGTGGCCCGATCACCTACGAGATCACCATCGACGGCAAGAAGCACTCCGTCGCCGTGAAGCCGGCCTGACGGCAGGAGAGGGAACCTCACTATGAGCAAGGCACCCCAGTCACCCAAGACGATGGCCGACCGCCTCACGGAGCTCCGCGAGCGCCGCGCCGCGGTCGAGGCCGGCGGCGGCGAGAAGCGCCACGCCAAGCAGCACGAGGCCGGCAAGAAGACCGCGCGCGAGCGGGTCGCGGACCTGGTCGACCCCGGCTCCTTCGAGGAGATGGGCCTGTTCGCCCAGCACCGGACCACGTTGTTCGGGATGGACAAGGCCGTCATGCCGGCGGACGGCGTCGTGACCGGCACCGGCACGGTCTTCGGCCGCCCGGTCCACGTGGCGAGCCAGGACTTCTCGGTGGCGGGTGGCTCCGCCGGCGAGATGCACTCCACCAAGGTCGCCAAGACGTTGCACGCAGCCCTGGAGAACGGCACGCCGTTCGTCTTCATCAACGACTCGGGCGGCGCCCGCGTCCAGGAGGGCATCGACTCGCTGTCCGGCTACGGCAAGGTGTTCTTCCAGAACGTCGCGCTGTCCGGCGTGGTCCCGCAGGTCTCGATCATCGCCGGGCCGTGCGCCGGTGGAGCGGCATACTCCCCCGCCCTCACCGACTTCATCATCCAGACCAAGAGCTCCCGGATGTTCATCACCGGCCCCGACGTGATCAAGCAGGTCACCGGCGAGCAGGTCACGGCCGAGGAGCTGGGCGGCCCGGCGGCGCACATGGCGCGCTCCGGCGTCACCCACTTCATGGCCGAGGACGACGAGCAGGCGGTCCTGATCGCCCAGAAGCTCCTGAGCTTCCTGCCGAGCAACAACACCGAGGAGCCGCCGCTGGTCGACGGGTTCGAGGACGTCGAGCCCGACGAGTCGCTCAACACCGTGATCCCCGAGGACCCCAAGAAGGGGTATGACGTCCGTGACGTCATCGGCTCGCTCGTGGACGGCGCCGACTTCCTCGAGGTGCACGCGGGCTTCGCGCCCAACATCGTCGTCGGCTTCGCCCGCATCACGGGACGTACGGTCGGCATTATCGCCAACCAGCCCAGCGTGATGAGCGGCGTCCTCGACATCGACTCCTCCGACAAGGGCGCGCGGTTCGTGCGCTTCTGCAACGCCTTCAACATCCCGTTGGTCACCCTGGTCGACGTCCCGGGCTTCCTCCCGGGCGTGCAGCAGGAGTACGGCGGCATCATCCGCCACGGCGCCAAGATGCTCTTCGCCTACTCCTCCGCGACGGTCCCCAAGATCACCGTGGTCCTGCGCAAGGCGTACGGCGGCGCCTACCTCGCCATGTGCTCCAAGGACCTCGGCGCGGACCGCGTGTTCGCGTGGCCGACGGCCGAGATCGCCGTCATGGGCGCCGAGGGGGCCGCGGGCGTGGTCTTCCGCAAGGAGATCGCCGAGGCGGACGACCCGGCGGCCAAGCGGGCTGAGCTGGTCCAGCTCTACCGCGACGCCTTCTCCACGCCGTACGTCTCCGCCTCGCGCGGCCTCGTCGACGACATCATCGAGCCGGCGGACACGCGCCGTCACATCGCGCGCTCGCTGGAGATGCTCGCCGGCAAGCGCGACATGCGTCCGGCCAAGAAGCACGGCCTCATCCCGCTCTGATCGACCGACTGCCACGGAAGGACACATCATGAGCGAACCCACCGTCGCCGAGCTGCAGGCCCTGGTCGCCGACCTCACCGCCCGTCTCGAGACCCTGGAGGCCAAGGTCTCCGCCCGGGACGACGAGGTCAGCCCCGAGGTGCTGCTCGCGATCTCCGCCGCCGTCGCGGCCTACCTGGGCAAGCGCGCCACCGTCAAGCAGGTCCACCTGCGTCGCGGCTCGGCGTGGGCGTCCCAGGGCCGCTCGGACATCCACCACTCGCACACGATCCAGCACGGCGTGCGCTGACCGCCGACGCAACCGAAGGACTGACATGAAGCTGAAGGTGACCGTCAACGGATCGGTCTACGACGTCGACGTCGAGGTGGAGGAGGAGCCCCGACCGAGCCTGGGTGCCGTCCTCGTGGGCAGCATGTCCGCCCACGGCGTGGCCCCCACCAGCGCGAAGGCCCCGGCCAGCGCGTCCAACGCCCTCACCGCCAACATCGCGGGCACCGTCGTCAAGGTGCTCGTCGAGGCGGGCCAGGAGGTCAAGGAGGGCGAGACCCTGCTCGTCCTCGAGGCCATGAAGATGGAGACCGAGGTCACGGCGCCCAAGGACGGCCGGATCGCCGCGGTCGACGTGGCCGTCGGCGACGCCGTCCAGGGCGGCCAGGTCCTCGTGGAGTGGGAGGCCTGACCCGCCTCGGGTCTCACGGACACAGCGAGGAGCGGTTCCCCGTATGACGGGGGGCCGCTCCTTCGTCATACGGCCCTCATCAGCCCGAGAAGGTGAAGCGCAGGGAGAGCCAGTTGTCGCGGCTCAGGGTCGCGGCGCGCTCCGCGTCGCCCGCGCGGGCGGCCGCGATGATGGCGGCGTGCTGGTCGGCGCTGCCGCGGCCGGCGTAGGTCGTGAACCGCATCCGCTCCACCCGCCGCAGGACCGGGACCACCCGCTCGAGCACCTCGGGCACGACGACGTTGCCGCTCCGGGCGACGAAGACCCCGTGGAAGGCGTCGTCCGCCTCGATGGCTCGCTCGGCGTCGAGGGCGTGCAGCGCCTCCGCGAACGCCGCGTTGACCTCCTCGAGCTGCTCTAGGTCCCACGCCGCCAGGCGAGGCGTGGCGACCCGCGCCGCGAGCTCGTGCATGGCCGCCGCGACCTGCTGGGCGTCCCGCGTCGACTCCTGATCGACCGGTGCGACGATCGTGGCCCGGCCGGGCGTCGCCACCACCAGGCGGGCCCGCTCGAGGCGCAGCAGCGCCTCACGGATCGGGGTGCGGCTGACGCCGAGCCACCCCTCCAGCTCGGGATCGCGCAGCCGCTCCCCCGGAGCGAGCGTCCCGGCGACGATGGCGTCCCGGATGGCCTCGTAGGCGTGGTCACGCAGCAGGGACCGTTTCGGCAGGCCCGGTGACTCGGGGATCGGCATGGTCTGAATATAGGACCCGTTGCCGAGGAGGCCGCTCGGCAATATATTGGATTTCACCCGAGCAAAGGAGCTCCCGATGGGCATCGCCGACTTCGACCGCCATCCCCTCACCTTCGGACCCAGCCCGATCCATCCCCTCAGGCGCCTCAGCGCGCACCTCGGTGGCGCCCAGGTGTGGGCCAAGCGGGAGGACGTCAGCTCCGGACTCGCCTTCGGCGGCAACAAGACTCGCAAGCTTGAGTACATCGTCCCCGACGTGCTCGCCTCCGGCGCCGACACCCTGGTCTCGATCGGGGGCTACCAGAGCAACCACACCCGCCAGGTCGCAGCCGTCGCCGCCCACCTCGGGCTGCAGGCCCTCCTCGTGCAGGAGACCTGGGTCGACTGGCCGGACCCCCTCAACGACCGCGTCGGCAACATCCAGCTCTCGCGGATCATGGGCGCCGACGTGCGCCTCGACCCCCACGGCTTCGACATCGGCATCCGCAGCAGCTGGGAGGACGCGCTGCGGGAGGTCGAGGAGCGGGGCGGCAAGCCCTACCCCATCCCGGCCGGGGCGTCCGAGCACCCCCTCGGCGGACTGGGCTTCGCCGGCTGGGCTCACGAGGTCGCCCAGCAGGAGGCGGAGCTCGACGTCTTCTTCGACACCATCGTCGTGTGCACCGTCACCGGCTCGACCCACGCTGGCATGATCGCGGGCTTCGCCGAGCTCGAGGCTGCAGGCGGACGGCCGCGCCGGGTCATCGGCATCGACGCGTCGGCCACCCTCGACAAGACCCGCGACCAGGTGGGCCGCATCGCCCGGCACACGGCAGGGCTCCTCGGCCTGGAGCGCGACCTGCGCGACGACGAGATCACCGTGCTGGCGGGGTGGGCCGGCGACAAGTACGGCATCCCGGTCGCGTCGACGATCGAGGCCATCCGCCTCACCGGCCGGCTGGAGGGCGTCATCATCGACCCCGTCTACGAGGGCAAGTCGATGGCCGGCCTGGTCGACCTCGTCTCCAGCAGGGAGATCCCGGCGAGCAGCACCGTCCTCTACGCCCACCTCGGCGGGCAGCTGGCGCTCAACGCCTACACCGCGGTGGTGCCCTGACCGATGGCACCCTGTGCCGCGCCGGTCGAGCGGTTCCCCTAGGGTCGGACCGTGACCTCGATCGTTGATTCCCTCCTCGCGCGCCTCCCCGCCGACCGGGTCATGACCGACCCCGGCGCGATGATCGCCTATGCCCGTGACCAGGCCGAGTGGGGAGCCTGGGGATCGCCGGCCGCCGTCGTGCGAGCCCGGTCGACGAGCGAGGTGCAGGCCACGGTGCAGGCGTGCCTCGAGCACGGCACCCCGGTCGTCGCCCGAGGAGCGGGGACCGGCCTGTCCGGCGCCGCGAACGCCGAGGCCGGGTGGATCGTGCTCAGCCTCGAGCGCCTGGACCAGGTCCTCGAGATCAACACCCTGGACCGGCTCGCCGTCGTCCAGCCCGGCGTGGTCAACGACCGGCTGCGCGCTGCCGCCGCCGAGCAGGGGCTCTGGTATCCCCCGGACCCAGGCAGCGCGCCCTGGTCGACCATCGGCGGCAACGTCGCGACCAACGCCGGCGGCATGTGCTGCGTGAAGTACGGCGTGACCAGGGACTACGTCCTGGCGCTGGAGGTCGTCACGGGGACCGGCGAGATCGTGCGGGTCGGTCGGCGCACCGCCAAGGGGGTCGTGGGCTACGACCTCGTCGGACTGATGACGGGCTCGGAGGGGACGCTCGGCATCATCACCGAGGTCACCGTGCGGCTGCGACCGGCCCGCGAGCCGGAGCGCACCGTCGCGGGCTTCTTCCCCGACCTCTTGTCGGCGGGGCGGGCCGTCACCGCCGTGGCGGAGGCCGGGCTCACGCCCTCGCTGCTCGAGCTGATGGACCGGACCCTGCTGCGGGCCGTCGACGACTGGCAGCACATGGGCCTGACCACCGAGGCCGACACGATGCTGCTCGGCCGCGTCGACACCCCCGGCGAGCGGGGCGACGCCGAGGCCGAGACCATGGCCGAGGTGTTCCGCGCCGCGGGGGCGGTCGACGCCGCGGTGGCGGAGGACGAGGAGGAGGGCGAGCTGCTGTTCGCCGCGCGCCGCCTCGCCTATCCCGCCGCCGAGCGCCTCGGCACGATCCTCACCGAGGACGTCTGCGTGCCCAAGGACCAGGTGGTCCCGATGCTCGAGCGCATCCAGCAGATCGGCGTGCGCCACGGCACCACGATCGCCAACGCCGCCCACGCGGGCGACGGCAACCTGCACCCGCTGCTCGTCACCACCCCGGGAGACGCCGAGCAGCTCGAGCGAGCGCACCGGGCCTTCGAGGAGATCATCGCGGCCTGCCTCGAGCTCGGCGGCACCATCTCCGGCGAGCACGGCGTGGGCACCCTCAAGCGGGACGGGCTGCACGCCGAGCTCGGCGAACCGGTCGTGGACCTGCACCGAGCCATCAAGGCGGCGCTCGACCCGCACGGAATCATGAATCCCGGCAAGGTCTTTCGTCCCTGAACGACCCGACTTCCCACGCCACTCGTCGCCTGGGGCAAGGCGCCAGAGGCCCGTATGGCGTCCAAGGCTTCCACATGGAGCGTTGACCTGCCATCATTGGTTCATGGACCTGTCACATCCCCTGAGCGCCATCACGCCGTCGCTCGAGGGCGAGGCCCTGACTGTCCTCGCCGGGACCGAGAGCGCTCTCACCGGCCGAGGCATCGCCGAGCTCGCACGACGAGGTAGCCACACGGCGATGACGCAGGCCCTCGGACGTCTTGCCCACCAGGGACTCGTCATCGTGGAGCCGGCCGGTCGCGCCCACCTCTACCGCCTCAACCGTGAGCACCTTCTCGCCCCTGTCGTGCTCGCGGCGTCCAAGGCGGCCTCCGAGGTGCGTTCGAGGCTCACCAAGCAGATCGAGGGGTGGCGGGTGCCCTGCCTCCACGCGTCTCTCTACGGCTCCTTGTCGCGAGGAGAGGCCGGCTCGGACTCGGACATCGACGTCCTGGTCGTCCGCCCTCCGCACCTCGACGAGGCACAAGCCGAGGCGTGGAGCGATCAGCTGGCCGAGCTGGAGCGCCTCGTCTGGCAGTGGACGGGCAACACGTTGTCCTGGCTCGACACCACGCAGGAGGACCTGCGCCGAGCCGTGGAGGCCGACGAACCGCTGATCAGGTCCTGGCGCGAGGACTCCATCACGCTGGCGGGAGAATCCCTCGGGCCCCTGATCGCGCGACTGGCCACAGAGAGAAGCCCGGCATGACACCGACGCGGTCCAGCCCCGGCGACCGAGGTCAGGCGAAGGCCCGTCGCATCATTGCCGCGCGCTACCTCGACGTCGCAGAGCTCGCAGCCACCGAGGAGGGGCCGGGCGCCAACAACGTCGTGATCGGGATCGCGGTCCTGTCTGGCATCGCTGCCTCTGATGCCATCTGCATCGCTGCGACCGGATCGCGGTACTCCGGCGATGACCACGCCGAGGCCGCGCGGGTCCTCGGGCGCGTCGACCGCGCCCTGGGAAACGAGCTGAGCAAGCTCGTCCGGCTCAAGCCTGGAGCGCACTACGGATCGGCGTTCATCTCGGACACCGACCGTGTGCGGGCCTTGCGGGCGGCAAGGAGGCTGGTCGAGGCAGCGCTCGAACGAACCGTCGGCTGACGGGTCAGGCCTCGTCGAAGACCTGGAGCAGCGCCTCCCAGTGCCGCGCGGTGGCGCGCTCGTCGTAGGCCGGGAGGTCACTCATCGTGAACCCGTGAGCGGCGCCCGGATAGATCTCGCCCTCGTAGTCGCAGTCCGCCTCCTCGGCGGCCAGCCGCAGGCGCTCGATCTGCGACCTGGTCATGCTGGGGTCCTGGTCGGCGAAGCCGAAGTAGATGCGGGCCTCGACGTCGGGCAGCACGTGGTGCGGGCTCTCGGGGCCGTCGGTCACCAGCCGTCCGGCGTGGAACCCACAGACCGCCGACACGTCGTCGGGGCACTGTGCCGCCAGCCGCAGCGCGAGCCCCCCGCCCATGCAGTAACCCACGACCCGCACGTCGTCGTCAGCGACGTCGTCGAGACCCTGGACGTGCTCGAGATAGGCGGGGCCGTCGGCCTCCCAGTGCTCTCGGGTCAGGCTGGCGAGCAGACGGGAGATGATCGTATGCCGCTCCTCCCCCCGCTCGGCGGACAGGAACGAGGGGTCGATCAGCGGCTGGCGCCCGGCCCGGTAGTAGACGTTGGGCGCCAGCACGACGTAGCCGTCGTCCGCCAGGCGCTCGGCCATCTCCCGGATCCGCGGCCGCAGCCCGATGGCGTCCATGATCAGGAGCACCGGCGGGTGGGGTCCGTCCTCGGCGGGGCGGGCGACATAGGCGTCGCACACCCCGTCCGGCATCGGCAGGTCCAGCTCCTCGAACACGGCCATGGTGACACCCTGTCACGAGCCCGGGCGGGCGGCACCTCGACCGGAGGGCCGAGGACGCCCGGCCCCAGGGGTGGGGACGGGCGCCTCGGCTGACCACACCGTCAGGCGGTGGCCTGGGCCGGGCCGATCGTGGCCGGCTGTGCGTCCCAGGTGCGGAGGACGGCCGACCTGGAGTACATCCAGGCGGACAGCGCAGCGATCCCCACGGCCATGGTCAGCAGCCCCAGGTCCAGGGCGATCTCCGGCACCGAGGCCCGCAGCGCGACCGGGACCGCTCCGACGGCATACAGGACCAACGGGACCGCCGGCACCTCACGGGACAGCAGCAACGAAGCGACGAAGGCCATCGTGCCGAGGAGGAACGCGACGGACACCACCACGAGGGCAAGGCCGAGCGGGCCCGCGCGCAGCGACGCGACGGCGCCACGCGGGAGCTCGCTGAAGACCAGGTTGATGACGAGCTCGACGCCGACCAGCCCTGCGAGGGCAGCCGAGTTGACGAGGTAGGCGACGAGTCCGAAGGTGCCCCTGCGCCGGCCGAACGCGAGGTACAGCCCGGCGACCAGGGCGAGGGCCAGGACCTCCGCCAGGGGTGCCACCAGCTGGGTGAGGGCCGAGGTCGGGACGACCCCTGCCCGCTTGGCTGCGTTCACGAGCAGGATGAAGGCGCTGGCGCCGCCGGCCAGGGCGGACACGCGAAAGAGCGTCGCGGGTGCGGGTTGGGACATGGTTTCCTCCGGTGCGGTGGGTGGGTGGGCGGATCCCGGACGGGGTGCGCCGAGGTGGGTGCGGGCTCATCGCCCTGTCGGTGCGCGGGTGTCGAGGGAGATGAGCTCGGCACCGATGTCACGGGCCTTGGCGAGGAGGCCGTGGAGCGCGGCCTGGTCAGCTGCCAGGCCACTCAGCGTGGTGGTGCCGTCCGGCTCGCGGACGATGTCCAGACCGTCGAACCACGAGGACCAGTGGGCGTCCAGGTGGCCGTCGATCCTCAGCTGCACCTCGACAGGCCGGGCCGGTATGCCGTGAGCGCCGGCCCTGTCGTCCGAGCTCATGACGCGCGGGCAGGGGCAGGACGTCCCGCCGGAGCCGCGGGCCGAGAGGCGCCGGTCTGCCTGGTGCCCGCTGTTCGGGCGGACGCCCAGAAGGACAGGCCGAGGCCGACCAGGGCGAGGGAGTCCGGATAGGCCAGCAGCCGATAGAACGAGTCGGGCAGGAGTGCCAGCGAGGCGGTCAGGACGCTGGCCAGCGCGAGCAGCGCCGAGGCCCAGCGGGCCAGGACACGGGCCCGGAACATCGCGGCACCGAAGATCAACCCACCTGCGAGGAAGGTGGCTCCGGACACCGCCAGGACGGCCTGCATCGCGCCGATGTCGCCCGCGGCCCGGCCGCCTGTGGCTGCGCGAACGACGTCGTCGACATAGGCCGGGGACGCCGCGGCCACCTCGGGGAGGACGACGGCGCTCGCGAAGGTGACGCACATGATGGTCAGGTAGCCGATGGCCAGCACGACGTACCCCACGAGCCCCAGCAGGCCGATCTCCAGTCGCTGGCGCAGGTACATCCCGGTGATGCCGACCAGGGCCGTGGCCGCCATCAGCACCTTGATGGCGTTGCGGACGGCCCACTCCGTCGTGAGGACGGTCGTGGCGTCGGCGTGCGGGTGCCCGATCTGGACGCCCGCGTAGAGGAGGCCCGCCACCACCGCCGACACGGCGGAGGTCCGGAAGAGTGCGGTCGAGGTGACGTTCATGCCGGTTCCTGTTCGGTCGGCCCGTAGCCCGTGCTGCGGGGATGACCTGAACCTAGGAGCGGGACGTGACCCTGGCGTCACCACACGAGGTGATCATCGTGGTGACCCCTGGCCGGTGGGGTCAGCGGTGACGGTCACCCAGCAGGTCGTCCTCGCGCGACCGGCGCACGGCCCGGGCTCGCGTGCTCACCCCGAGCTTGGCGAAGATGTGCTTGGTGTGCGTGCGCAGGGTGTTGACGGTGATGAACAGCTCGCGGGCGATCTCCGGCCCGGTCAGCTCGGAGTCGAGGAGCCGCAGCACGTCCCGCTCCCGGCTGCTCAACGGGCTGACCAGGCCCGACCCGTCCCCCGACGTGTTCCCCCGATGCAGTCGGTCGAGCAGGCCGCGAGCCGCCTCCCGCGCCACCGTCCCCGCCCCCTGTCCGGCCCCACCAGCAGCGACGTGCTCCAGCAGCCTCGACATGGGGGCGCCCTCGTCCAGGAACACCCGGACGTCGCTGCCGGTCTCGGGCGCCTCGCTCCAGGCCCGGCCGAAGGCGGACGCGGCGTGCGGGAGGTCGCCCAGCGCGAGGTGGGTCAGGGACCGCAGCACCAGGATCTCGGCCCGGCTGCCTGCGGGAAGCGTGTGCTCGCAGCGGTCCAGCAGGGCAAGGACGGCGTCTGCGGTCGCCCTGTCCGACGGGTCGGCGCGCAGCGGGCCAGCTGGAGCCGGACCACCGTCAGCTGCTCGTACGACGCCAGGTAGGAGCACTCGTCCGTGACCCGCACGCCCGTCTCGTCCGCCCAGGCCTGGGCCCCGGACAGGTCGCCGGAGGCGATCCGGATCCGGGCTCTCATGGCAGGGATGGGTCGCAGCTCGGGGTAGAAACCCCGCCGATAGAGCCCCTCCGCCTGGTCGAGCTGCGACAGCGCGGTCTCGTGGTCGCCGTCGGCGGCCAGCACCTGCGCCATCACCACGAACCACCGGTGGCGGTTCTCGGTGATCGACGCCCGCTCGCGCAGCTCGCGAGCCACCTCCAGGTGATCCAGCGCCTCCGGACGGGCACCACGGCGGTGGTCGAGCTCGGCCAGGGCCACGTGAAGGTCGGAGACGGACCGGGCGTGCGGGCCGCCCCGCAGGGGCGCCTCGCGCAAGCTCTCCTCGCACACCCTCCGCGCTCTGGCCGGGTGACCCGCCGCCACCCGCAGGTCGGCGAGCACGACCCCGCCGTCCAGCACGTCCACCACGTTGCCGGCCCTGCGCAGGCAGTCGAGGGCGAGCCCGTATGTCGACAGCGCCTCGTCCATCTCCCCTGCGGCCCAGGCCGCCAGGGCCAGCAGGCCGGTGGCAGCGCCGCGCGTGAGGTGGTCGTCGGGCAGGGCGAGGGCGAGGGCGCCGCGCGCGTGATAGGCCGCCCCGACCAGGTCGCCGCGAGCCTGGGCGAGCGCAGCGCGATACACCGACACCGTCGCGGGCGCCGAGCGCAGGTCGTCGGTCGGGGCCCACCCGGCCGCCAGGGATGCGTCTGCTCGTCCTGCAGCCAGGACGGCGTCAGCGTCGTCCAGCCGGGCGTCGGCGCCCTCGAGGTCGCCCTCCAGCATCAACGACCACGCGCAGACCAGAGAGAGGACGGGGCTGACGCGAACGCGGGCCCGTGGGAGAGCCCGGATCCAGCCGAGCAGGAGGCTGTCCTGGCGGCTCCGTCGCAGCAGGGGAACGGCGTCCTCGACCAGGTAGGCGGCGCGCTCGTCGTCCGAGCCCGCCAACGCCTGCCCCACGGCCTCCACGAGGTATCCGTTGGCGGCGAACCATCGGCTGGCCAGCCGGTGCAGGTCCGCCACCAGGTCAGGCTCCTGGGCGCTCAGTCGTGCGCGTAGAACGTCGGCGAACAGGTGGTGGTAGCGGTACCACGAGCGATCGTCGTCGAGGGAGACGAGGAACAGGTTGTCGGCCCAGACCCGTTCGAGCATCGCGGTGCCGTCGGTCCGGCCCGTGAGTGCGTCGCACGCGGGGCCGCACAGCCGGTCCAGGACTGCCGTGCGCAGCAGGAACTCCCGCACCGGGGCGGGCTGACGGTCGAGCACCTCGTCGGTGAGGTAGTCGAGGACGAAGCGGTGGCTGCCCGCGAAGTCACGGACGAAGTCGTGGGCCTGGCCACCACCCGACCGGCCACCCAGGGCCAGGGACACCAGCTGCAGACCGGCGATCCAGCCCTCCGTCCGGCCCTCGAGGGCATCCACGTCGTGGGCGTCCAGGGTCAGCCCCATCGCCGCGACCAGGAAGTCCTCCGCCTCGGCCCGGGTGAAGCGGAGATCGGCCGCACGCAGCTCGATGAGCTCGCCGCGTGCGCGCAGCCGCGCCAGGGCGAGAGGCGGGTCGGAGCGGGTCGAGAGGACCAGGTGCAGCCCCGCGGGCAGGTGGTCCACGAGGAAGGCGACCGCCTGGTGCACCTCGGGGGCGCGCACGAGGTGGACGTCATCCATCACCAGCACCCGCACGGCGCCCGGCCTGAGGGCGTCGGCACGGACCACGGCATCGATCACGGCGGATGCCGCCGCCGTCGCGTCACGGTGCCGCCCCAGGGCCGAACCGTCGACCTGGATGTCCAGGCCCGCCAGCGAGGCCGCCAGCAGAGCGAGGAAGGCGGCGAGATCGTCGTCCTCGTCGCCAAGGCTCATCCACCCGACCCGGACCGGCGGCTCCCGCCGCGCCAGCTGCGCCGCCCAGTCCGCGAGCAGGCTCGACTTGCCGAAACCCGCCGGCGCGGACACCAGCGTCAGGCGATGACCGCCCTCGAGAGAGCCGTCCAGCCGCGCTGCCAGCCGTGGGCGCGGGACCAGCCTCGGGCGCCGCGCCGGCACGAACAGCTTCGTCGCGAGGACGGGGGACGACACCCGTCGAGCATAGGCCTGGCCGTTGGGGGACGGCGGGGTCCGAGGTGCGCCGGGATCTAGGAGGCCTCAGCCTCCAGGGCGGTGATCGCCTCGTGCATGGTGAGCACGCGCTGGGCGGACTCGACGTGGAGGTTCTCGATCATCCTGCCGTTGTAGGTCACGACGCCGGAGCCCTGGCCGTCCTCCCACGCCTGCAGGATGCCGCGGGCGTCCTCGACCGCCTGCGACGACGGGGCGAAGGCCTCGTTGGCGCCGGCGACCTGACCGGGGTGGATGAGCGTCTTGCCGTCGAAGCCCAGCTGACGACCCTGCGCGCACTCCGCGAGGAAGCCCTCGGTGTCCTTGACGTCGTTGTAGACGCCGTCGAGGATCGCCTTGCCCGCGGCGCGTGCACCGAGCAGCGCGAGCCCGAGACCGGCCAGCAGCGGCTGGCGTCCGGGCACGTGCTCGGCATACAGCTCCTTGACCAGGTCGTTGGTGCCCATGACGAGCACGCTGAGCCGGTCGGACGCCGAGGCGATCTCCTCGACGCGCAGCATGGCCCCCGGGGTCTCGACCATGGCCCACAACGTGGTGCGGTCGGGTGCCCCGGCGTCCTCCATCGCCGCCACGAGCGTGCGGACCTCGTCGGCGGAGCCGACCTTGGGCACGACGATCGCGTCGGGCCCAGCAGCAGCGGCGGCGCGCAGGTCATCCTCGTGCCAGGGCATGCCGATGCCGTTGATGCGGATGGTCAGCTCGCGGCGGGCGTACTCCCCCGAGCGTGCCGCGGCACACGCGGCCTCGCGCGCAGCCTCCTTGGCGTCGGGAGCGACGGCGTCCTCCAGGTCGAGGATCAGCGCGTCGCACGGCAGGGTCTTGGCCTTGTCCAGCGCCCGCGCGTTGGAGGAGGGCATGTAGAGCACGGACCGGCGGGGGCGGAAGACGGTGTCAGCCATGGGATCTCACTTCTCCTGCTGGTCGGGTCCGCCGACGGACGCGGCGCGGGCTTCGTCGTACGCGCTCTTGAGGTCGGGGTCTATCGCCGCGAGCTGCTCGGCGAGCTCGACCATGACCAGGCACTGCTTGAGGGACGCGTCGTCCTCCATCTTGCCGTCGACCATGACCGCGCCCGTGCCGTCGCCCATGGCCTCCTTGACCTTGTAGGCGTGGGCGATGTCCTCGACCGACGGGCTGAACACGCGCCGCGCGATCTCGATCTGCTTGGGGTGCAGCGTCCAGGTGCCGACGCAGCCGAGCAGGAACGCGTTGCGGAACTGGTCCTCGCAGGCGACGACGTCGGTGATGTCGCCGAACGGCCCGTAGTAGGCGTAGATCCCGTGCATCGCGCAGGCGTCGACCATGCGCGCGATCGTGTAGTGCCACAGGTCCTGCTGGTAGGTGCTGCGGTCGGCGTCGACCTGCGAGGTGCCGTCGGCGCCGCGTGGCGGGTCCTGCCGGACGAGGTAGCCGGGGTGGCCGCCACCGACGCGCGTCGTCTTCATGCGGCGGTCGGCGGCGAGGTCGGCGGGGCCGAGGGAGATGCCCTGCATGCGCGGGGAGGCGCCGCAGATCTCCTCGACGTTGGCCATGCCGCGCGCGGTCTCGAGGATCGCGTGGACGAGGATCGGGCGCTGCAGCCCGGCCTTGGCCTCGAGCTGGGCGAGCAGCCGGTCGACGTAGTGGATGTCCTCGGCGCCCTGCACCTTGGGGATCATGACGACGTCGAGCCTGTCGCCGATCTCGGCCACGAGGGTGGTGATGTCGTCCAGGAACCATGGCGAGTCGAGGGCGTTGAGGCGCGTCCACAGCTGGGTCGGCCCGAAGTCCGTCGCCTTGCCGATGTCCACCAGGCCCTGGCGCGCGGCCTCCTTGTTGTCGGCCTTGACCGCGTCCTCGAGGTTGCCGAGCAGGACGTCGACCTGCCCCACCATCGCGGGGATCTTGGCGGCCATCTTGGCGTTGCTCGGGTCGAAGAAGTGGATCGCCCGCGAGGGTCGCGCGGGCACCTCCCGCAGGGGTGCGGGCGCCCCCACGGCGAGGGGGGCGAAGAAGTCCTTGGCGCTGCGCATGTCGCTCCTTGGCTGACGGCGTCGTCGGTCTGGCTCGGTCTCATCGCGGACGCTAGCAGCGAGGACCGACAGGCCGGTATGACGGACGCCACGCTGCCTCGCGGGGACGCCGCAGGAGGGGCGCCGCAGCCCCCAGAGCGCCGCCGCCTATCCTGTGGAGGATCTGTGCCACCCGGGAGGCCCTCTTGACCAGCCAGTCCAGCCCGCCGCGCCGCTCCGCCACGCGCAGCCGTGAGGTCGTCGTCCTGTCGGTCCTGCTCGTCGTCGCCGTCGTGATCATCGGCATGCTGCTCCTGCGTCCCCCGGCCCAGCAGGCAGCGGCCCCGGCCCAGCCGGGCGCCACGCAGCAGGCCGGCTCTCGGCCGGCGACGCCGTCCTCCCCCACCACCCAGGGCAAGGTCACCGACACGGCCCGCCGCATCCCCGGCGACCCGCTCGCCCTGGGCAAGGTCGACGCCCCGGTCGTGATGATCGAGTACGCCGACTACGCGTGCCCCTTCTGCGCGAAGTTCGCCCTGGAGACCCAGCCCGAGCTGGTCAAGAAGTACGTCGACGCCGGCGTGCTGCGCATCGAGTGGCACGACCTCGTGATCTTCGGCGACAAGTCGCAGCGGGCGGCCCAGGCCGCGCGGGCCGCGGGCGCGCAGGGCAGGTTCTGGCAGTTCCACCACGCGCTGTTCGCGGCCTCGCCCACCTCAGGTCACCCTGACCTCACCGACGACAGGCTCCTCGGCTTCGCCAGGACGGCGGGGGTGCGCGACCTCGCTGCCTTCCAGAAGGCCATGACGTCCTCCGCCGTCGAGGAGGCGGTGGGCCGCGAGACCCAGGTCGCCCGCCAGCTGGGCGCGACGAGCACGCCGGTCTTCGTGATCAACGGCACACCCGTGGTGGGGGCGCAGCCCGCAGAGGTCTTCACCCAGGTGATCGACCAGGCCGCGGCCGCCGCCCAGCAGGGCTGAGCCTCACCCGTGACCGGCATCGGACTGCTGGGCGCCCTCCTGGGCGGGCTGCTGTCCCTGGTCAGCCCCTGCTCGGCGCTGCTGCTCCCGTCCTTCTTCGCCCTCGCGTTCGAGCGTCCGGTGGTGCTGCTGCGCCGCGTCCTCGCGTTCTACCTCGGGCTGGTGCTCGTCCTCGCACCCCTCGGGGCTGGTGTCGGCGCGGTGGGCAGCCTGCTCACCGTCCACCGCACGACCGCCACCCGCGTCGGTGGCCTCGTCGTCATCGCCCTCGGCCTGCTCGTGGCTGCGGGCGGCGGCTTCGAGCTCGGGGCGGCCCAGCGCGCCAGGGGTCGCCTGCGCCTGGGGCCGGCCGGCTCCACCGTGTCGGTCCTGGCGCTCGGCGCGCTCTACGGCCTGTCGGGGTTCTGCTCCGGTCCCCTGCTCGGGTCCATCCTCACCATCTCGATGGCGGGCGGTTCCCCGGCATACGGCGCCCTGCTCATGGCCACCTATGCCGCCGGTATGACGATCCCCCTGGCCGTCCTCGCGCTGCTGTGGGACCGGGCGGGGCTGCGCGACCAGCGCTGGCTGCGGGGCCGCCCCGTCACGCTGGGGCCGCTGCGCACGCACACGACGAGCCTGCTGGCGGGCGGCGTCTTCGTGCTGATCGGCCTGACCTTCGTCCTCAGCGACGGGACGACGCTGCTGCCGGCGCTCACGGACAGCGGCACGCAGCTCGCGTGGCAGTCACGCGTCCAGGGCTGGCAGGCGCAGGTCACCGACCTGCACGTGCTCCTCACCGTCGTGCTCGCGGCGATCGTGGTCGTCGCGACGAGGCTGGTCCGCAGCCGCGGCGACCACGGCCGCTGACCTCAGCTCGCGCAGGGGCGGGAGACCGTGGGCACGACCTTGGGCGGCTCCGGCGGGATCGGGGGGACCTGGTCCTGCGGGGTCAGGCCCTTCCACTTCATGCCGAGCAGCAGGTCGACCGAGGCGTCCTTGCGGTCGTCGCGCAGCAGGGTGCTGCCGGGCACGTGCTGCTGCACGAGCTTGGCGTTGAGGTCGCCGTTCTCGCCGTAGCGGATGACCGCGACCTCGGTGACCCAGGACTTCTGCGGGTCGGCGGAGACGCCGCCCTGCTTGAACCCGCGCCTCACCATGTCGTTCATGGTGTTGGTGGCGAGGTTCTCGTAGTAGGTCGTGTTGTAGACGTTGAGCGTGAACTGGCCGGGGCGGGCCGGCGGACGCGGCGGACGCGGGGCCAGCCCGCGGAAGTCCGTGCCGATCACGACGTCCACGACGGTGTCGAAGCGCTCGGGCAGCTCAACCATGCGGGCCCCCGGCACCTGCTGCTGGATGAGCAGCGCCTGGTCGTATCCCTTGCGCCCGTAGCGGATCTCGCCCTCCGGGGTCACCGCGCGCAGCTCGGTGTCGTTGCCCAGCCGACCGACCTTGAAGCCGCGCTTGCCGAGCTCGGCGTGGACCGGGCCGGCCACGCCGGACTTGCCCGACGCGTTGAGGACGTTGGTCGCGAAGGACGCTCGGGCGGGTGCCGGCACCACGGTCGGCTGGCAGGTGTCCCGCTGGGGGGCGTCGAGCCAGCCCATGCCGGCGGCGCTGCCCACGCCGGCGGTGGCGATCAGCACGGCGGGGAAGGTCACGAAGGCCGTCACGCGACGACGGCGACGACGACGCATTCGCTCTGCATCGGTCAGCTGGTGCATGCCGTTGACCCCCCGGAGTCCCTCGGGACCGCTCGTCCATCCTGTGCGGACAGCGGTCGTGTGGTGTCACAGTGACGGGTGTGACAGGTCGATTGTCCTGCCGTCCGGGGGCCACGGAAGGCGCTCGGGCGCGGCGTGATCATTCCGTGTCCAACTCGTCACCTTCTGTCAATCTTAGGGGGTCTTCAGTGGGGTTCGTTCCACCGTTCGGCCGTGCGCTCCTGCCGGGTCAGCGGAGCGTCGTGTGGCTGCACGACGTCGTCGACGACACTCGTCGCGTCCTGCTCGAGAGCGACGAGCTCGTGCTGGAGGCGCCGAGCTTCGCGCCGGACGGGCGGCACCTGGTCGTCAACGCCGCCGGGCGCCTGCACGTGCTGCCGCTGACCCGGTCGTTGCGCCCCGACGGCCCGCTCGCCGAGGTCGACACGGGCTCGATCCGCAACGCCAACAACGACCATCTCGTCTCCCCCGACGGCCGCCACCACCTGCTCACCGCGGACGGCCACGTCTATCGCGTGCCCTGGCAGGGCGGGGAGCCGCAGCGGCTCACCCCCGACCCGGGCTCCGAGCCGCTGCGCTACTACCTGCACGGGCAGAGCCGGGACGGGCGGGTGCTCGGGCTGACCGTGCTGAGCGGCCGGCTGGGCAGCGGGGACGTCATACGGACCAATGTCGGGCTGCTGGACCTCGACTCGGGCGAGCTGACCCTGCTCACCGACACCACGGCCTGCGACGGCACCGAGCTCGGTCCCGGCGGGCCCGGCGAGGGCCACGACGACCGGGTGTGGTTCAACAGCGAGCTGCGCGCCACGCGACCCGGCCACTCCCAGGTCTATCGCGTCCGCCCCGACGGCACCGACCTCGAACAGCTCACCCACGACGAGCGGGTCAGCTGGTTCCCGCACCCGTCGCCGGACGGTCGCTGGCTGGCCTATCTCGCCTACGAGCCCGGGGTGGAGCAGCACCCCCCCAACCTGCCGGCCCAGATGCGGCTCCTCGACCTCGCCGACCCCCGCGTCGGCACCCCCGCGCTGCCAGTGCACGTCCTCGCCGACATCTTCGGCGGGCAGGGCGCCACCAACGTCAACGGCTGGGCGCCGGACTCGCGACACCTGGCGTATGTCGACCATCCCGTGGGTAAGGGGACCGCATGACTGACGACAAGAAGATCACCGTCCAGCGGACCATCGACGCGCCGGCCAAGGACATCTTCGAGGTCCTGACGCTGCCGTCGCGGCACGCCGAGCTCGACGGCTCGGGCTTCGTCCGCAGCGACTCCAAGACCGACCGCATCACCGCCACCGGCCAGGTGTTCACGATGAACATGCACGGCGACCACATGGGCGGCGACTACCAGACCGACAACCACGTCACGGGCTACCTCGACAACAAGCTCGTGGCCTGGCAGACCGCCCCCGCCGGCACCGAGCCCAAGGGCTGGGAGTGGATGTGGGAGCTCGAGCCCCAGGGCCAGGACAGCACCCTCGTGACGCTGACCTACGACTGGAGCAAGGTCACCGACAAGCAGCTCCTGCAGAAGATCCACTTCCCGCTGGTCCCGCAGCACGACCTCGAGGAGTCCCTCGAGAAGCTCGCGAGCGCCGTCTCCGGCGGCTGACCGAGCGGATCCTGCACGCGGATCCTGCACGCAGACGATCCCGTCGCCCTCCTCGGGCGGCGGGATCGTCTGCGTCTGGTGGCCGGTGCGCGCTCAGCCCTCGCGGCTGACCACCCGGGTGATCCGCAGGGGCTTGCCCTGCATGCAGGTCGTCATGACGCCCTTGGCCTCGTGCCCCTCGACGGTGACCCGGTCACCGACCTTGAGACCGCCGCCCATCGGCTGGTAGGTCTCACCGGTGGCCTGGTCGGTCAGGACGAGGCAGCGGGGCTCGACGCCCTCGGTGACGGCGCCGGTGACGGTGAGCGTCGCGGTGGGCTTGCCGTTGTCGGAGACGTCGGTCGTGGGGACGAGGGGCGAGGTCATGGTGCCTCCCGGGCTGGTGGTCGGTGCACTGGTGGTCGCTGTCGCGCTGGTGGTGGCGCTGGTCGAGGTCGGCCGGCTGGTGGGGCCGCTCGTCGCCGGCGGCGAGCCCGTGTCGGCGCCGCAGGCGGTGAGGACGAGCGCGAGCAGCGCCGTGCCGACGGCAGCGGCGGCAGGGCGGGTGGTGGTCGTCATACCTCGTATGACGCCCCGCCGCAGGCGTGCGTTCCGGCGCGGCGCTCCCGCACCGGTCACGCCGTGGGGCCGTCGTTGGCCTCGTCGCCGGGCTGCTCGCCCCCGGCCGGGTCGCCCTCCCAGGTCAGGCAGGTCCACCCGAGGTCGGGCCCGCCCTCGAGCACGATCACGCCGGTGTTGCTGATGAGCCGGTCGGCCAGGAACTCGCCCGTCAGGTTGGCGCAGCGCATCGCGGTCCACAGCCGCAGCACCGCCCCGTGGCTGACCACGACGGGGCACTCGGCGCCGGAGTCCGCCACCTCCTCCACCGCCGCGTCGAACCGGCCGAGGACCTCGTGACCCGACTCGGCACCGGGCATCCCGGCGTCGAGGTCGCCGCGCGCCCAGGAGTAGAGGACCTCGAGATAGGTCCGGACCGCCTCGCGGTCGCCGCGCATCTCGACGTCGCCGGCGCTGATCTCGCGCAGGTCGTCGAGTTGGATCGGCGTGATCCCCCGCGCGGCCGCCAGCGGGGCCGCGGTCTGGTGGGTGCGCACGAGGCTGGAGACATAGATGGCGTCGACGGGCTCGTCGGCGAGCGCGGGGACGACGGCCTCCGCCTGCTCGCGCCCACGGTCGGTGAGGTCCGCCCCGGGGCGCGCCGTGTCCAGCAGGCCGTCGACGTTGGACGTGGTCTGCCCGTGGCGGACGAGGATGAGACGCATAGGTCGCACGGTACTGCCCCGACGTGACGTCGTGGCGTCGACCCCGGTCAGGGGATCCGGTGCGTCCACGCCGGCGTGCTGAACTTGGTCTCCACGAGCGTCGCGGCCGCGTCCAGCTCGGTCTGCGTGTAGGTCCGGCGCGTCACGGCATACCGGCTCTCGAAGGAGCGCAGGAAGGAGTCGATGATCTGCTCCCGCGGCAGCCCGGTCTGCGAACGCATCGGGTCGACGCGCTTGTTGGCGGAGCGAGTCCCCTTGTCCGACATCTTCTCCCGACCGATGCGCAGCACCTCGAGCATCTTGTCGGCGTCGATGTCGTAGGCCATCGTCACGTGGTGCAGCACGACCCCTCCGGCGAGCCGGCGCTGCGCGGCGCCCGCGATCTTGCCCTGGTCGGAGGCGATGTCGTTGATCGGCACGTAGCGTGCCCGGATGCCGAGCTCGGCCAGCGCGCCCATCACCCAGTCGTCGAGGAACTCGTAGGAGCGCTGGAAGCTCAGCCCCTCGACGAGCGAGGCCGGCACGACGAGGGAGTAGGTGATGCAGTTGCCCGGCTCCATGAACATCGCGCCGCCGCCCGTGATCCGCCGCACGACGTCGATCCCGTGCCGTCGGCGGCCCTCCTCGTCGATCTCGTTGCGGTAGGACTGGAAGCTGCCCATGACGACCAGCGGCCGGTCCCAGTCCCAGAAGCGCAGGCTCGGCCCGGCCTCGCCGCGAGCCACCTCGCCCGCCAGCACCTCGTCGAGCGCGACGTGCATGCGCGGGTCCAGCGTCACGGGCGCGATGAGGTCGAAGGTGTGGTCCTCCCAGCGGGAGGCGTGACCCAGCGCGCGTCGGACCGCGATGCCGACCGCCTCGGGCGAGAAGCCGATGAGCTGGGCGTCGTCGGGGAGCCGCGACGCGATCGACGCGGCGACGTCGTCCGCCCTGGCGTCGGCGGGGAGCCCCACCAGGGCGGCGTTGATGTCCTCGAGGGCCTCGTCGGGCTCGAGGAAGAAGTCCCCGGAGACGTGGGCCTCGCTGATCCTCCCGTCGACGGTCTCGAGCTCGACCGCGACCAGCTTGCCGCCTGGGACCTTGTACTCGCCTCGCGTGATCCTCGACCCTACGCCGTGGCGGGCGCGGCGCTCAGGTCGTCGACACCTCGTCGTAGAGCTGCCAGGCCACCCGGGCCCCCTCGGCGTCGCCCGCCAGGGTCAGGTCGCGCGCCGCGGACAGGGCCTCGAGCGCCACCTCCTCCTGGTCGCCGGCGCTGCGCAGGGTCCGCGCCCGGTCGAGCCGCAGCCGCCCCCGCGCGAGCCCGGCCAGCCCCGGGAGCCGCAGCGCGTCGTCGAGCACCCGGCGCGCGTCCACGAGCCGGTCGTGCTGCTCGTGCCACTGCGCCTCGGTGCGCGCGAGGTCGGCGAGCTCGTCGGTGCAGCCCAGCCAGGTCAGGTGCTGGCGGGCCAGGGTGATCAGCTCGGGCACGTCGTCGTCCACGCGGCGGCTCACCCGCATCCAGCACGTCGCGCCCACGAAGCGCGCCCAGTCGCGGTGGTCGACGTCGGGGTTGACCTCGGTCGCGGCGACCTTGTGCCACCGCAGCCCGTCCCGCACGTCGCCGCTCTCGAAGGCGTGCGTGCCGATGGTCCAGGCGACGAGCCCACCGAGGTGGGTGCCGGCGAGCCGGTGGTGCAGCGTCTCGAGCTCGACGAGCAGGCCGTCGCCGGGCAGGGCCTGCGTGGCCAGCGCCGCGATGACGGCCTCGGCGCGCAGGGCGGGGTCCCCGACGTCGGCGCTGGCCTCGAGCGCCCGGTGCGCGTGGTGGGTCGCCGAGGTGCGGTCGACCGCCCGCCGGCTCGTCTTGCTGGCCAGCGTGTGCGCCTCGGCCGCGAGCGCGGGCTGCGACTGCACCCAGGGGTGGGCCGTGAGGGCCGTGGCCGCGTCCGCCGCCGCCGTGTAGTCACCGATGTGCATCAGGGCCCTGACCTCGACGATCGTCATGGCCCACCACATCTCGGGCCGGTCGTGGCCCAGCGCCAGCTCCGCGGCGCGGCGGGCCTCGGCCGCGAGGTCCTCCGTCGACGAGCCGGACCGCATCCGCCCCACCCGTGACGCGAGGGCTGCCAGATCTGCCGTGGACACCTCGGGCACCTCCTCGTCGCGCCCCTGCCCCCAGGACTCCCCCGCCAGGTAGCCACGGGGCAGCTCCAGCCGCCGCTCGAACAGCGAGGTGAGCCGTGGCGTCGGCTCGCGACGACCCGCCTCGAGGTGGGACACATAGCTGATGGAGAGGTCCTGCCCGGCCAGCTCGCCCTGAGAAAGCCCGGCCTCGAGCCGAGCACGTCGCAACCGGCTCGCGAAGGACGTCTCGTCGGCGTCCGTCATGGCACCTCTCCGATCCGCGGATGGGCCGTTCGGGGCCCAGGGCTGTCAACCTCCTTGACACTAAGGTCAACGGCCGTCCGTGTCATCCCACGACACGGTCGCCGAGGGACCAGGCCGGTGCCGCTGTGCGAGGGTGCCGCCATGCCCACGATGACCCCCGCCGTGCGCATGGGGCTGTCCATCGCCGCCGCGACCGGGCTCTACGGCCTGTCCTTCGGCGCGCTGGGCGTCGGCGCGGGCCTGAGCATCTGGCAGACGTGCGCGCTGTCGCTGCTGATGTTCACCGGCGGGTCGCAGTTCGGGTTCATCGGGGTGGTCGGTGCGGGTGGCTCGACCGTGACGGCGCTGTCGACCGCCGCCCTGCTCGGTGTCCGCAACGCGCTGTACGGCATACAGATGAATGCCCTGCTCAAGCCCCCGTGGGCGCTGCGCCCCCTCCAGGCGCACGTCACGATCGACGAGTCCACCGCCACGGCCGTCGCCCAGGAGGGCGACCCCGACGAGACGCGGCGCGGGTTCTGGGCCGCCGGGCTCGGAATCTACGTCCTGTGGAACGCCTTCACGCTGGCCGGCGCGCTGCTCGGCGACGCGATCGGCGACCCGGGGACCTACGGGCTGGACGGGGCCGCGGTGGCGGGCTTCCTCGGGCTGCTGTGGCCACGCCTGCGACGCCGGGACGGGCGGGCGGTCGCGGTCGTCTGCGCGCTCGCCACCGTCCTCGCGACACCCGCCCTGCCCTCGGGGCTGCCGATCATCCTCGCCGCGGCCGTCGCGCTGATCATCGCCCTGGTGACCCGACGGGCCGTCGACGCGAGCGACGAGGGGGAGGCCGCGTGACCCTCACCGCCGCCGTCCTGCTCGCCGCCCTCGTCTGCTACCTCACCAAGCTGTCGGGCTATCTCGTGCCGAGCCACCACCTCGAGCACCCCCTCGTGGCCCGCATCGCCTCGACCATGACCGTCGGGCTGCTCGCGGCCCTCGTCGCCGCCAACACCGTCGTCACCGGCCGGGCGATCGTCCTCGACGCCCGCCTGGGCGCGCTCGCGGTGGCAGCGGTGGCCCTGTGGATGCGGCTACCCTTCATCGTTGTCGTCATCCTGGGCGCCGCCGCTGCCGCCCTCCTCCGCCACCTCGGGATCGGGTAGCCCTCTGTCGTCGTTCACCTCCGCCTACGGGATCCTCTTCCGGATCCCCGGGGCGCGCCGCTTCATGCTGTCCGCCTACCTCGCCCGCTTCGGCGCGGCCATGATGGGCGTCAGCATCATCGCCATGCTCTCCTCGCGCCGCGGGTCCTACGGCCTCGCCGGCGCCATCTCCTCGGTCGGCCTGGTCGGCATGGCCCTCGCCGGGCCGTCCATCGGGCGCCTCATCGACCGCCACGGCCAGCGGCGGGTCGCCCTGCCCCTCGGCCTCGTGTCGGTCGGGGCGCTCGGCATACTCCTCGTGGCCACCTGGCTCGGCGCACCCGTCTGGCTGCTGGTCCTCGCCAACCTCGGCAACGCCGTGATGCCACAGGTCGGCACCCTAGTCCGAGCCCGGTGGGCGCACCTGCTCGGCGGCGACGCCCGCGCGCTGCACACCGCCAACTCGTTCGAGCAGGTCGCCGAGGAGTCCTGCTTCATGCTCGGCCCCGCGCTCGGGGGCGCGCTCGCCACCCTGGCCTTCCCCGAGGCCGGGCTGCTCGTCGCGCTCGTGCTGTATGCCGTCGGCGTGGTCGGCCTCACGGTCCAGACCTCCACCGAGCCGCCGATCCACGCGGTGCACGAGCACCACGCCGGACGCGCCTGGCGGGCCCCGGGCCTGCTGCTGCTCGCCGTCACGCTGGCCCTCACCGGCGCGATCTTCGGGTCGATGGACATCGTGGCGCTGGCGTTCGCGGAGGCGCACGACGCCAAGTCTTTCGGCGGGGTGGCGCTCGGCATGTTCGCCGGCGGCTCGCTGATCGGGTCCCTCGTGTATGGCGCCCTGCCCGTCACCGGGGCCATCGCCAGGCGCCTCCGCTGGGGCACGGCCGCGATGTTCGTGCTGCTGCTGCCGGTGCTGATGGTCGACCACGTGTGGACCTTCGCGGTGGTCGTGCTGATCGCGGGCGGCGCCATCGCCCCCACCCTGATCACCGCGACGATGCTGGCACAACGCCTCGTGCCGCCGTCGCAGATCAACGAGGGCATGACGATCGTCATGACGGGGCTGCTGATCGGGGTGTCGCTGGGGTCCTTCGCCGGCGGGACGGCGGTCGAGGCGCTGGGTGCGTCGCGGGCCTTCCTCGTGCCGTGCGGTGCGGCGATGGTGGCGTTCGTGCTGGCGCTGGTCGGCGGTGGCCGGGTGGCGCGGGCGGAGAAGCGCGCGCTGTCGCTGTGGGGGTCACCTGCGGCGGGCGGCCCCGAGGCTGCGGGGACCCCGCCGGCCTGAGCGCCGGGGTGGTGAGCGCCGGCCAACGTGGTGGGGCCAACGGGTGGAGAACGCCACCGTCATGGGTGGCCTTCTCCACCCGTTCGTCATGGCGGCGACCCGCGAGCTGCGTGCGAAGTGGTTTGCCGAGTCGCGCGCGCCACCTTGGCGCCCGAAAGTGACCCGACGGGCAGGTTGAACGTCCTCACGGCGTCCCAGGCGGCTGAAAGTGACCCGACAGGGCAGGTTGAACGTTCTCACGGCGTCCCAGGCGGCTGAAAGCGACCCGGCGGGGCAGGTTGAACGTCCTCACGGCGCCCGGGGCGACCCAACGCGCCCCGACGGGTCACTTCGTGCCGCCAGCTCCGGGTTTGCGAGCCAACGGTGGAGAACGCCACCGTCATGGGTGGCCTTCTCCACCCGTTCGTCATGGCGGCGACCCGCGAGCTGCGTGCGAAGTGGTTTGCCGAGTCGCGCGCGGCACCTTGGCGCCCGAAACTGACCCGACGGGGCAGGTCGAACGTCCTCACGGCGTCCCAGGCGGCTGAAAGTGACCCGACGGGGCAGGTTGAACGTTCTCATGGCGCCCAGGGCGACCCGACATGCCCCGACGGATCAGTTCGTGCAGCGAGCTCCGGGTGCAAACCGAACGGGTGGAGAACGCCACCGTCATGGGTGGCGTTCTCCACCCGTTCCCGCGGGACGCCGGAACCCCGCAGACCTGAGCGCCCGCGTGCCCGATCGGCAGCGCATCCAGGCCAGGCCGGCCTAGGCCGGGCTCCGGCATACGGTTGGACGATCGGACCCGCCGGGGTTGGTCACATCAGCCTGGGGGACTAAGGCCGGTCGATGTGACTACCTGAGGTAGGTCCGTCGTGGTGGAACTTCTCCTCGAGGAAGCGGCCCTGGTCGGTCAGGGTCTGCGCGTCGCCGGCATAGATCGCGCTCTGCACCGACCCCAGCCGCTGCTCGAGCACCTGCATCTGGTGGGTCAGCTCCTGCGCGGGGGTGCGACCCTCCGCGCCCGGGGCGTCACGGGCATAGCTGCCCGGCAGGTTGAGATAGGCCTGGAGCGAGGTCGGCAGGTAGTCCCGCACCGTGCGCTGCACCACGTGCAGGTCGTCCGGCGAGGTGGCCAGCTGCTCCGCGCGCTGAAGGATGTCGCGCAACACGGCCACGACGCGGTGGAACGCGAGGTAGCCCTCCTCGGGGAGCCGGTTGGAGGACTTGTCGGTCTGGTCGACGAGACGCTGCAGCTCGGTGCGCAGGTCGACGATCAGCGCCTGCGTGGCCTGGGTGCCCGTCGCAAGACCCCCACGTCGGCGCGCTCCGGGGGCGACGGCCGCGCCGACGGCATACAGCCCGACGACCGCGGCGGGCCACCAGTCCCCGGCGAGGTCGGTGGGCACCGTGACGGCCGCGGCCCCGAGCCCGAGCACGGATCCCACGATGTTCTTGGTGGACGCGAGGTAGCGCGTCAGAGCGTTGCCAGCCACGACCCCAGCCTAGTCATCGGCGCCGCTGGTCCAGCGCGCGGCGGGTCTCGTCCTCGGCCGCGGCGCCGCGGGTGCGCGTGGCGTCGGCCTCGTCGAGCGCGGCGTAGACCTCGCCGAAGGCGCTCTTGAGGCGCGCGATCGCGTCCGGCGAGCCGGACCCCGCGGTGTCCCGCATGGTCTGGGCCGAGTCGTCCAGCAGCTCCGCCGAGCGGCGGTCCAGGTCCTGCACCCCGTCGACGACCCGGCGCTGCCCCTTGACCGCGCCCGAGACGACCACGGCCGTGCGCAGCGCCGCCAGCGTCGTGGTCGCCGCCCGGTCGATGCCCTGGACGAGCAGCTCGTTGTTGGACCGCACGAGGTCCAGCGCGAGATAGCCCTGGGTGCACACCGCGAGGTGGGTCAGCAGGTCCTGGTGCTTCTGCCGGGCCGCGCGCTGCACCTGGTCGCGCAGCACGTGGGCGCGGGCCGGGTCGGACGCCTCGAGCCCCGGCAGCGCACGCCCGATCTCGTCGTCGATGGCGCCCGCGAGCACGGAGTACTCCTGCAGCTGGCCCATGAGCCGCCACAGGTTGGCCCGCTCGCCCGCGACCGCCGCGTTGTCCTTGCGCAGCTCGTCCTGCTGGGTCCGCAGCGACAGGATCAGCATGTTGATGCGGTCCTGGCTGGCGTAGTAGCGCTCGACGTAGTCCGCGACCCGGTCCCCCATCGGCACGAGCCCGAGGAGCTTGCGCGCCGGCTTGTCGAGGTCGGCGGGGTCGAGCTCCTCGACCTCCTGGCGCAGGCGCACGAGCTGCTCCCCCGCCACCTGCTCCGGGCCGCCCTGACGTGCCCCCACCGAGCCCGAGCGGGCGCGACGGTCGAGCATCCGCGAGGACAGCTGCGAGGAGGCCTTGACCTCGGCGTCGCCCATCGTGCTGATGTCGCGGACGCGCTGGTCGAGCACCGGGGAGTGCACGTCGACGGCGAGCAGCTGCTGCACGAAGCCCTCGGCGTTGCGGCGCAGCGCGTCGGCCACGGCCGGGTCGACGGGCACCGCGGTGGCCGCCTGCTGCGGCGTCACCTCGGCGACGGGCCGGGGCGCCGACAGTGGAGACGGCATCGGCGACGGCTCAGGTGCCGCGAGCGGGGTGGGCTCGGTCATGGGCTGCTCCTGTCGTGGCGGGTGGGCTCGGACGTCCACCCCATCATGCCCGTATGCCGGTGGCCCCTCGTGCGGCGCGGCTGCGGCATACGGCCGGTGACCGCCCGGCGACGGGCACCGACCACCCGACGACGACCGTCTCAGGCGCGGCCGGTGGCCTGGCACGGGCGCCCGATGTGAGGTTGGCTGGGGGGCAACCTTCCCGACTCGAGGAGGAGCCGACCGTGTCTGACTTGTCTGACCTCTCTGACCACACCGCGCAGGAGTTCCCGCCGGACCCCGCGTTCACCGAGCAGGCGGTCGGGCAGGCCGAGCTGTTCGACCAGGCCGACGCCGACCTCGAGGGCTTCTGGGCCGACCAGGCGAGGAAGTACGTCTCCTGGAGCAAGGACTTCACCCAGGTCCTGGACTGGAGCGACGCGCCGTTCGCGACGTGGTTCGCCGACGGCGAGCTCAACGTCGCCCACAACTGCGTCGACCGGCACGTCGAGGCCGGCAACGGCGAGCGGGTCGCCATCCACTTCGAGGGCGCCGAGGGCGGCACCCAGACGATCACGTATGCCGAGCTGCAGCGCCGCGTCTGCCAGGCCGCCAACGCCCTCACCGAGCTGGGTGTGGCCAAGGGCGACCGGGTCGCGATCTACCTGCCCATGATCCCCGAGGCGATCGTGTCGATGCTGGCCTGCGCCCGCCTCGGCGCCCCGCACTCGGTGGTGTTCGGCGGGTTCAGCGCCGACGCCATCCGCTCCCGCATCGCCGACGCCGAGGCCCGCGTGGTCATCACCGCCGACGGGCAGTACCGCAAGGGCAAGTCCGCTCCGCTCAAGGCCGCCGTCGACCAGGCCGTGTCGGGCGAGGACTCCCCGATCGAGCACGTGCTCGTCGTGCGCCGCACCGGGGCCGACGTCGAGTGGTCCGACAAGGACGTGTGGTGGCACGACCTCGTCGACCGGCAGAGCGACCACCACGAGGCGCAGCCGATGGCGGCCGAGCACCCGCTCTACATCCTCTACACCTCCGGCACGACCGGGAAGCCCAAGGGCATCCTGCACACCTCCGGCGGCTACCTCACGCAGGCGGCCTACACCAACGCCGTCGTCCACGACCTGCACCCCGAGACCGACGTCTACTGGTGCACCGCCGACATCGGCTGGGTCACCGGGCACTCCTACCTCGTCTACGGGCCGCTCGCCAACGGCGCGACCCAGGTCGTCTACGAGGGCACCCCGGACTACCCGCACCAGGGCCGCTGGTGGGAGATCATCCAGAAGTACGGCGTCACGATCCTCTACACCGCCCCCACCGCGATCCGCACCTGCATGAAGTGGGGCGCCGAGATCCCCCAGAAGTTCGACCTGTCCTCGCTGCGCGTCCTCGGCTCGGTCGGCGAGCCGATCAACCCCGAGGCGTGGCTGTGGTACCGCAAGAACATCGGCGGAGACCGCTGCCCGATCGTCGACACCTGGTGGCAGACCGAGACGGGCGCGATCATGATCAGCCCGCTGCCGGGCGTCACCTCGCTGGAGCCGGGCTCGGCGCAGCGGCCCATCCCGGGCATCAGCGCCGAGATCCTCGACGACGCGGGCGAACCCTTCACCGAGGCGGAGAAGGTCGGCTACCTCGTGCTCACCAAGCCGTGGCCCTCGATGCTGCGCGGCATCTGGGGCGACCCGGAGCGCTACAAGGACACCTACTGGAGCCGGTTCGGCGAGAAGTACTACTTCGCCGGCGACGGCGCGAAGTACGACGCGAACGGCAACATCTGGCTGCTCGGCCGGGTCGACGACGTCATGAACGTCTCGGGCCACCGCCTGTCCACCGCCGAGATCGAGTCGGCCCTGGTGTCGCACCCGTCGGTGGCCGAGGCGGCCGTCGTCGGGGCGGCCGATGACACGACCGGTCAGGCCGTGTGCGCGTTCGTGATCCTGCGCGAGGGCGCGCAGCAGAGCGACTCCACGGTCGAGGAGCTGCGGTCCCACGTCGCCAAGGAGATCAGCCCGATCGCCAAGCCCAAGTCGGTCATGATCGTCACCGAGCTGCCCAAGACGCGGTCCGGCAAGATCATGCGGCGCCTGCTCAAGGACGTCGCCGAGGGCCGCGAGATCGGCGACTCGACGACGCTCACGGACGCCTCGGTCATGGACTTCATCAAGCAGGGGATGTCCCAGCGCTGACTACCTCGGGGAGGTGCGGAGGGCGGGCACGAGGACCGTCGGCGGGCCGGGCACCCGCTCGACGGCGTCCGTCTCGACGTCCCAGCGCAGCATGACCGGCGCCCGGCCGTCGCCCGGGCTCACCGCCAGCAGCACGGTGCGCCCGTCCTCCCACCCCGAGATCATCGTCGCCGGCGACCGCATGGCGGGGTTGCTGCCGCCATAGGCCCGCCAGCGCCCGCTGCGCAGGTCCATGACCTGCACGGGTCCCGCGGTCCGGGCCTGGTATCGCCCGTCCGGGCTGGTCGCCGTCGGCGCCATGGCCTCCGTCGGCAGGCACGGGTGCGACGTCGACGTGATGTCGCTGACCGGCACCCGGTAGGTGCACGCGCGTTCGTCGTCCAGGCGCATGACATAGGCCGGGTCCCCTTGCGAGTCCGGCGTGACGACCGCGTCGTCGGGCAGGTCCAGGTGGTGCATCCGCTGCCCCAGCTCCCAGAGGAAGTGGAGCGTGCCCTGCCGGCCCTCCGCCGGCGTCGGGTCGCCGCTCGGGCCGGCCGTGCCGGTCGGCGTGGGTGTCTCGGGCATCACGGTCTGCATGATCAGGACCCCGCGCGTGGTCCAGGACGCCACCCACGCGGAGGTCGGCACCTCCTGACGCGCGACCTCGGTGCCCGTCGCGGCGTCGATCACCCGGACCGTGAACGGCGCCGGACCCCCGTCGGTCGCCCACTCGACGTAGGCCAGCCGGGACCCGTCCGGGGACACGGCGAAGCCACTAATCTCGCCACCCGCCGCCCTGACCGGCGCCCCCTGTCCCTTCCACCACCGCAGCTCCGTCCCCATCTCGCCCTGGCCGCCCTGGTCGGCGAGGACCACGACGGCGCCGCCGTCCGGTCCGAAGGCCACCGGCGTGACCATCGCCAGGTCCGGCCTGCCGGAGGACCGCGCCAGGCGGGTCGTGCCCGAGCCGCGCACCAGCCACAGGTCCGCGCCCTGCTGCTCGACGCGGGGCAGGGCGCTCGTCCGGCGGCCTGCCGCCGTGCCGAGGGCGGCCTCGTAGGCCTCGAGCGGCAGGACGTCCGGCTCCGGGACGGGGGTCGGCTGCGCCGACCCGCTCTGGGTCGGCGTCCACGACGGGGTCGTGGACGAGGGCGGGTATGCCGTGGGCGACGCCGCACCGCCGCTCGAGGTCGGGGACGCGGTGGGTGACTGCGTGGTCGTGGGCGAAGGCGTGCCGTCACGCAGCCGGTCGACGGCGACCCACCCGCCGGCGACCACGAGTGCTCCGGCCACCGCCAGGGCGGTGACCTGGCGACGACGGTGGGCGGTCGTCATACGGGCCCGCACGTCGTCGGCCGAGACGGGGCACACCCCGTCGCCGGCGAGGCTCGCGGCGCGTCCCCACAGGGCGTCGAGGTCGTCGTGGTCGGGCTGGGGCACGTCCTGCTCGCGGGCGGCCAGCCGGATCCGGCGCTCGGCGACGGCTCGCACCTGGCCGTGGGAGGCCTCACCGCGCCGCCCGGCCAGGGTGACGAGCACGTCCTCGGTCACCTCACGGGCGGCGGGCCGGGGCACGATCGCCTGCGCCCAGCGCCAGACGAGCGGGCCGGCGCGACGCACCAGACCGTCGAGGTCGTCGACCATGCGGGCACCCCCTGGCTCGTCGGCACGTCCCAGCTGCTCGAAGGACTGCTCCTCGGAGGACGCAGCGAGCCTGTCACAGGTTGCCCGGCAGCCCCACCTCGTGCTCGTCGGCGGCCGGAACCGCGCCAGGCATCGGCACCCAGTCGCCGCGGGCGACCAGGACCTCGCGCAGCAGGTCGGGGCGGTCCGAGATGACGCCGTCGACGCCGAGCGACAGCAGGCGGTCCATCGCGACCGGGTCGTTGCACGTCCAGGTGATGACCCGCACCCCGACGGAGTGGGCCAGGTGCACCACCTCCTCGACGAAGATCGGGACGCGCCCCAGCTGGATCGGCACGTGCGCGAACGGCGCCGAGCCGATCCAGCGCGGCACGGGCACGCCGGCGCGCGAGCAGGCGATCAGCGTGGTCAGGGAGCGCCAGCCGAGGGAGGTGGCCACGCCCGGGGCACCCTCGCGGACCCGACGCAGCCAGCCGTCCCACGCGCCGGCGACGCACACCCGCTCGCGATAGCGCCGGATCCGCAGGACCTGCACCAGCGGCTCGAGTGCGGACTCGTCCTTGAGGTCGATCGAGAAGCACGCGTCGGGGAAGGCCTCGAGCGCCTCCACCAGGGTCGGCACCTGCTCCTGCCCGCACACCCGCAGCCGCTGGAGCTCGCGCAGGCTGCGGCCTGCCACCGGGCCGGTGCCGTCGGTGATGCGGTCGAGCGTCTCGTCGTGGAAGCACACGAGCTGTCCGTCGGCGGTGAGCCGCACGTCGGACTCGAGGTAGCGCACCCCGAGCGCCGCCGATCGCTCGAACGCCGCCAGGGTGTTCTCGGGGGCCAGCTGCGCGCCACCGCGGTGCGCGAGCGCCAGGGGGAAGGGACCGTCGCCGTAGGCCATGTCTCCATGGTCAGGGCCTCGCCGGGCTGCTGGGGGCCGTGCCCGGGGTCCACGACGAGGTGTTCACCGGGGCTTCCCGATCCGGCCATGCGTTGCTCGGACGCCGGTGGCCGGGCGACCTCTCGCGCTCCCAGAGCGCCCGAGCGACCGCTCGGACGCGATAGAATGCCCGTTGGTGTGCCGGGAAGTCTGGTCGGCGTCGTCCCTCGCGACCCCTCGACCGGGTCCCCACCTCGTCCGCGAAAGGCATCATGCCAGCGAACTCCCCGCGCCCCTCCGCCACCGGCAGCTCCCGACTCTTCGCCCGCGGCAGCTGGCGCGAGACCCAGCGCATCACCGCGGCGCTGCGCACCGAGACCGTCGGAGGCGCCCTCCTCCTCGTCGCGGCCCTGGCCGCCCTGGTCTGGGCCAACACGCCCTGGCGGGAGTCGTATGCCGCTCTCCGCGACCTGCACGTCGGCCCATCGGCGCTGCACCTCGATCTCTCGGTCGGGCACTGGGCGGCCGACGGCCTGCTCGCGATCTTCTTCTTCGTCGCCGGCATCGAGCTCAAGCACGAGTTCACGCGCGGCGACCTGTCCGACATCCGCAAGGCGACCGTCCCCGTGGCGGCGGCCTGCGCCGGCGTGATCCTGCCCGCCCTGCTCTTCCTGGGTGTCGGGATGCTGCGCGGCGGGGGCGGTGACGTCCTGCGCGGCTGGGCCATCCCCACCGCCACCGACATCGCGTTCGCCCTCGCGGTGCTCGCCGTCATCGGCACCCACCTGCCGTCCGCGCTGCGGTCCTTCCTGCTGACGCTGGCCGTCGTCGACGACCTCATCGCGATCACGATCATCGCCGTCGCCTACACCGAGTCGCTGCAGGCCCTGGCGCTGCTCGCCGCCCTCGTCCCCCTCGCGGCGTTCGCCCTGGCGACGCGGCGCGGCTGGACCTCCCCGTGGCTGCTGATCCCGTTGGCGCTGCTCACCTGGGGCCTGGTCCACGCGTCCGGGATCCACGCGACCGTCGCCGGCGTCCTGCTCGGCCTGGTCACCCCGGTCGACGTCGGCCACCGACTCGAGCACGTCGTGCGCCCCGTGTCGGCGGGCGTGGCGGTGCCGCTGTTCGCGTTCTTCGCGGCCGGCGTCACGGTCGTGGGTGGCGGCTTCGGCGAGGCCGTCAGCGACCCGGCCGCGCAGGGCGTCGTCGCCGGCCTGGTCGTCGGCAAGTTCGTCGGGATCCTCGGCGCGACCTGGCTCCTGGCCCGCTTCACTAAGGCCGAGCTCGACAGCGACCTCGCCTGGGCCGACATCGCCGGCCTGTCCCTGCTGGCTGGCATCGGGTTCACGGTGTCGCTGCTGGTCGGCGAGCTGGCCTACGGCGCCGGCTCCGCGCGGGACGACCACGTCAAGCTGGCCGTCCTGCTGGGCTCGCTGGTCGCGGCCGTGCTCGCGTCGGTCGTCCTGCGCAGCCGCAACCGGCACTACGCCCGGATCGCGGCGCGCGAGGCCGAGGACCTCGACCTCGACGGTGTCCCGGACGTCTACGAGGCCCACGGGAGCATCACCCCCGACGGTGTCGGGGACGGTCGTCAGGACGGGCGTCGCGAGGATGGCACGCTGTCCTCATGACCCGAGGCAGGAAGCGCGCCCCCGGCTGGGTCCCCCAGCAGCACGGCGCCTGGGCCATGCTCGTGGTCCCCGCGGTGACCGGCACGGTGCTGCTGGTGCGCGACCACGGCTGGCGGTGGGTGGCCCTGCCGGTGCTCGCGATCACGATCGTCGGCTACTTCCTGCTCAACGCGGTCACGTTGTGGCTCAAGGCTCGTCGCAAGCCCCGCTACTGGCCTCCGGTCCGGGCGTATGCCGCCGCCGCAGGCCTCCTCGGGGTCGCCGTCCTGGCGCTGGGACCCGGGCTCGCGGGGTGGCTCGTCGTGGCCGCCCCGCTCCTGGCGGTGGCCCTGATCCTGGCGTCGCGCCGTCGGGACCGCGCCACCCTCAGCGGCCTGATCACCGTCACCGCGGCCTGCCTGGTCACGCCGGTCCTGTGGGGCGCAGGTCTGCCGGCCCGTCTCCCCCTGGGCGCGATGAGCGCCGCCGCCGACGTCGCCGCGCGCCGGCCCGACCAGGTCAGGGTCGTGGCGTTCGTGACGCTGCTGCAGCTGGCCTACTTCTTCGGCACGGTCGTCTACGTCAAGACGATGATCCGCGAGCGCGGGGACCGGCGCTGGTTCGCGGCCTCTTTGGCCTATCACGCGGCGGTGACGGCGGTGCTGCTCGCGGCGGCGCTGGGCGGCATACCGGCGCTGACCACCGGTGTCTCGGGGGCCGCTCTCGTCCTGGCCACCGTGGTGCTGGCCCTCGCGACCGCACGCGCCTGGGCGATGCCGGCCCTCGGCCCGCTGCGCGGGCGCCAGATCACGCCGCTGCAGGTAGGGCTCGTGGAGATCGGCTTCAGCGTGGCGGTGCTCGTCGCCTGCCTGCTGGCCTGACCCGTCCGCGTGGCCCACCAGATCGCTCACCAGATCGTCCACCGCATCGTCCGAGGTGCGAGCCGTGCCCGCCTCGCGGAACCTCCCCCGTCGGCCACCGCGATGTAGGTATGGTTTCGGGTGAATGTGTGAATGACCTGATCGAGCCCTGTCCCGGGATCTCGATCCCACAGTCCACGAGGAGTCGCCCCCATGTCCACGTCCTACACCGAGCAGGAGCACGACGCTCGCCGCGCCGACCGTGACCGCGAGGCGCGCAACTACGACAGCGACACCACTGCTCGCACCATCGGCCAGCTGGTCGCCGACGCGACGCAGGACGTCTCGAGCATCATGCGCAACGAGATCCAGCTCGCCAAGGCCGAGGTCAAGACCGACGTCGCCAAGGCCGGCAAGGGCATCGGCATGTTCGCCGGCGCGGGCGTCTTCGCCTTCCTCGCCCTGATCCTGCTGCTGATCGCCGCGGCCTACGGCCTGATCGCCCTCGGCCTGGCCCCGTGGCTGTCCTTCCTGATCGTCGCCATCGTGCTGCTGGTCGTCGCCGGCATCCTCGCGATGGTCGGCAAGAAGGCCCTGAGCACCGTCAACGTCAAGCCCGAGCGCACCATCCGCAACGCGCAGGAGACGGTCGAGGCCCTCAAGCCCAACACCTCCCGCCCGGCGGTCACCGAGCAGCGCACCGCGGCCTACGGCTCGGCCCGCGAGACCACGTCACGCGAGGCCACGTCGACCTACGCGACGACCGACGCGCCGGACACCCGCAGCGAGGCCGGCGCCACGCGCGCCTGAGCCCCACCACCTGTCCGACCAGCGGCCCCCTCCCCACCAGGGAGGGGGCCGCTGTCGTCCCCACCCTCCGTCATGACCCTGCGTCATGACCCCACCCCGCCGACCCGCGAGCCGTTGGTGCGCCCCGCCCGTCCTTTGCCAGGATGGGGCCGATGAACGACGGCACCATGCGTGACGCCGCCAGCACCCTGGTCCCGGGGCCCTGGCGGCACCGGTTCGTGTCCGCGAACGGCGCGAGGTTCCACGTCGCCGAGGCCGGGGACGGCCCGCTCGTGCTGCTGCTGCACGACTTCCCGCAGTTCTGGTGGGCCTGGCGGCACCAGCTGGTCTCGCTGGCCGAGGCCGGCTATCGCGTGGCCGCGATGGACCTGCGGGGCTTCGGCTCGTCGGACAAGCCGCCCGTCGGCTACGACACCTTCACGTCCGCCGCCGACGTCGCGAGCGTGGTGCGCTCCCTCGGCGAGCGCTCGGCCGTGGTCGTCGGCCAGGGGCTCGGCGCCTGGATCGCCTGGTCGATGCCGTCCCTGCAGCCCCCGGCGACCCGAGCGGTGGTCGCGCTCGGCGCCCCGCACCCGCTCGCCCTGCGCACGGCGTCGTTGACCCTGCCCACGCAGATCCAGGCGGGCCGCACGTTCGCCGGGCTGCAGCGGCCGTTCGTGCCGGAGCGCCGCCTCGGCGACCCGGCCTCGGGCTACGTCGCGCGCATCCTCACCGAGTGGTCGGCCCCCGGCGCGACCTGGCTGGACGTCGACATCACCACCCGGTATGCCGAGCAGATGGCCCTGCCGTTCGTGGCGCACTCCGCGGCGGAGTACTACCGCTGGATGGCTCGCTCCCAGCTGTGGATCTCCGGGCGGCAGTGGGCCGCGGCGCTGCGTCGCCCCATGCGCGTGCCCGCCCTCCACCTGCACGGCGCCGAGGACCGCGCCGTGCTGCCGATCACGATGGGCGGCTCGGCACGCTACGCCGCGTCCGGCCTGGACGCCCACCTCTTGCCGGGCACGGGCCACTTCGTCGCCGAGGAAGCCCCGGACCGCGTGGACGCCCTGCTCCTCCCCTGGCTCGCCGCCTTGCCGCGCTGATCCCGCCCTGGGCGCCCCGCACGACCCGAACTGAGCTCCCAGCTCACGACATGTCGCCTGACCCCTCCTTTCAGCGCCCCGGACGACACGAACTGAGCTCCCAGCTCACGACATGTCGCCTGACCCCTCCTTTCGGCGCCCCGCACGACCCGAACTGAGCTCCCAGCTCACGACATGTCGTGCGCGGTCAGGCGGCGGAGCAGGATCCCGTGGCGGCGGGCGAGGTGTCGGAGACACCCTCCGCGAGGATGGGCCGGGTGGCCGCGCTGGTCAGGGCGTAGCCCGTGCTGGGGTCGTCGACCGACTGGGCGAAGATCGTGCCCGCCACGCGTCCGTCGGTGGTGAGCAGCGGGCCGCCCGAGTTGCCGGGACGGACGGTGGCATAGAGGGAGTAGACCTGGCGCACGGCCCCCGTGCTGCCGTAGATGTCGGCGCCACGGGCCGACATGACCGAGCGGACGCGGGCGGCGCCGAGGCGATAGGGCCCGCCGCCGGGGAAGCCCGCGACCACCGCGTCCGCGTCGGAGCGCAGCGTGTCGGCGACCTGCAGCGGTCGCGCCCGCAGGGCGGGGACGTGCAGCACCGCCACGTCCAGGCGGGGGTCGAACGAGACGACGGTGGCGGCATACGACCGTCCCTGCCCACCGACCTGCACCCGGACCCGCTCGGTGCCGGCGACCACGTGGGCGTTGGTGACGACCCGCTGCGGCGACATCACCCAGCCGCTGCCGTCCTGCTCGCGACGGCACACGGGCGCGTCCCCGACGACCTTGACGATCGAGTCGCGCGCGGCGACCACGCCGGCCGTCTGGGCGACGCGCGGGTCCGGCGGGGCGGCGGGCGCGATCGGCTCGGCCCCCATCCCCTCGAAGACGCGGGGGAACTCGCTGGCCTCGACCTGCGACCGGAAGTCTGCGAACGCCCGCCCGACCTGGGCGGGCATCACCGCGTCGACGGCCCCGAGCACGCGCGACCCGGCGACGGTGCGGGCCACGCTCCCCGGCGCGGCCGTGCGCAGGGTGTCCCCGACGAACCAGTAGATCGTGGCCAGGACCAGCACCGACGCCACGGCCCCGGTGACGGCGTCCAGCAGCTGGGTGGGGCGCAGGCGGTTGCGCGACCGCAGGTGCGCGCCGAGACGTCCGAGCAGGGCCTCCCCGATCACCGCGAGCAGCAGGACCCCGAGCGCCAGGACCGCGGCCCGCAGCAGGAGGGAGTCACGCAGCGCCTGGGCGTTCTCGAGCAGCGGCGGCAGGGCGCGCAGGCCGAGGACGGCCCCGGCGACCAGGCCCGCCGTCGCGAAGGCGGACATGACCAGACCGCGACGCCAGCCCGCGGCGGCGTGCAGGCCGAGGGCGACGAGCAGGATCACGTCGAGGACGACTGGGCTCATGCCTGCTCAGCGCCACATGCGCTCGGGAAGTTCCTCGTGACGCGAGTCGTCCCACGGCTCGGCGAGACCCGCGAGGTCCAGCAGCTTGGCGATGATCCCCGCCGTGAAGCCCCAGACGAGCAGCCCGTCGACCTCGAACGCCGGCCCGCGGTAGCCGTTGGGATGCGTCACGGTGAACCGGTTGGCGGGGTCGACGAGCTCGGAGACGGGTGCCCGCAGGACCGAGGCGACCTCGCGCGGGTCGCCGGCCGTCAGCGGGTGGGGGTCGCGCCACCACCCGACGACGGGGGTGATCCCGAAGTCGCGGTGGGGCATGTAGAGCTCGGGCAGGGTCGCGAGCACGTCGATGGAGGACCGGTCCAGGCCCACCTCCTCGTGGGCCTCCCGCAGCGCCGCGTCGATGACGTCGCGGTCCTCCGGGTCGAGCGATCCGCCGGGGAAGGCGACCTGCCCCGCGTGCGTCCGCATCCCGTGCGCGCGCTCGGTGAGCAGGATGTCGTGGTCGCCCGGATCCTCGTCACGGGGGCCGACGAGGACGAGCACGCCGGCGCGCCGTCCCGCTCCGTGATCGGGCGGCAGGAAGCTTGAGTAGTAGTGGGCCGGGGTGGTCTCCACCTGGCCCACGAGCTCGTCCAGCCAGGTGGGCCGGGCCACCGTCATACGCCCTCCTGCGCCCAGCGGGCGGCCAGGCCCGAGGGGGCCTCTCCCAGCCGCTCCGGCCAGGGTGCGCCGGGGGCGAGCTCGAACTTGGCGAGCGTGCGCGCCTTGGTCGCGTCGGTCTCTCCCTCGCCGTATGACGGACAGAGGTCCGCCACGGGGCACACCCCGCACGCCGGCTTGCGGGCATGGCAGATGCGGCGTCCGTGGTAGATGAGGACGTGCGACAGCATCGTCCACTCCTTGCGGGGGAACAGCGCGCCGACCTCGTGCTCGACCTTGACCGGGTCCTCCTCGGCGGTCCACCCGAGGCGCCGCGCCAGGCGCCCGAAGTGCGTGTCCACCGTGATGCCCGGGACGTCGAACGCGTTGCCGAGCACGACGTTGGCGGTCTTGCGGCCCACGCCGGGCAGCGTCACGAGGTCCTTGAGGCGGCCCGGGACCTGCCCGTCATACCGCTCGACGAGGGCGGTCCCGAGCTTGATCAGGGCGTCGGTCTTGGCGCGGTAGAAGCCGGTCGGCCGGACCAGCTCCTCCAGCTCGGTGCGGTCCGCCGCTGCGTAGGCCGCCGCGTCCGGGTAGCGCGCGAAGACCGCCGGGGTGACCTTGTTGACCCCCACGTCGGTCGTCTGCGCCGACAGGACGGTCGCGACCAACAGCTCCAGCGGCGTCGTGAAGTCCAGCTCGGCGATGGCGTAGGGATAGGTGTCGTGCAGGACGCGATAGGTCCGTCGGGCGCGGCGCTTGAGCGCGAGCGGCGACTCGCCGGTGGGCGTCGGACGCGAGGCGGGATCGAGGGTGGACACCCGATCAGGCTACTCGTGCGGTCCGTCACACCCCTGCACGTCCGTGATGGCACAATGACCGACGTGGACAACGACGTGGTGAGAAGGTCTCCGCTCTTCGCGGCGCTCGACGACGAGGCAGCCAGCACGCTGCGGGCCTCGATGAGCCCCGTGAGCCTCGAGCGGGGAGAGGTGCTGTTCCACGAGGGAGCCCAGGGCGACGCCCTGTACATCATCGTCGACGGCAAGGTGAAGCTCGGGCGCACGAGCGGCGACGGGCGCGAGAACCTCTTCGCGGTGCTCGGGCCGGCCGAGATGTTCGGCGAGCTGTCGCTCTTCGACCCCGGCCCCCGCACGCTGACCGCCACCGCGGTCGCCGAGACCTCCCTGGTCGGCCTCGGCCACGACAGCCTGCGCACCTGGCTGGGCGCCCGCCCCGACGTCTCGCTCACCCTGCTGGCCGCGCTCGCCCGTCGCCTGCGCCGCACCAACGAGTCCCTCGCCGACATGGTCTTCACCGACGTGCCCGGCCGCGTGGCCAAGGCCCTCGTCGACCTGTCCCGCCGCTTCGGTCGCCCCTGCGAGGACGGCGTCCTCGTCGCGCACGACCTCACCCAGGAGGAGCTGGCCCAGCTCGTCGGCGCCTCGCGCGAGACGGTCAACAAGTCGCTGGCCGACTTCGCCGGCCGCGGCTGGATCCGTCTCGAGGCCCGCTCGGTCGTGCTGCTGGACATCGAGCGCCTCTACCGCCGCGCCCGCTGAGGATTTCTCCGGCCGTATGCCGGAGGCCCGCCCCTGACTCGGCCCCACGCGCCCTGAGAGGTCACTTCTCGCTGTCTCAGCGGGCCTTTTATCGTTCAACGTGCCCTCGCGGGTCGCTACCCGTCGGTGACGGCCGCGGCATCAGGGCTGGTGGGCAGGTAAGCGATCTGGGCGAGCACGCTGAGCCGGGCCGCGGGCCAGACCTCGCGCGGCACGTCGGCATACACCCGCTCGACCACCTCGTCGGCGGTGGTGTCTCCGGCGGCGAGGGCGGCGCGCACCTGGTCGAGCCGGTCGGCGCGGTGCCGCAGGTAGTAGGCGACGGCCTCGTCCGCCGCGTCGACCGTCGGCCCGTGCCCGGGCAGGATCCGGGTGACGGCGCCGCTGCCGGTCAGCGACCGGAGGCGCCGCAGCGAGGCGAGGTAGTCGGCGAGCACGCCGTCGGGGTGCGCCACGACCGTGGTGCCGCGACCCAGCACGGTGTCGCCGGTCAGCACGGTGTTGTCGGCCGGGAGCACGAAGGACACGGAGTCGGACGTGTGGCCCGGCGTCGCCAGGACGGCCACCTCGAGGTCACCGACGTGCAGCACCGAGCCCTCGCGCAGGTCGTGGTGACCGTCCCCGATCGCCTGCACCCGGGTGCCCGTGAGCTCGGCGAACCTGCCTGCACCCTCGGCGTGGTCGGCGTGGCCGTGGGTAAGCAGGGTGTGGGTGACGCGGGCGCCGCGCTCCTCGACGAGCGAGATCACGGCGCGCAGGTGCTGCTCGTCCAGCGGCCCTGGGTCCACGACCGCCACGGCACCGCTGCCCGGCTCCGCGAGCACCCACGTGTTGGTGCCGTCCAGGGTCATCGGGCTGGGGTTGGGGGCGAGGACACAGGTTGCCCGCGAGGTCACGGCACCGCCGAGCCAGGGCGTGGCGGTCGGTGGCGGCTGCACCAGGCGGGTGCCAGGGGCGGTCACGAGCGGGCTCCGGTGTCGGGCACCCGAGCGCGCATCCAGATCCGCCCCTCGTCGTCCTCGACCAGGTCGGGCGAGATCGACCAGACCAGGGGCTCCTCGGCGACGAACGAGGCCGAGGACGCGGCGCCCGCCAGCTGCTCGACAGCCACCAGGGTGGGCGGCAGCATGAGCACCGAGCCGTCACGCGCGCCGGCGAGCACGTCCGCCGGACGCCACCACCCCGCGGCGTCGGCCTCGGAGGTCGCGTCGTCGGGGACCTGCCCGACCGGCAGCAGCGCCGCGAAGAACGCCGTGTCGTAGCGCCGCGGCTCGAACTCCGGGGTCACCCAGTGAGCGCGATAGGACAGCAGGTCGGACCGCAGCACGAGCCCACGGCGCCGCAGCAGCTCGGTGAACGACAGCTCGCGGGCCTCGAGCGCGACCCGGTCGGCGTGCCACCCCGCGTCGCGCACGTCCTCGACGACGGTGGTCGCGTCGGGCCCCGCCAGCAGCACCCCGCACTCCTCGAACACCTCGCGCACCGCGGCCACGACGAGCTGCTGGGCGACGTCGTCGGGGCAGTCCATCCGAGCCGCCCAGGACGCGGGCGAGGGCCCGGCCCAGTGCTCGGCGACCAGGGCGGGGTCGGCGTCGCGCGGGTCCACCCCGCCGCCGGGAAAGACCATCATGCGGGGGGCGAACGCCATCGAGGCGACACGGCGCAGCATGAACACCTCGACGCCGCACGATGACTCGTCGTCGGCGGCCCCGCTCACGGACGCGTCGCGGACCAGCTGCACCGTGGCGGCATACCGCGGGACCTGGTGCCGACGCACCTCGGCGTCGCCGTCGAGCCACGCGCGGGCGCGCGTCCCGAGCCCGCCCGCGGGGAAGTCGCGCACGACCCCGCCCTGGTCGCCCATCACGTCCTCAGTCGTCGGCGAGCGCGACGGTGATCTCGACCTCGACCGGCGCGTCGAGCGGCAGGACGGCCACCCCGACCGCGGACCGCGCGTGCACCCCGCGGTCGCCGAAGGCATGCCCGAGCAGCTCGCTCGCGCCGTTGACGACGCCGGGCTGGCCGGTGAAGGACGGGTCGCTCGCGACGAACCCGACCACCTTGACGACCTGCGCGACCTGGTCGAGGTCACCCACGACCGACTTCACGGCGGCGATGGCGTTGAGGGCGCACACCTGCGCGAGCTCCTTGGCGCGCTCGGGGCTCACGAGCCCGTCGCCCTCGCCGACCTTGCCGGTCTCGGCGAGCGAGCCCTGGACCATCGGCAGCTGCCCGGAGGTGTGGATGCGCCGGCCGTCGCGCAGCGCCGGGACGTAGGCCGCGACGGGGGCGGCGACGTCGGGGACGCTGAGCCCGAGCTCGGCGAGACGATCCTCGACTGCACTCATGGCGCGACTCCTCGTCAGTCCTGCTTGGGGCGCTTGAGGTAGGCGACGAGGTTGCCCTCGCCCGACTGCAGGACGGTGACGAGCTCCCACCCGTCCTGCCCCCACTGGTCGAGGATCTGCTTGGTGGCGTGGACGATCAACGGCACGGTGGCGTACTCCCAGGTGGTCATGCCCGCACTCTAGCGACCACGGCCGAGGGTCACAGCACTAGCATCAGCCGTATGCCGACCGCGCCCACCCCCGACCTCTGGCCGGACGCCTGGCGCGAGGCCCGGCTGCACGTGGTCACCGGCAAGGGCGGCACCGGCAAGACGACGGTGGCGGCGGCGATGGCCACGGCGCTGGCCGAGTCCGGGCGCCGGGTGCTGCTGGCCGAGGTCGAGCAGCGTCAGGCGTTGGCCCCCGTGCTCGGGTGCAGCCCGCTCGACGACCACGAGCGCCTGGTGCACGTGACGCCGGCGGGCGGCGAGCTGCACGCGCTGGCGGTCGATGCGCGGGCCTCGCTGATGGAGTACCTCCGCGTCCACTACCACCTCGGCCCCGCCGGGACGGTGCTGGACCAGGTGGGTGCCGTCGACCTGGCGACCAGCATCGCGCCGGGCCTCGGGGACGTGCTGGTGATGGGCAAGCTCTACGAGGCCACCCGCCGCACCCCCCGCCACCAGCGGCGTCGCGGCACGCCCGAGAGCTATGACGTGGTCGTCGTGGACGCGCCGCCGACCGGTCGGGTGGTCCGCTTCCTCGAGGCCAACGCCGAGGTCGCCGACCTGGCGCGCGTGGGGCCGATCAAGGCGCAGGCCGACGCGGTCACGGCGGTCGTCCACTCGGACCAGACCGTGGTCCACCTCGTGACGGTCCTCGAGGAGATGCCCGTGACCGAGACCGTCGAGGCGATCACCGAGCTGCGGGCCGCGGGCCTGCGCACGGGTCTGCTCGTGGTCAACCAGGTCCGCGACGACGGGCTCGGCGAGGACGACCTCGACGCCTTCCACGCGGCGGTCGACGGCGACGTCGACCTGACGGCCATCGCCGAGGAGCTGCGCGCGGCGCAGGTCCCCGACCCCGACGAGACCGCCCGCCGGCTCCTCGAGCACGCCCGCGGTCACGCCGAGCGACTCCTGGCCGAGGGCGAGCAGCAGGAGATCCTCGACGCCCTGGAGCTCCCCACCGTCCTGCTGCCCACGCTCGAGGGCGGCGCCGGTCCGCGCACCCTCCCCCGGCTCGCGGCCGCGCTCACCTCGCAGGTCGGAGCGCTCGTATGACGACCCCGCCCCGCCCCGGCGCCCGGCATACGGCCTCGGACCTCGCCGCCCTGGTCCGGGACCCGGCCACCCGCGTGGTGCTCTGCTGCGGCTCGGGCGGGGTGGGCAAGACCACGACGTCCGCGGCCCTCGCCCTGCACGCCGCCGAGGCCGGGCGCCGCGTGGTCGTGCTCACCATCGACCCGGCGCGCCGGCTCGCCCAGTCGCTCGGGCTGTCCGAGCTCGACGACCGCCCCCGGACCGTGGTCGGCATCGACGAGACGCGGGGCGGGCGCCTGGACGCGATGATGCTCGACATGAAACGGACCTTCGACGAGGTCGTCGTGGCGCACGCGACGCCGGAGGCCGCCGAGCAGATCCTCGCCAACCCCTTCTACCAGTCGGTGTCGAGCTCGTTCGCGGGCACGCAGGAGTACATGGCGATGGAGAAGCTCGGCCAGCTCCGCACACTGGCCGAGCGCGACGGCACGTGGGACCTGATCGTCGTCGACACGCCCCCGAGCCGGTCCGCGCTGGACTTCCTGGACGCGCCCGAGCGGCTCGGGTCCTTCCTCGACGGACGGCTGATCCGGCTGCTCACCGCCCCCGCACGACTCGGGGGACGGGTCGGCGTGCGGGCGCTCGGGGGCGGGATGGCGCTGGTGTCGGGGGTGCTGTCCAAGGTGCTGGGGACGCAGCTGCTCGGGGACGTGCAGACCTTCGTGACGGCGCTGGACACGATGTTCGGCGGCTTCCGCGAGCGCGCCGAGCAGACCTATGCCCGGCTCTCGGAGCCGGGCACGGCGTTCGTGGTGGTGGCGACGCCCGAGGTGACGGCGCTGCGCGAGGCGGACTACTTCCTGCGGCGCCTGCGGTCCGAGGGGATGCCGGCCGCCGCGCTGGTCCTCAACCGGCTCGTGCGCCCAGCGACGGGGACGCTGGACGCACGAGGGGCGGACGCGGCCGCGGAGCGCCTGACGGGAGGGAGTCAGGAGGCTGGGGCGGCCCGGGCGGCCCGGGCACTGCTGCGGGTGGGGGCTGCGTCGGACCGGGTGGCGGAGCGCCACGCGCAGGTGCTGGCGGAGCTGCGGTCGAGCCGCCCCGGCCTGCTGGTCAGCGTGGCGGCCGCGGAGGCGACGGACGTGCACGACCTCGCCGCGCTGCGGCGGGTGGGGGCGTCCCTCGCGGGCTGACGCACCCTCGTCGAGCCGGTCGGCGTGCGTGAGGTGCGGGTCAGGCGACCTTGTTGGGGTTGCTGCGGTTGAGCATCGCCTCGAGCACGGGACGCCACGACTGGACGTCCGGGCGGCGCTTGAGCAGGGCACGGCGCTCGCGCTCGGTCATGCCGCCCCACACACCGAACTCCGTGCGGTTGTCGAGGGCGTCGGCCAGGCAATCGGCGATGACCGGGCACCCGACGCAGATCTGCTTGGCCTGCTGCTGGGCGGCTCCCTGGACGAACAACGCGTCGGGGTCCTGAGCCACGCAGTTGCCGAGCGGTGCCCACTCCTGGATCCACTGCTGGCCGGCGCGCTCACCAGAGCGCGCAGTCAGAACAGTCATGTCGAAAGCCTCCCAGTCTTCACCCGTAAGGGTAGGTGTTCTTCGGTTCGCGACACATGGCTCGTCCGGGGGGTTACGGTCGATCACAAGGACTAGTCACACGTGCTGCGGTTGGTGTCTTCTGTGCTGTAAACGCGCCCCCCGGCGGTGAGTTACGGGTGGAGCGAAAAAAAGTACGCTGGGCCCATGAAGCAGGGACGACTGAGCGCCATCCCCACCGTGATGAGCCTGTTGGCGGCATTCCTCGCCGTCTCCGTGGTCGGTGGGTTCCTCGGGGCGGGGCTGCTCATCCCAGCCACGGCGATGATGGGGACCGTCGTCAAGTCCGGCACGGAGGTCTACGAAGCTCTTCCCACGGAGTTCACCTCCGTGGTGCCTCAGCAGCAGTCCGAGCTGCTCGCCTCCGACGGCAAGACCGTCATCGCCACGCTCTACAGCGAGAACCGCATCGTCGTGCCGCTGAGCGCGATCTCGCCGTGGATGCAGAAGGCGCAGGTGTCGATCGAGGACCACCGCTTCTACGAGCACGGGGGCGTCGACCTCGAGGGCATCGGCTCGGCGGTCGCCGGCGCGGCGCTGGGCGGGACCGCCCGCGGCGCCTCGACCCTCACGCAGCAGTACGTCAAGGTCACCCTCGAGAAGGCTGCCCTGGATCGCGGCGACACCAAGGCGGCCAAGGCGGCCAAGGCCGTGACGGCCTCCCGCAAGCTGCAGGAGCTCAAGTACGCCGCCCAGGTCGAGAAGGAGATGACCAAGGAGCAGATCCTGCAGAACTACCTCAACCTGGTCTACTTCGGGGACCAGGCGTATGGCGTGGAGGCCGCTGCGCGGCACTACTTCAGGACCACGGCGGCCAAGCTGACGATCCCGCAGGCCGCGACCCTCGCCGGTGTCGTCCAGCAGCCGGGCGCCAACGACCCCGTCAAGAACCCCAAGGCCGCTCTCACCCGCCGCAACGTCGTGCTGGACGCGATGCACCGGTACGGCTACATCGACGCGACCCAGCTCAAGACCGCCAAGGCCTCGCCCCTGGGTGTCATCAAGGCCGACCCGCCCAAGAACAGCTGCGCCGCGTCGAGCTACCCCTACTGGTGCAACTACGTCGTCAACTACCTCAAGACGCTGCCGGCCTTCGGCACGCAGCCCAACGAGCGCGAGGGTCGGATCCGCCGCGGCGGCTACCGCATCGTGACGACCCTCGACCCCGACCTGCAGGAGCGCGCCGCCGAGTCCATGGGCCGGATCATCTCGCCGCAGGACTACCCGACGTTCGGCGCGGCCGCGACCACGATCGAGTCCAACACCGGCAAGATCCGCGCGATGGTCCAGTCGACGAGCTACAACCCGACCGGCAAGCCGGAGCCGGGCAAGACCCAGGTCAACTGGGGCGCGGACTTCCGCTACGGCGCCTCGGGCGGCTTCAGCGTCGGCTCAACCATGAAGCTCTTCGCCGTGATCGAAGCCCTCAAGCAGGGCAAGGGCGAGAGCTATGTCATCCCGGACATCCGCCCCCCGGGCACCCCCTGGTACCCCCGTGACTTCCAGAACGGCTGCACCACGGGTGCCGGCGCGCCCTGGACACCGGGCAACGCCGAGGGTGACGACCCCCCGCCCGGAGCGGACATCGGGATCGCCACGCGCAACTCGATCAACACCGCCTTCGTCGCGCTGGCCGCCGACATCGGCACCTGCAACATCCGCAACACGGCGCTCGCCATGGGGATGCACAACTCGCGCCGCTCGGCCGAGGACGGCTCCCAGGACGGCAAGCCGCTCAGCACCTATCCCCCCACCCTGCTCCTCGGTGAGGACGCCAGCCCCGAGACCATGGCCCAGATGTACGCCATCGTCGCCAACCGCGGCATCTCCTGCCCCAACACGCCGCTCGAGTCGGTCACCGACAGCGACGGCAAGAAGGTCGACCTGCAGCTGCCGGGATGCCGCCGCGTGCTGGAGGAAGGCATCGCCAACCAGGCCGCCGGGATCTTCCAGACCGTCATGACCGAGGGCACGGGCCGTCCCGTCCAGATCGGCCGCCCGTCCATCGGCAAGACCGGCACCGACGCCGACAACGAGACCTGGTTCGTCGGCGCCACCCCGCAGTACTCCACCGCCGTCTGGGCGGGCACCCCCGACCAGAACAACGGGTCCTGGGCCCGCATGCGCCTGCACTCCGTCGACGGGAACGCGCGCTACTACCCGAAGGCCATGGGCTACCTGATCCCCGGCCCGATCTGGCAGGGCGTCATGCGGGCCGCGCACGACGGCAAGCCGGTCGTTCCGTTCGGCCAGGCCGCTCAGCCCGCCGACGACGGACGCACCGTCGACATCCCGGACGTCCGGGGCATGTCGGTCGACGAGGCCACGAGCGCGATCGAGGCGGCCGGCTTCCGGGTCACCGTGGGCGGTCGCGTCGCCAGCGGCTACCCCCGCGGCACGGTCGCCCGCACCCGCCCGACGGATCGCGCCCCCAAGGGCAGCGCGGTGACGCTCCGCATCTCCACCGGCGTCCGCTCGACCCCCCGCGCGCCCACCGCCAACCGCGCGGCCGCACCCCCAGCAGCACCCCCCGCGGCTCCCCCGGCGCCCTGACCTACCTCAGGTAGGCACATCAGCCCGCCTTAGCACCCGGGTCGGGCGGATGAAGCACAGGACGAGCCCGTATGCCGAGGCGCCCGCCCCCACGTGGGGGCGGGCGCCTCGCGCGTGCTGCGCCGGTGGCGGCGACCGGTTCCTGTGGCGACGGCCAGTGCACGCGGCGTGCTGCAGCACGCCACAACCGCCATCCGGTGCCACGGCCGCTGCTGGACACCACGAACGCCAGAACCTCGACGACGACGACGACCGGGCGGAGCGGCGCGGTCCGGGAGCGGCGACCCGTCAGGAGGCGAGGGCCCGCTTCACGGCTGCGGCGATCCGTCCGCCCTCGGCCTGCCCCGCCGCCTTGGCCTGGGCGGCCTTCATGACCTGGCCCATCTGCGGCATACCGGTCGCGCCCGTCTCGGTCACGGCCTCGGCGACCAGCGCGTCGATGGCCGCGTCGTCCAGCTGCGCCGGCAGATAGCCCTCGAGCACCGCGCGCTCGGCCTCCTCGACCTCCGCGAGCTCCGGCCGTCCCGCCGCCTGGTAGGCCTCGACCGCGTCCGTCCGCTTCTTGGCCTCCTTGGTCAGGACCTTGAGGACGTCGGCATCGGTCAGCTCGTGGTGCTCCCCCGCCACCTCGGCGGTCGTCACGGCGGTCAGCGCCATGCGCAGCGTGGCGGTGCGGACCTGGTCGCGGGCGCGCATCGCCTCGGTCAGGTCGTGCTGGAGGGTCTGCTTCAGAGTGCTCATGGGCACCAGTGTCCTCCCCCGCCACCGTGCGGTCACCCGAGATGACGTCGGGCCGTCATACGGGCTGGATGTCTGGGAGCATGGCCGTGATGAACACTCTCGCGCGCACCCTCACCGGCGTCACCGCGGCCGGAGCCGCCACCCTCGCGTATGCCTCGTTGGTCGAGCGCAACTCCTTCACGCTGCGGCGGGTCACCGCGCCCGTGCTGCCGCGTGGCTCCGCCCCCTTGCGCGTCCTGCACGTGTCCGACATGCACCTGGTGCCGTCGCAGCGGCGCAAAATCGAGTGGGTGCGCTCGTTGGACGCGCTCGAGCCGGACCTGGTGATCAACACCGGCGACAACCTCGCCCACCTCCAGGCCGTGCCCGCGGCGCTGGACGCGATGGGCTCGCTGATGGAGCGGCCGGGCGCCTTCGTGATGGGGTCCAACGACTACTTCGCGCCGGTCATCAAGAACCCCTTCCGCTACTTCACCTCCGACCATGCCCGCGTCGAGGGCGATCGCACCCGGCTGCCGACGCAGGACCTCGTGCGCGGCTTCGAGAACGCCGGCTGGCTCAACCTCAACAACCGCCGCGGCCACCTGAGCGTCGAGGGCCTGGACCTCGAGCTGGTCGGCGTCGACGACCCGCACATCGAGCGGGACCGGTATGACGAGGTCGCGGGGCCCGCCGACCCCGACGCCGCCCTCACGATCGGGGTGGCGCACGCGCCGTACCTGCGCACGCTGGACGCCTTCACGCGCGACGGTGCCGACCTGGTGATGGCCGGTCACACGCACGGCGGGCAGGTGTGCGTCCCGTTCTACGGCGCGCTGGTCACCAACTGCGACCTCGGCCGCGAGCGGGTCAAGGGCCTGTCCCGCTGGTGGCCCGGCTGCGACAACGCCCCGTCGTCCGAGGCGCCCGACGACGCCGCGTGGCTGCACGTGTCGGCGGGCTTCGGCACGTCCCCGACCGCGCCCGTGCGGTTCGCCTGCCGTCCCGAGGCGACCCTGATCACCCTGCGCGCGCGGGACCGGGCTCGGGACTGACGGCGCCGGTCGGCGTCGGACCGGACCGATTCGTGTCCGGGGGCGTTCGTCGGCTATCCTCGGTCAGTCAACACGGGGTGTGGCGCAGCTTGGTAGCGCGCGTCGTTCGGGACGACGAGGTCGCAGGTTCAAATCCTGTCACCCCGACCAGTTGAGCAACCGGCTCTGATCCGCGGCAACGCGGGCCAGGGCCGGTTTTCTTCTCTCCCAGCGCCGGGACCGGGTGGCCATTCGTGCGCTCGGAGCTCCCGTAGGTCCGGATCTGAGCCTCCGGATCGCGCGTTCGTGAGCTGCGAGCGCGGGGATGCCCGAGGACGCGGGCCGGATGATGGGGCCCAGCCGGGGTATGCGATCGAGGCACACAGGGTCGGCGCACCGCGACCGCGCCTCCCGAGGACACGCATCGAACGAGCGGAGCCGCCATGAGCCACGGACTGGTCGTCGTCGGATCGGGACCTGCGGGGGTGAGGGCCGCCCAGGCCTATCGCGATGCCGGTGGCCCCGGGCCGGTGCTGGTCGTGACGGCGGACGGGCATCCGCCATACCAGCGGCCCCCGCTCAGCAAGGACGTCCTGCGCGGGGATCTGCCCCCAGAGCCGGTCGCGATCGACGACGCCGACCCCGAGCTCACCGGGATCACCGTCGAGCTCGGCGCCCACGTGGATCGCATCGACCCCGACGCCCGGGTGATCCACGCCGGGGGCCGTGAGATCCCGTATGACGCACTGGTGCTCGCCTCGGGGGCCACCCCCGTCCGGCTGCCCACCGCAGACCCCGACGCGGACGTGCACCTGCTGCGCAGCCTCGCCGACGCCGAGCGCCTGGTGGAGGCGGCGAGCCATGAGCGGTCGGCGGTCGTGATCGGGTCGGGGTTCATCGGCTGCGAGGCGGCCGTCTCGCTGGCCCGGCGCGGCATCGACGTCACGATCGTCACGACCGAGCAGGCGCCCCAGGCCGCACGGCTCGGCGACCGGGCGTCGCGGCTGCTCCAGGACTGGCTGGTCGAGGAGGGCGTCGCGCTGGTCACCGGCGTGGAGGTCACGAGCGTGCGGGCGCCGCGCGAGGTGCACCTGTCCGACGGCACGACGCGCTCCCCCGACCTCGTCCTGGCTGCGCTGGGGGTCGCCCCGTCGACGGACTACCTTGCGGGGACGGGGATCTCGACGCACGAGGGGCGCGTGGTGGTCGACGACCGGCTACGCACCTCGGTCGACGGCGTCTGGGCGGCCGGCGACGTGACCCGCGCCCACAACGCCGCCGCGGGGCGTCCGCTGCACGTCGAGCACTGGGGCGACGCGCTGACCATGGGCGAGATCGCGGGGCGCAACGCCGCAGGTGGGGACGAGTCCTGGACCGCGGTGCCGGGCTTCTGGTCGCAGATCGGTGACCGGTGGCTCAAGCACGCGGCGTGGGGCGACGGCTTCGACGAGGTCCGGGTCGCTGAGCGGCCGGGGGGGCTCACCGTCTGGTATGCCCAGGACGGGATCGTCGTCGGGGCGCTGACCTACGAGGCGGACGACGACTACGAGCGGGCGGAGCAGCTGGTCACCGAGGGCGCCTCGATCGACGACGTCTGACGCTGGCCTGGCCTGGCTGCCCGGCCCGGCCTGGCGGCGCTGGACGGGCGACTCAGATCGTCGTGTGGTCGATCAGGGCGGTGACGAGCACCCCCACCACCAGACCCACCGCGACCTGCGCGCGGCTGTGCCTGCCCGCACGGACCCGAGCCCAGGCGGCGAGCGCCAGCACGGGGACCCCCACCAGCAGGAACCCCGGGCCGAGCTCGCGCGTGAGCACCACGACGGACACCGTGGTCACGGCGGCGTGGAAGGACGCCTTGTGCCACCGGGACACGCCGCCGAGGACGAGCAGGCCCACCAGGACCGTCGCGACCAGGGCGACGAGCGGGCGGGGCGCGCCGACGAGGGCGAGCGTCACCAGCCCCACGACCACCGAGGCGAGCGCCGCGAGGAGCGGGATCCGGCGCTGCTCACGGATCACCACCTGACGGTCCGTGACGTGCCCGCGACCGACGAGGGCGGCCAGGACGGCATACGGCACGACCACGCAGAAGGTGGTGGCGGCCACCGCCCACCCCAGCCCGCTCGCGACCGTGGGGCTGTGGCGCAACGAGACCACCAGCGCCAGCACGAGCGTCTGCCAGCTCGGGTCGAGCACCCGCCCGACCACGTCGGCCCAGCGGGACGGTGGCGCACCGAGCAGGCGCACGACGTCCGGGTGGCCGTCCCAGGGGTCCTTCGTGGAGCTCATGACCGCCGGGGTGGGCGCGGGCGCATGGGCGCTGCCGGCAGGGTGGGGGCGGGCAGGACGGACGTGGCCGGCCATCCCGGCACCGCACCGAACCGCTCAGGACGGTCACCATCGTCGTCCGCGCCGATCGCCGTCATCCAGTCCGCGCGGGCGGCGCGCACCTCCTCGTCGCTGCCACCGACGAAGTTCCACCACATGACGAGGGACTCGTCCATCGGCTCCCCGCCGATCAGCAGCAGGCGCGCTCCGTGGGCCCCGGCCCGCACGCCGAGGTTGGTGCGTCCCGCGTCGAGGAGCCGGAGGCTGCCGGGCGCGACGACGTGCCCGTCGACGACCACGACCCCGCAGTCGACGAGGACCGCGTGCTCGTATGCCGGGTCCAGCCGCACGGCGCGCTCCGCCTCGGGACGGACGACGAGCTCCGCTGCCACCGTGGGCGACTCGACCTCGACGGGAGACGTGACCCCCTGGAGCGATCCGATCGCGACGCGCAGCGTGCCGTGCTCGTCCTGCTCGGGCGTGGGGGCGTGGTGCTCGAACCGCGGTGCCACGCCCCGGGATCCGCTGGGCAGGGCCAGCCACAGCTGGGCGCCGCGCAGGGTCGTCGTGGCGTCCGTCGAGACCTCGGAGTGGGCGATGCCGTCGCCGGCGGTCATCAGGTTGAGCTCACCGGGACGCACGACCACCGAGGTGCCGAGGCTGTCGCGGTGCTCGAGCTCCCCGTCGAAGAGCCAGCTCACCGTGGCCAGCCCGATGTGCGGGTGGGGCGGCAGGAGCATCCCGCCGGTGACCGCCACGTCGTCGGGCCCGTAGTGGTCGACGAAGCACCACGGCCCCACCAGGGTCCGGTCACGGTGGGGCAGCGTGCGGCGGACGGTCATGGCCCGCGGGCCGCCGAGCGGAACGAGTCGAGGCGCCAGGGCGTGCGTCATACGAAGTCCATTGCCCCAGAACGGGTCAGAGGGAGACGCATGAGGGAACCATGCCACTCCGAGGGGCGACTGCCAAGCGAAGGCGTTACGCTGACCTTTGTTCCTCTAAATCCCGTAATTACTCCCCGGCGCTGACGCCGGGACGCGAGGAGAATCCCCACATGTTGTCACCGCAGTCCACCGAGACCGTCAAGGCCACGGCCGGCGTCGTCGCCGAGCACGCCGAGGAGATCACCAAGCGGTTCTACCCGCACATGTTCGAGGCGCACCCCGAGCTGATGCGGGTGTTCAACAAGGCCAACCAGGCCATCGGTGAGCAGCCCAAGGCGCTGGCCGCGTCGGTCGTCGCCTACGCCGTCCACCTGATCGACCCGGCCGCCCCCGACTTCACGCCGATCATGCAGCGCATCGCGCACAAGCACGTCTCGCTCGGCATCAAGTCCTACGAGTACACCATCGTCGGCCACCACCTCATGTGGGCCATCGGCGACGTCCTCGGCGACGCCGTCACCCCCGAGATCGCCTCCGCGTGGGACGAGGTGTACTGGCTGTTCGCGTGCCAGCTCATCGCGGAGGAGGGCAAGCTCTACGCCCTCGGCGGGACCGACCCCGAGCACCCCTATCGCCCCTACACCGTGGTCGAGCGCGACGACGAGACGCCCGAATCCTTCTCACTGGTCATCAAGCCCGCGGAGGGGGAGCTGCCGTCCCACCGCACCGGTCAGTACGTCGGCGTCGCCGTGGACCTGCCCGGCGGCGAGCGCCAGCCGCGGCAGTACACCATCTCCGGCGTGCCCGGGCGTGAGGCCTTCCGCCTCACCATCAAGCGCGTGCACGGCGCCGACGACGTGCCGGACGGCCAGGTCAGCAACTGGCTCGCGGACAACGCGCAGGTCGGGACCGTCCTCGAGGTCTCCCAGCCCGCCGGCGACGTCGTGCTCGAGGAGTCCGAGGCACCGCTGGTGCTCGTCTCCGCGGGCATCGGGATCACCCCGATGGCGGCGATCCTCGAGGACCTGTCCCAGCGCCAGCCGCACCGCTCGATCCGCGTCTTCCACGCCGACCGCTCGCACTCCACGCAGGCGCTCTACACCTCCATGCGCGGGCAGGCCGAGGCGATGAACGACGTCGTCGGTCAGTTCTGGTACGAGGAGGAGGCGGAGTCCGCCCCCACCATCCACCCCGCCCGGCCGGGCCTGATGGACCTGTCCGACGCCGAGATCCCCTCGGGCGCCAAGGTGTTCATGTGCGGCCCGCTGCCGTTCATGCAGGTCGTGCGGCGCACCCTGATCGACAAGGGCGTCGCGCCCGAGGACATCAGCTACGAGGTCTTCGGCCCCGACCTGTGGGCGCAGAACCCCGACAACGCCGACAACGCGGCCTGACCCGCGTCCTGCCGGCCGGCGGCCCGTCCACCTCGTGTGGGCGGGCCGTTGGCGTGCGTGCGTCCGGCGGGCGGGCGTGCGTGCGGCCGGCGGGCGTGCGGCCGGCGGGCGAGCCGGCACTGTGGTCGCTCCCGCGCGACCAACTGCTGCAGATAGGGGGTCACGTTCGCACCTAGTCATTGTGCTGCAACGGAATTCGTCGGTGACGCCATCCGATGTGCAGCAGTTGGTCACAGTGGGCGGCGGCGACGCCCCGGACGCGGGGGGACGGGCGGGGAGATGCCGTCCCTCCCGTCGAGGACGTGCGTGAAGCACCACTCGACGAAGTCGCGGTCGATCATCACCTGCTCCCAGCTGAACCGCAGGACCGTCCACCCCCACACGACGAGCTCGTCGTAGCGGCGACAGTCACGATCCAGGGCCCGGCGATCGCCGTGCCAGGCGAACGAGTCGGCCTCCACGGCGAGCCGCAGGGCGGGGTCACCCAGATCCACGACCGCGAACAAGCCGTGATCCACGATCTGCAGCTGGGTCGACAGGTCGAGGCCGCGGTCGAGGGAGATGACCCGCAGCACCGTCTCCATCGGACCGGACGAGCCACCGTCTGCCTGCTGCGCCACCCGCCTCAGCGCCCGGGCACCTGGCCCTCGCGCGCGGCGTGCGAGCGAGACCAGGTCGTCCGGGGTGACCAGGCTCGAGCGCAAGGCGGAGTCCGCGACGCACAGCGCCTCCTCGAACGGCAGGTCGCGTGCGCAGTCCACCACCGTGCGCAGGGGCGTGGTGACTCCCTGCGCGTGGTCGCCCGGCCCCAGGTGCCGGAGCCTGATCTCGCAGCAGTCCTCGTCCGCCCGGGTCACGTGGTGCGTGCGCGGCACCGTGACCTGCGGACGCGCCGGCGGGGTGCGCACCTTGAACCCGTGATGCACCGCGGCGCTGAGGTGCGACACGACCCCGTGGTGCCGCTCCGCCTCGCGCCGCGCGGCGTGAAGTCCGGGCGTGGCATAGCGGTCGCGGCTCAGGCGCTCGACCTCGCCACGCGTCATCGCTGCGGTGACGGCGCGGCGGGTGACGTGCGGCTGCAGCTCGGACCACGTCGCGACGTGCCCCAGCTCGGCGATCATCTCGGCAACGGTGCGCATCGGACCAGCATGCCCAGGTCCGGCGGGCGGCCGAGCGCGTCATCCACAGGACCCTGGCCCGCCTCGTGTAAGAGTCCCGTGGAGTGGT
>NZ_DKGR01000029.1:0-6623 GCF_002453335.1 Arsenicicoccus sp. UBA6765
GCCATTGGGAGACACGCCCTAGTGCTGCTCGCGGACCAGGACCGGAGCCGCTGGCACCGCGACGAGATCGCCGAGGCGGTGGCCCTGCTCGAGTCCGCACCCCTGCGTGGCGGGCTGCCGGTCCAGGCCGCCGCCTACCTCCTGCAGGCGCGCATCGCGGCGGAGCACGCGCTGGCGCCGCGGCCCGACGACACCCGCTGGGACCGGATCGTCGCGCACTACGACCTGCTCGTGGCGGTGGCGCCCGGCCCGAGCGTCGAGCTCGCCCGCGCCGTGGCGGTGGCGCAGGCCCGCGGGCCAGGGGCCGGCCTGGCCGCTATCGCGGCGATCAGCGGGGTCGGCGGGGTCGGCGCGAGCCACCGGTTCGACGCCGTGCGCGCCGAGCTCCTGACCCGGGCCGGGCGAGTGGCGGCGGCCAGGACGGCATACGACGCGGCGATCTCCTTGTGCCGCAACGAGGCCGAGCTCAGCCACCTGCACGACCGGCGCGCTGCCCTCGACCAGCCACCGGGCTAACCCCCACCGCGACGACCGCCCCCTCTAGGGTCGACGGACCGCCGGCGCGACACGAGGAGCAGCATGTCCGGGACGATCTCCCCACGACGCGAGTCCGACCGTCTGGCAGACCTGCTCGGGCCGACGCGGCTCACGGAGGTCGTCGACATCGGGGCCAACCCGCTCGAGGACGAGCCGCCCTATCTCGCCATGCTGCGCGAGGGCGCCTGCCGGGTCACGGGATTCGAGCCGCAGCCCGAGGCGATCGAGCGACTGCGGTCGGCCGCAGGCGATCTCGAGCGCTACCTCCCCTATGCCATCGGCGACGGCGCCACCCACACCCTGCACCTGTGCGCCTCGTCCGGGTTCTCCAGCCTCTACGAGCCCGACCCCGCGCAGCTCGAGCTGCTCGTCGACTTCCCCCGGCTGGCAACGGTGGTCGACCGTCTGCCGCTCCCCACGACCCGCCTCGACGACGTCCGCGAGATCGAGCTGCTCGACCACCTCAAGATCGACGTGCAGGGCGCCGAGCTCATGATCTTTCGCGGCGGCCGCGAGACGCTGGCGCGGGCCACGACCATCCAGGTCGAGGTGGGCTTCCACCGGCTCTACCGGGCCCAACCGACCTTCGCCGAGATCGACCTCGAGCTGCGCGAGCAGGGGTTCGTGCCGCAGGGATTCGTCTCGACCAAGACCTGGCCGATCGCTCCCGTCCAGTGGGCCGACGCCGACGAGCGCCAGGCTCGGCAGCTCGTCGAGGCCGACGCCCTCTACGTCCGCGACCTCACGCGGCTCGACCTGCTCGACGACGAGCAGCTGCGTCACCTCGCGCTGGTCGCGCACCAGGTCTACGACCAGCGTGGGGTGGCGCTGCACGCCATACGGGAGCTGGTGCGACGGCGCGCGCTGGACCCGTCGACCGAGTCGCGCTACCGAGCGCCGTGACCAGGGGTTGTGCAGCACGTGTTCACCTCCTGTCCAGCGCCCGTGGCGAGAGTCGGCCCATGACCGACGTCGACGCAGCCCGCGAGACCGGGGTGCCCCGCGCCGAGCTGATGGCGACCGCCGAGGGACGCCACCTTTACGAACGAGCAGGCTTTTCCACCACCGCCTTTCCCGCCATGCGGGCCGACCTGCGCGCGATGATGGAGCCATGACCGACACCGACACGGACACGGGCACCACGCGGACCAGGCGACGGATCCTCATCACCGGCGCGACCGGAGGCATCGGGCTGCTGCTGGCTGACCGCCTGCGCGACGACTACGAGATCGTGCAGCACGGCCGCACCCCCAAGAACGACGAGCAGGAGCGAGTGCTCCAGCGGGCCGACCTCGAGGACTACGCCGAGGTGCTGCCGCTCATGGAGGGCGTCGACACCGTCCTGCACCTCGCGGGCTCCGCCTCCCCCGAGTCCGACTGGGACGACGTGCTCGCCGCCAACATCGTGGGCTACCGCAACGTGCTCGAGGCGGCTCGCGAGGCCGGGGTGCGCCGCGTGGTCTACGCGTCGTCCAACCACGCGATGGGGATGTACGACCGGCTCGAGCAGTGGCCCGTCTATCCCCACCAGCTGCCGCGCGCCGACTCGCTGTACGGCGTGTCCAAGGTGTTCGGCGAGACGCTGGGCCGCTACTACCACGACGAGCACGGACTGGACGTCATCGCGCTCCGCATCGGGTGGATGTCCGACGACCCGTTCGACGCCGACGAGGACCTGCTGCACGCCATGTGGCTCAGCGAGGACGACACCGAGCGGGTCTTTCGCTGCGCGATCGAGGCCGAGGTGACCTTCGGGCTCTACTATGCGATCTCCGACAACCCCAACCGCCGCTGGGACCTCACCAACACGATGCTCGAGCTCGGCTACCGGCCGCAGGACTCGTGGACCGAGCGCACCGACGAGCCGGAGGACGTGGTCGAGGGCGGCGCCCCGGTGCGCGACGACTGGCCGCTCAACTCCTGACGCGCCCCGCCGTGCCCCCGGGGCGCGCCATACCTCCTGGGCACCCCCGAGGATCGTGAGGGTTTGGTCCAAGGATGGTGGACGTTGGGTCTGGTGGCAGAGGACCCCGCGCCCGGGCACCCCTCCTGACGGTGACCCGGCGTCGGGCCCAGGCCCCACCGACCGTCGGGCCCCGGCATACTGGCCCCATGACCCAGCTCAACGTCCTCGGCGGTCCGCTCGACGAGTGCGGGCAGGACCCCGTGACCGGGTTCTATCGGGACGCGACCTGCACGATCGGTCCGGAGGACCTGGGGCACCACTCGATCTGCGCGGTCGTCACGGTGGAGTTCCTGCAGCACCAGCGGTCGATCGGCAACGACCTGTCGACCCCGCGCCCGCAGTACGGCTTCGCGGGGCTGCAGCCCGGTGACACCTGGTGCGTGACGGCGCGCAACTGGCTGATGGCGCACGAGGCGGGGGCCGCCGCGCCGGTGCGGCTGGCCGCGACCAACCAGGCCGTGCTGGGGATCGTGCCGCTGGAGGTGCTGCGGGCGTATGCCGTCGACGTGCCCGACGACACCAGCTCCCTCGATGGCTGAGGCGCGCAGCGTCGAGGCGGGGACGACCGCCACCCTGATCGGGTGCGGCGACCTCGGGGCCCGGATCGGGCTGCGCCTCGCGTCGCTGGGCGTGGCCGTGCGCGCGGTGCGTCGTCAGGTCGACCGCGTCCCGGCTCCGCTGCACGGCATCGCTGCCGACATCACCGACGACCGCACGCCCCTGCCCGACCTGTCCGCCGACCTGCTCGTGGTGTGCCTGACCGCCGACGAGCGGGACGAGGCGGGCTACCGGCGCACCTATGTCGAAGGGATGTCGCGCGCTCTCGAGGCGGCCACCCGGGCGGGCCGGTCACCTCGCCGGGCCGTCCTCGTGTCCTCGACCGGGGTGTATGGCGACGCCGCCGGTCTCGTGGACGAGACGACCCCGCCGGAGCCGTCACGCCCGACCTCGCGCGTGCTGCTGGAGGCCGAGTCGGCGTTCCGGGAGGCGGTGCCGCACGGCACGGTGGCCCGGCTCAGCGGCCTGTACGGCGACCGCGAGCCCCGCATCGTCGCGCAGGTGCGGCGCGGCGAGGACCCGCACCCGCACCGGTGGACCAATCGGCTGCACCGGCACGACGCGGCGGCCGCCGTCGTCCACCTCCTGACCCGCCCCGAGGCGCCGGACCCGCTCTACGTCGTCACCGACGACGAGCCCTGCACCAGCGGCGAGCTGAGCGCGTATGTCGCTGCGCTGCTGGGGATCACGTGGTCGGTCAGCACCCCTGGTCGATCCGTGGCCGAGGGTCGCTGCCTGTCCAACGCGCGTCTACGGGCGACCGGCTTCACGCTGCAGCACCCGACCTATCGCGAGGGCTACCGCGCCCTGCTGACCGGGCTCGGCCTCACCGTCTGACCCGGATCGGGTGAGTCTGCTGCTCGTCGACGAGCAGCGGACTCACCCGATGACGCGCGCCAGGCGCAAGGACGCCTCAGCCTCAGAGGGCCACGATCTCGTGGCGGACGAGCTCGCCTGCGGCGATCTCGAGGACCCCGGCCGTATGCCGTGGCTGCCGCCTCTTGTCTGTCGGCGACCCGGGGTTGAAGAGATGCGTCCCATCGTCCACCACGTCCATGGGGATGTGCGAGTGGCCGTAGACGACGAGGTCGGCGTCCGGGAACCGCCGCCGCATCCGCCGCCCCCGCCCCGGCCGGGGACCGGCGTCGTGGATCATCGCCACGCGGAGGCCGGCGACCTCGAGCGACAGCGTCTCGGGGACGCCGGCTCCCCAGGCGGCGACGTCCGGGCCGTCGTTGTTGCCGAGGACGACCCGGACGGGGGCGTAGGCCGCGAGCTCGTCCAGCACCGCGGGCACGCACACGTCACCCGCGTGCAGCACCAGGTCCGCCTGCTCGAGCAGGGGGACCAGGCTGGGCGGCAAGGACTTCCAGCGCCGGGGCGCGTGCGTGTCCGACACGACCAGCAGGCGCGTCATACGGCGGGCCCACGGGACGTCATACGGCTGGGGACGGACATGGCGAGCTCGCGGGGAGACTCAGCCGAGCCGCGAACGGACCTCGGCGAGCGAGGGGTTGGTGGCGGAGCTGCCGTCGGGGAAGACCACGGTCGGCACGGTCTGGTTGCCGTGGTTGATGACCTCGACCAGCTCGGCGCTCGCGGCCGAGTCCTCGATGTTGACCTCGGTGTAGCCGATGCCGGCGCGGTCGAGGTCGCCCTTGAGGCGGCGGCAGTAGCCGCACCAGGTGGTGGAGAACATCGTGATGGTGCCGGCCTGCGGCAGGGCGACGCCGGGGGGGAGGATCTCGCTCACGTTCATGCCCTCCCCAACACCGGGGCGGGCCGCGCGATTCCGCAGCCCCGCCCCGCCCCGGCTCGAGCCGATCAGCGCGTCGGACGCCAGGGCTCTGCCTTGCCTGCGTCACCCACGCACCTGTCGACGATCGAGGTGGGCATGCCCGGCGCCCTGGATCGCAGGGTCGCGCAGGTCGGCGTGTCCTGGCCGCTCCACACCTCGGACCAGCCGTTGGCGCCCTGGGCCCACAGGGCGGCCGCGCCCTCGCACTCCGGCGCGAAGTAGCTGCCGCGCGCGTAGCCGCCGACCCGCTTGTCGACGCGGGCCCCGAGGTCGCAGCCGTCGCCGGCGTTCATCGTCCGCAGCCGCCCGACGAGGTAGGTCCGCAGCTCGCCCGTCGCGCCCGTGACCTGTGGGTCGGGCTCGGCGACCAGGCCGGGTCGCCAGGTGACGGCCTTGCCGTCGAGGAGGCACTGCCCGGCGATGCTGGTCGGCATCTGAGGCGCCAGGCGGGCCAGCTCGGTGCACTGTGGCGGCTCCTGCCCGCGGTGCACGACGTGCCAGCCGGCCGCCTCGCTGTAGGCCCAGATGCCCTTGCCGGCCTCGCACTCCGGCGCGAAGTAGCTGCCGCGCGCGTAGCCGCCGACCCGCTTGTCGACGCGGATGTTCACGTCGCAGCCATCCCCCTTGTTGACGTCGGCGAGGTGCGCCTCGAGATAGGCCTTGAGCCCGCCGGTCGCGCCGGTCACCTGGCCTCCCCCCTGCGTGCCTGTGGACGGGCGCGCCGCGCGGGTCGTGGTGCCGGTCGAGCTGCCGTATGTCGCGGCCGGGGCCCGCGGGGTCGGGGCTGTGGTGCCGGTCGTGCCGGCACCCGCGCTGCCCGTCCCGTTGGTGGCGGTGGGCGCGGACGGCATACCGGCCGTGCTCCCGCTGGACGCCGACGCGGCGCTCGACCGGGCCGCCGAGCTGCCCGCCGCGTCGCTCCCCCCGGAGCCGCAGGCGGTCAGCGCCAGCACGGCGACGGCGGACGAGGCGAGTGCTGCGATGCGAGTTCCCATGACGTTCCCCCTGTTTCATGGACCGGGCGGTGCGCCCTGGCTCTGCTGGGGAGACGCGGCTCACGGGCCAGGAGGTTGCACATCCATCCGGGCGAACCGTCTCAGCACCACTTGGCCGCGATGGCCTCGACCACGGTGCGGTTGCGGTTGGTGGCCATCCCTGCGACGCGCTCGACGGCCGTGTTGGTGAGTCGCGACCGGTGGTAGTCGGGGCCGAGCAGCAGGTGCACGGCCCGCCCACGGGGCACGACCCGCTCGCCGGGAGCCTCGAGGGCGTGCAGCGCAGTGACCACCTCCGCGGACGGCTCCTGCGGCAGGAAGGACAGGTAGTGCCTGCCCTCGTGCCCCTCGCCGACCTCGTCCAGCTCGTCGGCCACCGCGCGGACCTCCGCCGGCGTCAGCAGCGCCACCGGCACCTCGAATCCCCGGTCGTCCAGGAATGCTCGCTCCATCGCGGCGACGACCTTGTCGCGCGAGCGCATCGTCGTGGTGAGGCGCACGTTGCCGGTGTTGATGTGGGTGGCGACGTCGGTGAACCCCGCCGCCTCCAGGCACGCGACGATCTGCTGGGGCGAGAACGTCCGCTTGCCGGCGAGGTTGATCGCCCGCAGGAAGCCGATCCAGGTGCTCATGACGCCATCCTCCCCCACCACCCGCCGAGACGCCCCCGCCCACCCCGTCGAGAGGCTCCCACCCACCCGTTGAGAGGCGACAAATGGGGGTTGTGGCCGGCTCATCACCCCCATTTGTGGCTCTCCTGACTGATCCG
>NZ_DKGR01000024.1:0-172001 GCF_002453335.1 Arsenicicoccus sp. UBA6765
GTGCTCTTCCGATCTCGCCGCACCGGCGCGCTGGTCCTCGCCGTCGCCGGGCTCGTCTCGGCGGCGAGCCCCGCGGTCGTGCCGGGCGCCATCGGCAGCGCGAGCGCGGGCACGTCCGCCTTCCTGCTCGTCGGGGCGGCTGCCCTCGCCGGCCCGGTGCTGGTGGGGTGGACCTTCGGGCGGATCCCGTCGCTGCGCGGCGCCGCCGCGTGGCTCGCGCTCGCCAACACACGGGGCTTCGCGCGGCGCCTGACCACGGCCGTCGTCCCCCTGGCCCTCGCCCTGACGGCGGGCACCGCGCAGACCACGGTCGACAGCACGATCGCCCGGGCCGCCACGACCCAGCTCGCCGACGGCCTGCGCGGCGACCTCGTCGTGCCCGTGGACCCGACTGGCTCGTCGGCCGCGCTCCGAGCCGTCCCGGGCGTCACGGCGACCGCCACGTCGGCGTCGGTGCAGGCCTCCGTCCGCACGGACTCCGACGAGGACGTCCCCGCGCTCGAGGCCCTGTCCTGGGAACCGGTCCGGATCCGCGTCGTCGACGGGCTGGTCGACCCCGGCGTCGTCGCGGGATCGCTGACCGGCCTCGACCGGCCCGGCACCGTCTCGGTCAGCCGCGACGCCGCGCTCGAGGTGGGTGGGCTCGGCAGCACGGTCGCCGTCCGGTATGGCGACGACCCGTCGGCACCCACCACCTCGGCCACGGTCGTGGCGGTGCACGATCGCGGGCTGGGCCTCGGCGACTACCTCGTCGGGCCGGCCACCGCCCGCGCCAACGACCTCACCCCGTCGGTCGACGCCGTCCTGCTGCGGGTCGCACCCGGCTCGGAGCGGTCCGTCACCGAGGCGGTCGGCGCCGTCACGCCCGAGACCTATGCCGGTCGTGCCGCCGACGGCGGCGGCGCCCAGCGTCTCTCCACGGCGCTCCTGCTCGCGCTGCTGGGCTTCGTCGTGCTGGCGGCGGCGAACACGCTGGTCATGACCACGGCCCGCCGACGCGACGAGCTCACCCTGCTGGGACGCACCGGCACGACCCGGCGTCAGCTGCTGGCCATGTCGGCGATCGAGGCCGCGATCACGGGGGTCACCGCCTGGGCGATCGGCACGGCGGCGGTCCTCCCCGCCGTGCTCGGCGTCAGCGCCGGCCTCCTGGGCGCGGTGCTGCCACCGGTGGATCTCCCGGCATACGGCCTGATCAGCCTGGTCGTCCTCCTGGTGCCGATGGTCACGGTGCTGCCCTCGGTGCTCCTCGCCACCCGCCCCGGCGTCCGGGGCGGACGTATCGTGGTGGCATGAGGACCGTGATCCGCTTCCTGCGCAGGCGTCCCGCCGTCGAGCCGCTGTGGCGCGAGGCGGTCGGTGGCGTCATCCGCGACGAACGTCACGACCAGGGTCAGCGCATCGTCGACCTGGCCGAGCGAGCCGGCATCGCGCCGCAGTACCTCTCCGAGATCGAGCGGGGCCGCAAGGACCCGTCCTCGGAGGTGCTGGGCGCGGTCGCCGGGGCGCTCGACCTCACGGTCGGCGAGGTGGCGTCCCGCGCGGCGAGCACCATGAGCCGCGCGCCGTCTGCCGGCCCGTTCTGCCTCGCGGCCTGATCAGTCGGGCGTCCGCGCCATGACGAGGGCGTCCACCACGCCGTAGTCCAGCGCGCCCTGCGCCGTCAGGATGAGGTCCCGCTCGGTGTCCTCGCGGATCTGCTCGCGCGACCGCCCGGTGTGCAGGGCGAGGATCTCCTCGAGCATCGTTCGCACGCGGGCGATCTCGTCCGCCTCGAGGATGAGGTCGGGCACCGCGCCACGTCCCTCGCCGGCCGGCGCGTGGATCACGACGCGGCCGTGGGGGAGGATCGAGCGGTGCCCGGCGGCGCCGCCCGCGAGGAGCACGGCCGCCGTCGACGCGGCCTGGCCGACGCACGTGGTGTGCACCGCCGGCCGGACGTACTGCATCGCGTCGTAGATCGCGAGCATCGCCGGGATCGAGCCGCCGGGGGAGTTGATGTAGAGGTCCACCGGTCGGTCCGGGCTGTCGGACTCGAGGTGGATCAGCTGCGCGATGACGGCGTTGGCGACGCCGTCGTCGATCCCGGTGCCGAGATAGATGATCCGCTCGCCCAGCAGCCGGGAGTAGATGTCGACGGTGCGCTCGCCCTGGTTGGTCCGGGTGGTGACGTAGGGGATCGTGTAGCTGCTCATCGCCGCTCACCTGCCTGCCGGGCACCGACGGCACCAGCGCCGACCAGACCGGGACCCTCGAGACCGACCGGCCGTCGCGTGGCCGGCAGCACCTGCTCGATCGAGGTCACGACGTGGTCGACGAAGCCGTAGTCCAGCGCGGCCTGCGCGTCGAACCACCGGTCGCGCCGCGAGTCCCGCTCGACGGTCTCGACGTCCTGCCCGGTGTCCTCCGCGACGAGGGCGATCACGGTGTCGCGCGTGTGCCGCAGGTCGTCGGCCTGGATGGCGATGTCCATGGCCGTCCCGCCGATCCCCGCCGACCCCTGGTGCAGCAGGACCTTGGAGTGTGGCATGGCATAGCGCCGACCGCGCGTGCCGGAGCTGAGCAGGAACTGACCTGCGCTGTAGGCCATCCCGACGTTGACGGTCACCACGTCGCACGGGATCGCGCGCATGCAGTCGCGGATGGCGAGCATGCCCGGCACCGACCCTCCGGGGGAGTTGATGAGCAGCCGTATGTCGGCGGCCGGGTCCTCCGCGGCGAGCAGCACGAGGCCGTTGCACAGGCGGTTGGCGTTCCAGTCCTCGAGGGGCTCCCCGAGGAGCAGGGTGCGGCGGTCGAAGAGGCGGCGGTAGAGGTCTTCGTCGAGGGTGCGCCCGGCGGGCGGGGATTCGGTGGTCATGCGTCCACGGTGCGCCCGCCCGGGAGGCGGTCGCCTCAGATGCTGCCGAGGGCAGCGCTGCCCTGAGCAGCGCGGTCGAAGGCGGACAGGTCGCCCTCGATGGTGGCGCACACCTGGGCCCCCTCGTAGAGCTGGTGCACGATCGCGCCCCGCTGCTCGGACCCGGTCAGGTCGGTGAGCAGCGCTCGCATCCAGGCCTTCTCCTCGCGCACGACGTCGGCCGCCGCTCCGGCGTGGTCCCCGAGCTCGGCCCACGCGTTGACGAACGCGCAGCCGCGGCGGTGGGTGCTCGCGCGCTCGCGGGCGATGGCGAACACCTCGGCGACCCTGTCGTCAGGGTCCGTGATGCCGTCCAGGCCCTCGAGCAGGTGGGTCTGCCAGTCGTGCGCCCGCCCGGCGAGATAGGCCGCGACGAGCCCGTCCTTGGACCCGAACCGTTGGTAGAGCGTGCGTTTCGTCGTCTCCGCCTCCTCGCACACCAGGTCGACGCCCGTGGCGGTGATGCCCCGCTCGTAGAAGAGGCGGCTGCCGGCGTCGAGGATCCGTCGCCCCACGGCGGTCGTCTCGGGGGCGGGCATGACGGGGCGTCGCAGCGGGTCCATGGCCGCTCCTCTCGATGTCGGTGCACTGACAGTATACCGACCGGTATGTTTACCTGCGGGCATGACAAAGGTTCTCCTCGGTGCCGCGTTCGTCGTGTGCTGGAGCTCGGGTTTCGTCGGTGCGGCGCTCGCCGCCGGCTCGGCCGCGCCCGCACCCCTGCTCGCGTGGCGCTACCTGATCACCGCGTTGCTCCTGGTGGCGGTCGTGGCCCCGACCCGCACGCGGCTGACCCGCGCGCGGCTGACCCGCACCGAGCTGTGGCAGCAGGCCACGCTGGGGCTGCTCGCCCACGTCGTCTTCCTGGGCGGGGTCTTCGGCGCCGCGGCGGCGGGCGTGGATGCGGGCACGACCGCTCTGGTGTGCGCCCTGCAGCCGATGCTGGTGGCCGTCGCGGGGCAGCTGGCCTGGGGAGATCGTCTGGGGGCAGGTGGCTGGGCCGCCCTGACGCTGGGCCTGGCGGCGGTCGCGCTGACCACGGGTGGGGCTGCGCTCGCGGGTGGTGGTGCCGCGCTGCTCCTGCCGGTCGCCAGCGTGCTCGGCCTGTCGGGGTCGGCCCTGCTCGAGCGGCGGTGGCGACCACGGACGGGCATCCTGCCGTCGCTGACGGCACAGGTCGTCCTGGCCGCGGGGGCGTTCACGGCATACGCGCTGGCCACCACCGGTCTGAGGGTGGAGGTCGACGGTCGTCTCCTGGTCGCGCTGGCCTGGCTCGTGGTGCTGTCGGGGCTGGGTGGCTATGCCTCGTATGTCGCCTGCCTGCGGCAGCTCGGGGCCACCGCCACCAGCACCCTGCTCTATCTCACGCCGCCCGTCACGGCGGTGTGGGCCTGGCTGATGCTCGGCGAGGTGCTGTCGGCGCAGCAGGTGGGCGGTCTGGCCCTGAGCCTGCTCGCCGTCGGGCTGGCGGTGCCGGGGTGGCGCGTGTGGTCACGCGCGGGGGCGCGTGCGGCGGCACGGCCAGGGCCTGCACCGGCCGACCCTCGTGGGCCGAGCGCATGATGCCCTGCCAGATCGGCCCGGGGATGCGAAAGGCCTGCGCCCGCACCGTGCGTGCCCGCCCGGTCGCGTCGTGCAGGGTCGGGTAGGTCCAGTCGCGGCGGTTCTCGTCGGGGGTGCCCGCCCACACGGACGTGGCGTAGTCCGGGGTGGCGCCGGTGAACCACGTCTCGTTGTCCTCGTCGGTGCCGGTCTTGCCGATGGCGGGGCGGCCCAGCTGGACGGCGCGGCCGGTCCCCTCGGTCATGACGGACGTGAAGACGTCGGCGGCCTGGTCGGCGACCCGCTCGTCGAGGACGCGGCGGCACCCCGCCTGGCGCAGGTCCAGCGGCGTGCCGTCGCTGCCGGTGACGGACTCGATCGGGGTGGCGGGGCAGGAGATGCCACGGTTGGCGACGGCGGCATACATCTGCGCCATGGTCGTGGGGCTCGCGTCCGCACCGAGCAGGATGATCGGCGCCACGGACGACAGGGGTCGTCCGTCGGTGGCGGTGCGGTCGGCGCCGGTGGACGTGTGCATACCCATGGCGAGCGCGGTGTCGCGAATCCGGCACGTGCCGATCTCGGACGCGAGGGCGACGAAGGCCGTGTTGACCGACTGAGCCGTCGCCTCGCGCAGGCTCAGCTGCGGGGCGTCGGACTCGCCCTCGGCGTTCTTGACCGGCCAGCCGGCGGGCCCGACCGAGCAGCCTGGCTGGAAGTCGTGCGGGTACCACCGGCTGTGCTCCGGGCGGATGCCGGTGATGACGTGGTCGGGGGACAGCCCCTGGCGGACGGCCTCCACGACGGCGAAGAGCTTCATCGTCGAGCCGACGCTGAACCCGCCCGACCCGCCGTGCCGGAAGTCGGTCGCCCAGTTCACCTGCGTCGCACCGGGTTCAGTGCGCCCTGACCTGCCGTAGCGCGCCGACTGCACCATGGACCGCACCTTGCCCGTGCGGGTCTCGAGCGTGACGGCGGCGGCGCCATACCGGGGGTAGTCCCGGGCCGTGATGGTCTCGGCCATCGCTGTGGTCGCCGAGGACTGCAGCCGCGGATCGAGCGTCGTGACGATACGAAGACCGCCGGTGCGGACCCGGCCCTCCCGCTCCTGCGGGGTCCGGCCGAGGGCCGGCTGCTCGCGCAACCAGCTCAGGACGTAGTCGCACCAGAAGGGATAGGGGGAGGCCGCGCAGCTGTTGCGTGGCGGCGCGGCACGGACGACACCGAGCGGTGCTGCGCGAGCGCTCCGCAGCCCGGCGGCGTCGAGGTAGCCGTAGCGATGCATCTCGCCGAGCACCGTGTTGCGGCGGGCCAGCGCCGCACGCGGGTTGTGGACCGGGTCGTTGGCGCCGGGCTGCTGCACCACCCCGGCGAGGGTCGCGGCCTGGGGGACGGTCAACCGTGCCGCGGTCGTGCCGAAGTAGTGCCGCGCGGCCGCTTCGACGCCGTACGCGCCGTCGCCGAAGTACGCGAGGTTGAGGTAGTTCTGCAGGATCTGGTCCTTGCTCAGCCGGCGCTCGACGGCGACGGCGTACTTCAGCTCCTGGACCTTGCGGGCCGCGCTGACCTCCGTGGCAGCCCGGGCGGCGGCCTGGTCCCCGCGACGCCGGGCCGCGGTCTCGAGGGTGACCTTGACGTACTGCTGCGTGAGGGTGGACGCACCCCGGGCCGTTCCGCCCATCGCGGCCCCGGCCACGGCCGAGCCGATGCCCTCGAGGTCGACGCCTCCGTGCTCGTAGAAGCGGTGGTCCTCGATCGCCACCTGCGCGTGACGCATCGCCGGGGCGACGGCGGTGAGCGGCACGACGATGCGGTTCTCGTTGTAGAGCGTGGCGATCACGGTCCGGCCGTCGGCGGCGAGGAGCTGGGACTGCTGGTCGGGGACGACGGACGTGAGCTCGGAGGGGAGGGCGTCGTAGAGCTCGGTGCCCGACCTCGCCACGGTGCCCAGCCCGGCCAGGGGCGGTATGACGAGACCCGCCGCCAGCACCCCCATCACGAGGGAGGTGGTCACGAACGCCGCCAGGAGGCGCGTCACCGTCAGCGCCGTCATGACCCGCCCCTGCCTCATCGTGCCGCGCCCACGTCGAGCAGGAACCGCTCCAGGACCGGGCCCGCAGTGTGCGCGCCTCCCGCCCCGTCCTCGACGAAGACGGCGACGGCCAGGTCGCCCTGGACCGCCACCATCCAGGCGTGCGTGCGCGGTGGTGCCTCGCTGCCGTACTCCGCCGTCCCCGTCTTGGACAGCACAGGCGCGCCGGGGACGTCCGCGAGGAGCCGGCCGCTGCCCTCGGTCGTGGTGCGGCGCATCAGGTCTTGCAGCGCGGACGCCTCCGTCTCGGTCAGGGGGTGCCGCGGTGCGTCGCCCGCGGGGTCCGGCGCATCCAGGACCAGGCGGGGCCGCACGACGCGGCCGGCGGCGACGCTCGCGACCACGGTGGCCATGCCGAGCGGGGTGGTCTGCACCTTGCCCTGACCGATGAGGGAGGCGGCGTGCTCGGTGCCGACCGCCTCGCGGGGCACGGACCCGAGCGACGCGGGCACGCCCAGTGCCGGATCGGTCCCCAGGCCCAGGGCGACCGCGGCATCGGCGAGGCTCTGCTGGGTCGCCTTGTCCCGCAACGAGATCAGGCTGGTGTTGCACGAGCTGGCGAACGCCGTGCGCAGGCTGATGTCGCCGAGACGGTCGGCCGGGTAGTCGTCGTAGTTCTTGAAGCTGCGTCCGTCGACGGTGGCCCGCTGGGAGCACGGTGTCGTGGTCTCGGGGGTGACCCCGGCCCGCAGCAGGGCGAGCGCAGTGGCGACCTTGAAGGTCGAGCCGGGGGCATAGAGCCCCAGCGTCGCGGTCGGCGCGCCTTTGCTGCCGGGGCCCGTCGCGACGGCGCGCACCTCGCCCGTCGACGGTTGTATGGCGACCACGGCGGCCGCCGGGTCGACGTCGGCGAGGGCACGCTCGGCCGCCAGCTGGGCGGTGGCGTCGAGCGTGGTGCGCAGCGGCCGGCCCGGCTCGGGCTTCACCGTGTGCAGCGGCTCGGTGACGCCGTTCTCGTGGACGCGCTCGATCTCGTAGCCCGCGCGGCCCCGCAGCTCGGCGTCCCGCTTGGCCTGCAGGCCGTCGAGACCCACCAGGTCCCCGGCGGAGACGGCAACCTGAGAACCCTGCGAACCCTGCGAACCCTGCGAACCCTGGAGACTCTGTGAGTGCTGCACGACCTCCGCCGTCGCCGGACCCACCCGGCCGATGATCGTCGAGGCGAATCCCGGCGTGGGAGCGAGCGGTCGGGTCTCCTTGATGGTGCTGGCGCCGGGGATCGTGGACAGGTCGGTGCCGTCGCCGCCCTCGGGGTCCTGGCCGACGCGCAGCACCAGCGCCTCGACGAAGGCCTGCGGGCCGGCGGCCGTCACGCGTCCGGCATACGGCTCAGGGTCGATCCCGACGGCGGCCGCGAGCCGGCGGGCGGACGAGGCCGCCTCTGCCGCGGGGACCTTCGCGCGATCGATGCCCACGCGGAGCACCGGCCGGTCGACCACGAGGGGCTGCCCTCCGGCGCCGAGGACCTCGCCGCGTGGAGCAGCCAGCCGCAACGCCCGCACGCGTTGGCGGGCGTCCAGCCCCAGCACCACCGCCGACGGGGTCCACCGCACCCGCCAGCCGTCGTCGGTGCGGACGACGGGCACGGTCGCGACATAGCTCCACGGGGGCAGTCCGTCGCGGATCTGCCACGTGTATCGCACCTGCGCATCCAGGCGCGTGACGCCGTCGCCGACGGGCCTCTCGACGCTCACGACGGCGACGCCGGGGCGGCGGTCGCCGAGGCCGGCCAGGATCAGCGGCGTCTCGCTGGCGGCCCGGTCCCGGCTGTCGCGGGTGAGGCTCTCCGTCTCGACCTGGCCGGTCGCCATCCCCGCGGCGAAGCGCTCCACGGCGTCGCGGGCTCGGTCCTGCTCCGACGGCAGGATCGTCGAGCACGCGGAGAGGGCTGCCACGGAGGCTGTCAGGGCGCCCAGCGCGAGGCCGGCCGCCCTGGTCGCGGCCGATCGGTGGTCGAGCCTCGTCATGACGTCCCCCTGGGTTGCTGGCCGGCCCCCGAGCTGGGTGGTGGTCAGGCCATCAGCGCACCAGGTGGCGAGGCATCAGGTCCAATAGGGCTATCAATCGTTATCGATAGCCAAGTAGTCTGGATCCGTGGACCTGGTGCGGCACCTGCGGTACTTCGTGGCCGTCGCGGACGAGCTGCACTTCTCGCGCGCCGCCGACCGCCTGGGCATCGCTCAGCCCCCGCTGAGCCAGGCCATCCGCCGCCTCGAGGACGAGCTCCAGGTCACGCTCTTTCGCCGGACCTCGCGCTCGGTGCGGCTGACCCCGGAGGGCGCCGCCCTCGTGCCTCGGGCGCACGCCATCCTGGAGGCGCTCGACGAGCTCCGAGAGGTCGTCGGCGCCACGCCGGGGCAGCCCGACCGGCTTCGCGTGGCACTGCCGCCGGGGATTCCCTCAGACCTGCTGGTGCCGGCGCTCGAGGATCTCGCCGGGAGGGTGGGCGCCCCCGTCGATCCGGTCATCGCGGCGGCCCCAGACCGGGCGCGGGCCCTCGACAGCGGTGAGGTCGACGCGGCGGTGCTGCCACCCGGATCCCCCGCGTCCGGCCCGCCGCCGAGCCGGAGCGTGGCGCGACTCGGCGTGACCGGGCTGAGGCACGTCGACGCCGTGGCCCACCCGAGTGACCTGCGTGACCTGCCCGTCGCCCTCGACCCCGAGGACGTGGCGACCCAGCACGGCAAGCGGCTGCTCGAGCTGCTGGACCGCTTCGGGCTGCCCGCGGAGAGCGTCGACGTCTCGCTCGACCACGCCACCGCCACGACCCGGGCCCGTCTCGGCACGCTGCACCTGATCACGACGCGGCTGACGGCCGACGACGCTGGGGTGATCTGGTGCCCGCTGAGCGGTGATCAGATGGTCCGGACGAGCGTGTTGCGGTGCGGGGCACCGTGGTTGCACCCGGTCGCGACCGACGAGGTGGCCCGGTGGTGGGCGGACCTGGCCGGTCAGGACTCCCTGGCGGACACCACCACCGTCGTCGAGCGCGGGCAGTGGGGGATCTGATGACCATCGAGCAGCAGGTCCGGAGCGCGTTCGACGCCGTGCAGGTCGACGGGTCGGTCACCGCTGTGGACCTCACGACCGGGGCCGGCGTCGACGTGGACGCGTCGACGCCCCGCCCCCTCGCGTCGGTCGCGAAGCTGCCCCTCGTCTGGGTGCTGCTGACGCTGCACCACGAGGGGGAGCTCGACGCCTCGACGGCGCTCGTCCTCGACCCGGCCCACCGCACGATCGGACCGGTCGGCACCGGCCGCCTCCGCGACCCCATCACGATGAGTGCCCGCGACGCTGCGTACTACGCGATGTCCTTGAGCGACAACGGCGCCGCGGACGCGATCTGGGACTTCGTCGGCGCTGAGCGGGTGCAGGAGACCCTCGCCCGGCTGGGCCTCCCGGACCTGCGGCTGCGCGCGCCGATGCGACGGATCTTCGAGCTCCTCGAGGACCAGCGCCGTCGCGAGCGGCTCGACGACGCGGCGCTGCTGCGGACGGATCCGCGGACCCTGGACCCGCTCGACCCCGCACGCGTCAGCAGCGGCACGACCGCGGCGCTCACGCGCTTCCTGGCCGAGATGCATGGCCGCGCGGCCGGCGGGTCGCAGGCCGACCGCGAGGTCGTCGACCTCATGGGGGCCCAGCTGGTCCGCAACCGCCTCGCCTCGGGCTTCCCGGCTGCGGACCTCGACGTGCGAGGCAAGACGGGGACCCTGCTCGCCGTGCGCCACGAGGTCGGCTACGTCACCTATCCGGACGGGCGGGCGTACGCCGCGTCGGTCCTCACCTTTTCCCGGAGCCTGCAGATCCACCACCGCGTCGACGCGGTGATCGGCGAGGTGGCGCGGGCGGCGGTGCTCCACCTGCGTCGGTGAGGTGCGCCCCGCCGAACCGCGCGGCGACCTGGCGCAGGGCGGCGGCCAGCTCTGGGGGCTGGACGTCATACAGCTGGGTGTCGAAGGTGACGTAGAGGCCGGCCACCCCGGCCCAGGACCAGGCGCCGACGACGGGCCGGCAGCGGCCGTCGGTGAGGTCCTCGACCACGGACCCGCCGGGCGCCCAGCGCGCCACCAGCGTGGCCGGGAGCTCGAGCACGGCGCTGCCGACGCACGGCCACTGCGCGGCGGTGTCGCCCCGGGAGGGCGGGTCGAGACGGGTATCGCCAGGGCCTCCCTGGCGGTCGACGCGGCGACCTACGGTGGAGGACGTGAATCCCAAGGACGACATCCGCGACTTCCTCGCCACCCGGCGGGCCCGGCTCACGCCCGACCAGGCGGGGCTGCCGATCTACGGCGCCAACCGGCGCGTGACGGGCCTACGACGCGAGGAGGTGGCGCTGCTCGCGGGGATCAGCGTCGAGTACTACACGCGCCTCGAGCGGGGCAACGTCGGATCCGTGTCGGAGAGCGTCCTCGAGGGCGTCGCGCACGCCCTGCAGCTCGACGAGGCCGAGCGCGACCACCTCTATCGCCTCGTGCGAACGGCCAGCACCCGCAAGCCCTCTCGGCGCACGACCAGCCGCACGCGGGTGCGCCCCACCATCCAGCGGATGCTCGACCTCATGCCGGCGCCGGCCTACCTGCGCAACGGGCGGTTCGACGTGCTCGCCGCCAACGCGATCGGACGGGCGCTCTACAGCCCCCTGTATGACGAGAGCGACCACCCCAACAGCGCGCGGTTCGCGTTCCTGAATCCCGCTGCGGCGGAGTTCTTCACGGACTACGACAAGGTGCTGGACGACTCGGTCGCCTTCCTGCGGGTCGAGGCCGGGCGCGACCCCTACGACAAGGACCTGCAGGACCTGATCGGCGAGCTGTCCACGCGCAGCGAGCGATTCAGGCAGCGGTGGGCCTCGCACGACGTGCGCTACCACCGCAGGGGGAGCAAGCGCCTGCACCACCCGCTCGTCGGGGACCTGACCCTCGACTTCGAGTCCTTCGAGCTGCCGGGCGACGCCGGGCAGCGGCTCAACGTCTACACCGCGCCGCCGGACTCGCCGACCGCCGAGGCGCTCGCGCTGCTCGCGAGCTGGTCCACCCCGGCGGCCGGCTCGCTCACCGAGCCGCGGCCGCGGCCGCGTCGGGCCTAGACCTCGTCCATGCCTGGCAGCACCGCAACCGCCCGGGCCAGCGTGGACACGATCGACGTGCGCGCAGCCCGGCCCTCCGGGCTCGGGGTGAGGGGATAGACGTGCACGAGCCCCTCCCGCTCGTGGAGGTCGACCTCGACGCCCGCCTCGCGCGCCCGGGCGACCAGCACCCGTGCGTCGGGCCACAGGATGTCCCGGGTGCCGACATACAGGCTGATCGGGCCCAGCCCCGCGAGGTCCGCCGCGATCGGGCTGACCAGCGGGTCGTCGAAGGGCAGCCCGTCGCGCCATAGGTCGATGTGGACGCGCGTGCCCTCGCGACCGAGCCAGGGGTCGCGGGGGAGCACCGCGTCGATCTCGGGGTTCGTCAGCGACAGGTCCAGGGCGGGGGCGATCAGGAGCGTCCGCGGCAGGATCCGAGCATCCCTGTCCCGCAGCAGGATCGCCGCCGACAGCGCGATCTGGCCACCGGCGGAGTCGCCCGCGAGCGCGGTGGTGCCCCAGCGCTCCTGGCTGCGCAGGACCAGGTCGGCGAAGCCCGGCACCACCTGCGCCGCGGTCCCGTAGGGCACGAGCGGATAGATCGGCACGGTCACCGCCACCTGCGCCTCGGCGGCCACCTGCGCGGTGAGCTCCCAGTGCTGGCGGGCGATCTCGCCGTACCACCCGCCGCCGTGGGCGTAGACGACGCCGCCCACCGGCTCGCCGGACCGCGGACGGATCGTGTAGACCGGCCAGCCGTCGACCCGCTCCACGTCGATGCGAACGTCCTTGCGCAGCAGGCGCGGTGGGCCATAGGCCTGAGGCCGGGTGGTCACCTCCGCCAGGCGCCGCCGGGCGCCCTGCTCGGTGAGGAACGGCCGGTTGGCGCGCATCGCGCGCAGGAGGAGCGGCACGACGGTCCGGGACATCAGCGACGGCATGTCCTCACCGTATGCCGAACCTCCTGCGCGGTGGCGGGATCTCAGTCCCCCAGGCGGCGATAGGTGCGGACGGACAGGGGCAGGAAGGCCGCCGTCAGCAGCGCCGGCCACACCACCGCGAGCACCATGGCGTGCTCCGTGGCCCAGGTCGAGCCGACGATCGTGGAGGCGCCGCACAGCTCGCGCACCGCCGTGACGGTGGCCGACAGGGGGTTGAGCTCGGCGACCAGCCCCAGCCAGGTCGGCATGGTGGTCGGGTCGACGTACGCGGTGGACAGCATGCTGATCGGCCACACGAGGATCTGCACGGCGGCGACCGACTCGGGGCCACGGGCCGTGAGCCCACCGTAGATCCCGACCCAGAGCAGGCCGATGCGCAGCCACAGCAGCAGGACCGCCGCGACGGCCAGGCCGGCGAAGGATCCGGGGCGCCAGCCCAGCGCGAGCCCGCCGAGGACCACGAGCGCGAGACCGATCACCGAGGCCGCCACGTCCGCCAGGCCGCGTCCGCCGAGCACCGACAGGGCGCGGATCGGCAAGGAGCGCAACCGATCCGTGACGGACGTCGCCGCGTCGCCGGCCACCGCGATCATGGTCGTCTCCAGGCCGAAGAGCATCGTGACCGCAAGGATCCCGGGCACCGCGAGCTGCAGGTAGGAGCGGGTTCCGCCGGCGATGGCGCCCCCGAGCAGCCCGGTCATGAGCAGCAGGACCAGCAGCGGGAAGGCGGCGGTCAGGAGGAAGGCCCCGGGCTGGGCGCGCCAGTGGCGGGCGGTGCGCCCGGCCAGCAGGGTGGACTCGTGGACGAGGCTGGTCATGCCGTCACCTCCGTCGCGGTGAGGGTGAGATAGACGTCCTCGAGGCTCGGTTCGCGCAGCTCCATCCTGGGTTCGCCCGCCAGGCGCCGGATCTCGCCGATGGTGCCGGCCGCGACGACCCGCCCCTGGCGCAGGATGACGACGTCGTCGGCGAGGGCGTCGGCCTCCTCGAGGTGCTGCGTCGTGAGCAGGATCGTCGTGCCCGCGTCGGCGAGGGCGCGCAGGTCGTGCCACAGGTCGCGCCGGGCCCGCGGGTCGAGGCCGGTGCTGGGCTCGTCGACGAAGAGCACGGTGGGGTCGTCCACCAGGGCCGCCGCGAGGTCGAGCTTGCGACGCATCCCGCCGGAGTAGGTCCGCACCGGCCGGCCCGCCGCGTCGCTCAGGCCGAACCGCTCGAGCAGCTCGCCGGCGCGGGCGGTCGCCGACGCCTTGTCCCGGCCGCGGAGCCGGGCGAAGAGCACGAGGTTGTCCCTGCCGCTGAGTCTTTCGTCGACCGAGGCGGCCTGTCCGACCAGGGCCGTGTGCCGGCGGACGGCGTCCGGCTGGGTCACCACGTCGTGCCCGGCGATGCTGGCGATGCCCGACGTCGGCCTGGTGAGGGTGCTGAGCATGCGCACCAGCGTCGTCTTGCCGGCGCCGTTGTGGCCGAGGAGGGCGCACACGCGCCCTCGCCGGACCGTGAGGGTCACGCCGTCGACCACGGCGGTTCCGTCATACGTCCTGGTCAGGTCCTGCGTGCAGATGGTGGGATCCATGGCTGCCGACCACTCCTTCGTACGTTGTACGTTTATCGTACAACGTACGAACACCATGGGCTGCCAGGATGTTCCCCATGCCCAGGAAGGCCACCCGCCCCGGAGACCCCACAGCCCTGCTCGCGCTCCTGTGGGCGTCCGACCAGCCCCCGGGGCGGGGCGCGACCTCGGTGCCGGCGATCACCGACGCGGCCCTGGCGATCGCGGACGAGAGCGGCCTCGACGCCGTCACGATGCGCAGCGTCGCCGACCGGCTGGGCGTGGGTGCGATGACGCTCTACGGCTACGTGCCCGGACGGGCCGAGCTCGTGGAGCTGATGGTCGACCGCCTGGCGGCGCGGACGTATGCCGGGCAGCGCGCGCCCGCCGACGTCGGCGACTGGCGCGAGGCGGCGCGACACATCGCTCGTCGCACCTACGAGCACGCGCTGGCCCACCCGTGGTCGGTCGACGTCACGCCCGCGCGTCCCGTGCTGGGGCCCGGGGTCCTCGTGAAGTACGACCAGGAGCTGGCGGCCCTGGACGGGATCGGGCTGAGCGACGTCGCCATGGATCGGCTGCTCTCCTCGATCACGAATCTCGCCGCGGGTGCTGCCCGCTGGCAGATCGGCATGCAGCGCACGCGCGCGGCCAGCGGCCTGACCGACGAGCAGTGGTGGGAGCGCATGGGCCCCGCGCTCGCGGAGGCCATGGGTGACCTGCGGGTCCCGGTGGCCGACCGGGTGGGCTCGGCGGCGGCCAATGCCGGCGACCCCACGGGCTCGCTCACGTTCGCGCTCGAGGCGCTGCTCGACGGGGTGGCCCAGCAGCTCCCGCGTTGACCGGTCTGGGGCGACCCGAGATCGGGGCTGCTTCTGGTGGTCATGACCACCAGGAGTGGCCCCGATCTGCCGGTGCAGGGTCGTCGCCTGCACGGAGCCGGTGACGGTGGAGCCGGGGGCGGCGCGACGCGATCGAGGGCGCTGGTAGGTTGCTAGCATGACAGCGAGCCGTACGACGAAGAGCCAGTTCAACGTCTACCTGCCCCCCGAGCTGGTGCGTGAGGTCAAGCACCACGCGATCGACGACGGCGTCAGCCTGAGCCGGCTCGTGGAGGCCGCGCTGCGCGAGCACCTGTCCTGGCACACCGGGTCCGACTCGGGCTCCTCCGCGGGGGGCTCCGGCCCCGGGGCCGGACGCCCGGCGTACGCCTGATGACCTCCGAGAGCCTCTGGCGGGACCCGGACTTCGTCCGCTACTGGGCGTCCCGCGCGGTGTCCATGCTGGGCTCGGCGATCACCTACGTCGCCCTGCCGGTGCTCGTCTATCGCCTCACCGGGTCGGCGACCTGGACGGGCGTGGTGACCGCGATGGACACGCTGCCCTTCGTGTTCTTCGGGCTGCTCGGAGGGGCCCTCGGGGACCGGCTCGACCGGCGCGCGCTCATGGTCGGCGCCGACGTCGTGGCGGCGCTCGCCATCGGCTCGATCGTCGTCGCCCACCTGCTCGGGAACCTGTCGATCGCGCACCTGCTCGTGGCGGCCTTCGTGTCCGCTTCTGCCGCAACGATCTTCGACGGCGCCAACTGGGGTGCCCTGCCGACGCTGGTGGGGTGGGCGCGGCTGCCGGAGGCGAACGCCAAGGTCTACGGCACCGTGTCGGTCTTCGACGCGGCCGGTCCAGCGGTCGTCGGTCTGCTGCTCGCCGTGGTCGAGCCCGGCACGCTGCTGATCGTCGACGCCGCCAGCTTCGCTGCGAGCGCCCTGCTGATCCGGGGCATCTCGCGCGCGCTGTCACCGTCACGGCCCGGTGGCCGGGTGGGGGCGCGCCAGCTCGGCCGCGACGTGGGGGAGGGGCTGGCCTACCCGGCCCGCCATCCTCTGCTGCGGCCCATGACGATCGTCGCGATCTTCGGATCCGCCGGTGCCGCAAGCATCCTCGCCGTGACGGTGGTGTGGTGCGACCGGGTGCTCGGCATCGGGACGTCGGGGTGGAGGTTCGGACTCCTGTATGCCGCATGGGGGCTCGGCGCGCTCCTGTCGTCCTTCGTGCTGGCCCGGGCCATGGGCGCGCTCGGCGCCATCCGGCTGACGCGGCGCCTGCTCCCCGTGGTGACGCTGCTGGCCCTCGTGCTCGCGTCGGTCGACCGGTTCGCGCTCGCGGTGCCGATCCTGCTGTCCTACGTGGGGATCCACACGCTGCAGTACACCTCGGTCGTGACCTGGCGGCAGCAGGTGATCCCCGACGAGCTCCTGTCCCGCGTCTCGAGCGCGGCACGGCTGATCGGCTGGGGAGCGGCGGCGTCGGTTGGCGCCCTCGTGGCCGGCCCGGTCGCCCAGCACTGGGGCGTGCGGACCGCGATCCTCCTCGCGGCGAGCCTGCACGCCTGCGGCGCCGCCCTCACGTGGGTGCCGGCACTGCGGCGGGCCGAGCCGGCGAGCAGCGCGACGCCGGCCTAGGCACGACACCGGCCGGGCCGGTCTGCTCGGCTCGTTCGTCGCGTGCGGGCCCAGGCGCCTGGCATCCGTGCGCTGGGAGCTCACAAAAGTGCGGATCGGGGCGTCCTCGGCGGGCGTTCGTGCGCTGGGAGCTCACAAAAGTGCGGCGCGGGGCTCCCTCGGCGGACGTTCGCGCGCTGGGAGCTCACAAAAGTGCGGTTCGGGACGGCCTCGGCGAGCGTTCGTGCGCTGGGGGCTCACGAACGCCGCGTCCGCGCCCGCCGGCACGTGGCAAAGGTGCGTCCGCAGCTCAGCCTGACCCGCCGACGCCGCGTGGGCTCACGTGTCCGCTCGGCTCCGTCCCAGAGCTTCGGGTTCTAGGCCGTTGGTCCGACCCGATCCGAGAGGAGCTCGACCACCCGTCGCGCGACGGGCTTGAGCATCGCCGACCCGTGCACGAACGCCACGATCCGTCGTTCCGGGGTGGGGGACACCAGGGGTCGTGCCACGGCGCCCGGCGGCAGCGTCGTCGCCGCCAGTCGCGCCATGACGGCGATCCCGAGCCCGGCGGCCACGAACGCGACGGCGCCGTGGTGGTCTCCGGCATACGCCACGAACCGCGGGCGGATGCCGCACGAGCTGGCTGCCATCCGCACGACCCGGCCGCAGGTCGTGTCGCCGGGGTCGTTGTCGATCCAGGGCACGTCGCCCAGCTCCCCGAAGCGGATCTCGTCCTGCTGGGCGAGCGGGTGGTCGCGGGGGAGGACGACGACGTACGGCTCGGTGGTGAGGACCTGGCGCTCGTAGCCCGTCATCGAGGTGGGCGGCTCGTCGAGGAACTCGCTGCGGATGTCGATGTCCGCGGACACGACCTCCGTGGTCTCGACCTCGTTGAGCCGGAACGTGAACTGCACGTCGGGGAACTCTTGGAGCACCGCCGCCGCGACGCCGGGGAGCCACTCCTCGGCCGCGGACGCGAAGGACGAGACGGAGAGGGAGTCGGTGCGCCCCTCGCGCAGGTCCTCGATGACCCCGTCGAGGCGGGTCAGGCTGCCGATGAGATCGTCGCTGCGCGAGGCGAGCTCGAGGCCGACGGGGGTGGGGGCGATGCCGCGGCCGTTGCGCTCGACGAGGGTCAGCCGCGTCTCGCGCTGCAGGGTGGCGAGGTGCTGGCTGACGGCTGACGGGGTGTAGCCGAGGTGCTGCGCGGCGGCGTTGACCGACCCGCTCGCGACCACGGCGCGAAAGACCCTGAGGCGGTTGACGTCGACCATTCCACGAACATACAGCAACACTGCACGGTCGTGAAGAAACGTTCGCTTGTGCTAAGGGGTTGAGCGGGCGACCGTTGATGACATGAACACCATGACCAGCCGCTATCCCGACGACCGTGACCTCGCCCGCGTGCAGCAGGAGCTCGACGTCCTGCGGGTGCCCGTGGCGGCGGAGTACTCACGTCAGGCGCCGTCCGCACGTCTACCTGACATGAGGCCCACCGCTCCTGCCCGCGACGTGATCGACCGGTCCCGGGCCGGCCGCCCCTCCCACGGCACCCGCGCCTCCAGCAGCACGCGCCGGCCCTCCTGGGTGGCGCGACTGCTGCACCACGGCGTCGTCCCGCCTACGGGCTGCTGAGGTGACCGGCGGGCAGCTCGTCCACACGCAGGCCGGACGCGGAGAGGGCCGTGCACCCCGCGGGGGTGAGCTCGACCGAGCGACGGTGCGATCGACGCTCGAGCCAGCCGAGATCCAAGGCGTGCTGCGCGAATCCGTCCGCCGCCAGGCCCGCCACGTGCTCGCGCCGCTCGGTCCAGTCCAGGCACGGACGCACCAGCGGACGCCGGGCCGCCGCGGGGCACTCGACGCCGACGCCGTCCAGCCAGGCGCGACCGACGTTGGTGAGCTCCCAGTCGTCCGAGACGATCTCGAGCCGCAGCCACTCGTCCGTGAGCCACACCCCGAGGCGGCCCGCGAGGTGCCGGTAGCACGTGCGGCCGGCCTGCAGCTCGGCGTCCACGCGCTGCCCGCTCAGCGACGCGGTCGCGGGTCGCACGCGCGGGCTCAGCGCGGCGAGCGCCTCGACGGCGTCGGCCACCTGGGCGTCCCGCAGGCGCACGTAGCGGTGCCGCCCCTGCCGCAGCTCCGACACCAGTCCCGCCGCAACGAGCTGGTCGACGTGCGCCGAGGCCGTCGACCGGGCCACCCCGGCGTGGGACGCGAGCTCGCCTGCGGTCCAGGCTCGCCCGTCCAGCAGCGCCAACACCATCGAGGCCCGCGACTCGTCGGCCAGGGCCCGCGTGACGAGGGCGAGGTCGGGGTGGGCGGGCGTCGTCATACGGCCCATCGAAGCACCGCGACCGTGCGCCCGGCACTGAACCGTCGACCGACCACCCTGGACGCGAGAGCGTCCGTCACCGACCCGAGGGAGATGATCAGACCGTGACCGCACCGACCATCGAGACGACGCGCGACCAGGCCAACGAGCCCCGCGTCCTGCTCGCCGCCGCCGCGACCGTCGTCCTGTGGGCGTCGTCGTTCATCGTGATCCGATATGCCGGGCCGCACTACGACGCGGGGTCGATGGCTCTGCTGCGCATGCTCGTCGGCAGCGTCGTGCTCGGCCTCATCGCCGCCCGCTCGGGGATCCGTTGGCCCCCAAGGAGATCCGTGCCGCTGGTGATCGCGTGGGGTGTCGGGTGGTTCTGCCTCTATCTCCTCGCGCTCAACGTCGCCGAGCAGACCGTCGACGCGGGGACCGCCGCGATGATCGTCAACCTCGCGCCGCTGATGGTCGTGGTGTTCGCGGGACTCTTTCTCGGAGAAGGGTTTCCGCGCGGGCTGCTGATCGGCGCGCCCGTGTCCTTCCTCGGCGTGGTGCTGATCGGCCTGCAGTCCTCCGGCGGCCACCTCGCGATCACGGGACTGCTGCTGGCGCTCGCCGCGGCCGTCCTCTATGCCGGCGCCACGCTGGTGCAGAAGCACCTGATGCGCACCGTCGACTCCACGACCCTCACCTGGCTCGGGGCGACCGCCGGCGCCGTGGCGCTGCTGCCCTGGTCGGGACGACTGGCCCACGACCTCGTGACGGCACCCCTTGGCGCGACCCTGAGCATCGTCTACATGGGTGTGCTGCCAACGGCTTTCGCGTTCACGACCTGGGCCTACGTGCTGATGCGGACCTCCGCCGGGCGCACCTCGGCCACCACGTATGTCGTCCCGGCCGTCGCCATCGTGCTGTCCTGGCTGCTGCTGGGCGAGGCCCCGACGCCCGTGATGCTGCTCGGCGGCGCACTGTGCCTGCTCGGCGTCGCGATCACGCGGATGATGCGGCGCTGACGGGGTCGTCCTGTCGCCATACGTCCGCCAGGGCCAGGGCCCCGAGGCTGATGCCGTCCCGCAGCCGACCCTCGGCGATCAGTCCGCGGACCTCGTCGCGGGTGAACCACCGCGTCGCGTCGACCTCCGGTTCGTCCTCGTCCTGTCCCTCGCCCTGCCGGACGAACGCCGCCAGCACCACGGCAACCGACCCCGCGAACACCCCTGTGTCCGGATAGATCTCGCCGAGCTCGGCCTCGAGCGAGGCCACCATGCCGGTCTCCTCGGCGAGCTCGCGCAAGGCGGCCTCGGCCGGGGAGGCGTCGTCGGGATCAACCATGCCGCGCGGGATCTCCCACAGCCGCACCCCTGGCGCGGGCCGCTGCTGGTCGACCAGGAGGACCCGCGGCTGGTCCCCGTCGCGGCGGACGCACACGCAGGCCGCACCGGTGAGACGGCGGTCCTCGTCTCCGAGCTGCAGGCGCAGGTTGGGCCGCGTCCAGCCGTCCGTCTCGCGGGTCGCGGCCTGGACCTGCCAGCCGCCGTGCCGCTCGTCCTCCCAGAGCGTGCTCCAGTCCAGCTGCTCGCTGGGCGGGGACGTGCGCTGCCAGTCGTCGCGGGTCACGGGGCCTCCTTGGTGCGCAGGTGGGTCAGGTGGGCAGCGTCTCACCTGGCCGAGCCCCTGCGGGGACTTGCGACCCTGGCGCCCGAGGCACGCGACTGCTAACGTCGACGCATGGCTAACGATCGTTCGCTACCCACGCGGGAGCGCCTGCTCGCGGCGGCCCTGGAGCGCTTCTCGCGCGACGGCTGGGGTGGGACGTCGATCCGCGACCTGGCCCGCGACGTCGGGATCCGCGAGAGCTCGGTCTACAAGCACTTCGGGTCCAAGCAGGAGCTCTTCGACGCCCTGCTCGAGCGCGCTGACGCCCGCCTGGCCACGGTCGCGAGCGGGCTGGGCGTCGTCGTCGACTCACCTCCGGCCGCCGTGCCCGCCTATGTCGGCATCACGGAGCAGCGGCTGGTCGAGGTCGCCGACGGCTTCTTCACGGCGGTGCTGCACGATGCTGAGCTCGCGGCTCTCCGCCGGTTGTTCGTCGTCAACCAGTACCGCGACCCCGAGATCGGCCGCCGCCTGCGGGACTACTGGATCGGCAGGCCGGTGGCCTTCCAGAGCGCGGTGTTCACCGAGCTGATCTCCACGGGCGAGCTCCGTCCCGGCCTCGACCCCGAGATGGTCGCGCTGTCGTTCTTCGGCCCTGTCCTCGCGCTGATCCAGCTGGCCGAGACCGGTGAGGCGGACGAGCAGCGCGCGCGGGCGATGCTCGCCGCGCACGTCCGGCACTTCCGGTCGACCCATCTGCGGGAGAGCTGATGCGCCGCTACGGGATCGTCGTCCGGTGGGTCTTCGCCACGGTCTTCCTCGGCGGCGGCGTCGCCCACCTGGTCCAGGGGCGTGCGGCACCCGAGGGCTATGCCGTCTACGGATCGACAGCCCTGTGGCGCCCCCTGGAGGACCTGTGGGAGGGCTTCGTCATGCCGCACATCGCCGGGCTGACGCTGGTGCTGGCGGCCTGGGAGGTGGGGGTGGGCGTGTGCCTCCTGCTGGGTGGACGCAGCACTCGGGTGGCTGTCGTCGCCATCCTCGGCTTCTTCGCCTTCCTCCTTGTTCTCGGCTACGGCTGGCCCGCCGCGAGCCCTGTCGAGGACATCCTCAAGAACAGGGCGTTCACCGTGGTCATGGCGGGGATGCTCCTGCCCGTCCTCGCGCAGGCCGATCCTCCAAGCGCGTTCACCAGGTGGGGAGGTCGCCGTCGCCGGGCGTGACGCGCAGGTCGCTCTCGTCGATGGGCGCGTCGTTGATCGAGGCTTCGCGCCGCCGCATGTAGCCCAGCTCGTCGAACTCCCACAGCTCGTTGCCGTACGCCCGCCACCACTGCCCGTCGACGTCGCGCCACTCGTACTGGAAGCGCACCGCGATCCGGTCGTCCGTGAACGCCCAGAGGTTCTTGCGGAGGCGGTAGTCGAGCTCCCGCTCCCACTTGCGGGTGAGGAACGCGATGACCTCCTCGCGGCCGTGCAGGTGCTCGTCGCGGTTCCGCCATGCGGTGTCGACGGTGTAGGCGCCGGCGACCCGCTCGGGGTCTCGCGTGTTCCACGCATCCTCTGCGGCCTGCACCTTGCGCAGAGCGGTCTCGCGGGTGAACGGCGGGACGGGCTGGCGGGGTTCCATGGGGACCTCCACGGGGAGACGGGGTGTCCCGGCTCACGCTATCGCCCCGGGGCCCGACATCCGGCCCTGATGTGGACCCTGTCCCGTCACCGGCGGCTGACGACGAGGTAACGCTCGTCGGCGACCTCCTTGCCCCAGTAGACGGCGTCGGGGAGGTGCTGGACGGTGGCCTCCGCCCGGACGGACCTGACGATCCGCACCGTCTCGTCAGCGGTGAGGCCGGCGCCCGTCGTCCAGCTCCCCTCGACCAGGACGACCGCTCCGCCGGGGCGCAGCAGAGCCACCCAGCGTGCGAGGGCTGCGACGGGATCCGGCAGTGCCCACAGGACGTGACGGCACAGGACCACGTCATACGCACCGCGTGTCAGGGAAGGTGCCGCGGCGTCCCCCACGACGAAGGTCGCCTCCGGCACCTTGGTCCTCGCCCGCTCGATCATGGCGGGGGAAAGGTCCAGGCCGTCGACGTCGTACCCCTCGTCCATGAGGAGGCGTGACAGGGTGCCCGTGCCGCACCCGATGTCGGCGATCCGCGCTGGCGCCGGTGGCAGCACCGACAGCAGCAGGTCCCGCCAGGCCGCCCGCGTCGTCTCGTCGCGCAACCCGTGATCCGGCTCGTCGTCGAAGGTCTCGGCCTTCCCGTCCCACTGCTCGCTGGTCATGCCGACAACCTAGTGACCACGACCGACAACGCCCCGAACCCCCCGTTGCGTATCACCGGTGATACGCTCGTGGCATGGACAGCGTCACGGTGAGGGACCTGCGCAACCGCAGCGCCGACGTGCTGTCTCGCGTCGTGCGGGGCGAGAGCCTGACCGTGACGCGCGACGGCGAACCGGTCGCTACCGTCGCGCCTCTGCCACGCCGGCGTCTGACCGCGACGGAGCTGGTGCGGCGACGGCAAGCCCTTCCGCACGTCGACGCCCGGTCGCTGCAGGCCGACATCGACGCGCTCCTGGACCCCAGCCTGTGAGCGGAACCGACCCGCGCGGAGTCCTGGACACCTCCGCGGTCATCGACCTGGCTTCGCTGGACCCCGCGTCCCTGCCGGACGAGCCGGTCATCACCGCGATCACGCTCGCGGAGCTGTCGGTCGGACCGCTCGTCGCGCGCACCTCGGAGCAGCGGGCAGCGCGTCAGGCACACCTGCAGCAGGCCGAGGCGGACTTCGACCCACTGCCCTTCGATGCATCCGCGGCGAGAGCGTTCGGTCGGATCGCGGCGAGTCTGCGGTCTGCCGGGCGCAAGCCCTCGGCCAGGGCCTACGACGCCCTGATCGCCGCCACCGCGCTGGCCAGCGGCCTGCCCGTCTACACGGCCAACCCAGCCGACTTCGAGGCGATCGAGGGGCTCGACGTGCGCGTGGTGAAGCGGCACCTGGATTGATCGGCGCGTCGCGGCGTCGGTGCTTTCATGACCGTATGACGACCCGGCCGCTCGACGAGGTGACGGTCGGCATCCGCCGGCGCCTGGCCCTGCCGGGGGCGGTCCTGCTGCTCGCGGAGGCGGACGGGGTGGCCGCGGGGTTCGCTCTCGTGGCGCCGCAGGGGGACGCGCTCGAGCTGTTCTATCTCGCCGTTGATCCGGGGGCTTGGGGGAGGGGGATCGCGCCCGCGCTCCTGGGGGCGGTCGACGAGCAGGGCCGCACCGGCGGGTGGACCCGGCTCGAGCTCCTCGTCATCGATGCCAACGACCGCGCCAAGCGGGCCTACGAGCGCGCTGGCTGGCGGCCGACGGACGAGACCGTCCTCGACGCCGACTCGGGTCGCATCGAGTGGCGTTTCGTCCGGAGCATCACGCTGCGTCGATCCACCGACGCATAGGGTCAAACATGGACAAATAACTCCAAAGACCCTTCATTTTCGAGTCCCCTTTCGATATTCTGACCGTATGACGTACATCGACGTGCTCGACGCGAGGGGCTCCCTGATCGGAGCTCTCGACGCGCTGCGCACGATCGGTGGGGGGCTGCCGTCCGTCCAGGGTCAGGACCTGGCCGCTCTGGCCGTCGAGCTGTCGGAGCTGATGGTGGTCGCCCGCGGGGCGTTGGTCGCGACCACGGCCGAGGCAAAGACCCGTGGCGTGGTGCTGGAGTCCGGCTCGCGCACCCCGGCGCAGTGGCTCGTGGACGCCGGCGCCGCGGTCAAGCACAACGAGGCCGCCCTGATCGCCCGGGCCATCGACGCCACCACCCCCGCATCCCACGCCTCCTTGCGTGACGGGATGACGAGCGGCGAGGTCACCCCGGGGGACGCGATCACCGCCGCAGAGTGCATCGCCGAGCTGTTCGGAGCGACCGAGCCGGCCACGCACGACGCGATCGTCGAGGGTGCGGTGCAGCTCGCCCGGGGCTCGATGAGCCGCCGAGACCTGCGGGAGTTCCACGACGAGATGCTCGCCCGGTTCGGCACCCGCCCCAGCGAGGACCGGGAGCACGAGCGCCAGCAGTCCCGACGCGCGGTGACGGCATTCCGGCCCCTGGCGGACGGCATGTGGCGCCTGGAGGCGACGCTGCCACCCGCGGACAAGGCGATCGTCGACGCGGCACTCACGGCACTCGCCGCCCCCAGCCCCGACCCCGACACCGGGGCGCGAGACCTGCGCACGGCGGGCCAGCGTCGCGCGGACGCTCTGGTCGCTGCGTTCGCCAGGGTCGCAGGACTGGGCGAGACCGGCCCCCTCGGTGCCTCCACCCAGGTCGCCCTGATCCTGCCGATCGAGGCGCTGCACCGCGCGTGCGAGCACCAGGCCCGCGACAGCTTCGGTCGACCCCTGCCCGGCCAGGACTGCGACTGCGAACGCCCCGTCGCCGGTCGTGACGAGCTCGGCACCACCCTGCTGCCCCAGGACACCCGCCTGCTGGCGTGCGGCGCCGACCTGACCCGGGTCTACGTCGGCAAGGACGGGCAGCCCCTGGTGGTCGGGCGCACCGAGCGCACGGCCAAGCCTTGGCAACGCACGGCGCTGTGCGTCCGCGACCGCGGCTGCACCTTCCCGGGCTGCCAGTCCCCGCCCTCCTGGTCCCAGGCGCACCACATCACCCACTGGGCCGACGGCGGCGCGACCGACCTGGACAACCTCGCCCTGGTCTGCCACTACCACCACACGTTCATCCACCACCACGACATCACCGGCCGCGTCACCCCCGACGGGACGCGCGTGGAGTGGGACGTCACCCGCGTCGGCGCGAGCTGGCGCCCCAGGCCTCCCGAATCGTCCTCGTCAGGGCCCCTCCCGCACGAGGTCAGCCCACCGGACGTCGACCCTCCCGACCCCGGACGGCCTGACCCCGCCCCTCGCAACCCCGAACCGCCTGACCCCGGAGAGCCCGGCCCGAAGCATCACCTCACGGCCTGAGCGAGTCGCCGCGCTGTGCACCCGGTGGCGCTGTGCACCGGGTGGCGCTGTGCATCCGGTGGCACAGTGGTCCGCATGGACGACCTCTCGCGCTTCGTGCAGGCCCAGGATGCGAACGGCACCTACGACCAGGCCCTGGCCGAGCTGCGCCGCGGTCGCAAGACCAGTCACTGGATGTGGTTCGTGCTGCCCCAGGTTCGCGGGCTGGGTCACAGCGGCATGGCCGTCCGCTACGGCATCGCGGACCTCGACGAGGCCAGCGCCTACCTCGCGCATTCCGTCCTCGGGTCTCGACTGCACGAGTGCTGTGGGGCCCTCCTGGCCCTGCCTCAGGAGGCGACCGCCGACTCCGTGATGGGTGGCATCGACGCCATGAAGCTGCGCTCGTCCATGACCCTCTTCCATCGCGCAGACCCGCAGGACCCGGCCTTCTCCGCCGTGCTGGAGCGCTACTTCGGTGGCGCGACGGACGACGCCACGGATGCCCTGCTCACCTGACCTCCATCAGCGGCACCGCTGCTGGAGCCACGTCTGCGCTGCCTCATGGGCTGTGTCGACGGGAGCGACCTGGTCGGGAGCGATCGGGCCGCCATAGGTCTTGCCGTGGCGGTCCGTGTCGAGCGCGGTGGTCAGCAGCATCTGCGTCCCGTCATACAGCCTGACGGTCTGGTTGGCCGACGAGTAGCCCGCCGTCGGCGCTCCGAAGGACCGTGCGCCCGGCGCACCCTTGAAGGCCAGCACGACGACCTCGCCCGAGCTGCCGTTGTCGGGGCCCTGCAGGACGGCGACGGGCTTGGTGGACTTCGGGCGCGACTCGGCGGACATGGCGTCCGCACCGCCCACGCGGATCGTGCCACCGGCGACGGTCACGTCGGTCGTGCCGCCCGTCCGCGTCACGAAGCCCGCGATCTTGCCGTCTGCCAGCAGCGGGGACAGCCCGGCCAGCATCGGGCGCATGTCGCCACCGTGGTTGTGGCGGGCGTCGACGATCCAGCCGCACGTCGTGGCGGCGTCGGCGCCGGCGATCCCGTGGGTGAGGGTCTTGGCGTAGCGCTGCTGGAAGCCTTGGTCCTCGGCGCTCACCTTGGGGACGGTGATCGTGGTCACCGGGCCGGTCCGCGTCACGGTCGGCAGCGGGCGGTCCTTGTCGACGGACGACAGCGACTCGCCCGCAGGGAAGATCTTCGAGTGCCTGCCGCCGGCGACGGCCACGGCCTCCCGCAGCGCGGGCAGCGTGTCGGCATGGCTCGACGCGTCCCGGGTGTCGCGCACGGCCTTGGCTCGCGCTGCCTCCCACGCCGGGCCCTGCGCGTAGTAGCCCTGGTCCATCTTCTGCAGGGCGTCGTCGGCGTACGCGGCCGGGGACGGCGGCACGAGGTAGAGCCCGTAGCGGGGGCCCAGCTGCCAGATCGCCAGCAGCACGAGCAGGGAGACAACGAGGAGGGACGCACCGAGGCGGATCAGGACTCGACGGCCTCGGCGGCCTCGGCGAGGGTGCGGGGTGGTGTGTGCCATGCCCCCAGACTCGCCAGAGGCCGAGGTCGGCGGCATCGGCCTCAGGTCGACACCTCGTCAGACCGTGGTAGGACGCCGGGCACGGGCAGACTGGGGGCATGAGCGTCGACCCGACCTATGACGTCGTCGTCCTCGGGGGCGGCCCCGTGGGCGAGAACATCGCCCAATACGCCACGGAGGACTCCGGTCTGACGGCCGTCCTGGTGGAGCGCGAGCTGGTGGGAGGCGAGTGCTCCTACTACGCGTGCATGCCCAGCAAGGCGTTGCTCCGACCCATCGAGGTGGCGTCCACCGCGGCCCACCTCGGTGGTGTGGCCCGTCCCCACCTCGACGTCACGGCGCTGCTGGCGCGGCGGGACGAGTGGGTGTCGCACTACGACGACTCGGGGCAGGTCGACTGGGCCGAGGGCGCGGGCATCGACGTGGTGCGCGGACATGGCCGCATCACCGGTCCCCGCACCGTGGAGGTCGCGCGGGAGGGACAGGCGCCGCTGGTGCTGCACGCCCGCCACGCCGTCGTGATCGCCACCGGCAGCAGCCCCGTCGTGCCCGAGCCGTATGCCGCCGCCCAGCCGTGGGGTTCTCGGGACGCCACGGGCGTGGTGGAGGTGCCCGAACGGCTGGTGATCGTGGGTGGCGGTGTCGTCGCGTGCGAGGCCGCGACCTGGATGGCGGCCCTGGGCTCGCGCGTCACGATGCTGGTCCGCGGCGACCGGCTGCTCGGCGGTGCCGAGCCCTTCGCGTCCGACGCCGTGCTCGAGACCCTGCGCGGGGCCGGCGTCGACGTGCGCCCGGGCGTCGAGGTGACGGAGTGCCGCCGTGACGACGCCGAGGACACGGGCCTCGGCCGCGTCCACGGCGGGACCGTTCGCCTCACGATCGGCGGTGAGGCCGAGGAGGTGGTGGCCGACGATCTGCTGCTCGCCACGGGACGACGCCCGCGCCTCGACGACGTCGGGCTCGAGACGGTGGGGCTGGACGCGGACGCCCTTCTCCGTCATACGAGCTCGTCCTCGGACGGCAGCCGGGGAGAGGTGCCTGACTGGCTCCTGGCTGTGGGCGATGCCAGCGGGGAGGCGCCGCTCACGCACTGGGGCAAGTACCGCGCCCGCGTCCTCGGCCAGCGGCTGGCCGCCCGCGCCACCGGCGCAGAGCCCGAGCCCGAGCCGGACGAGGTGCCCGTGCCGCAGGTGGTGTTCACCGATCCGCAGGTGGCCTGGGTGGGCCTCACCGCGGCCCAGGCCCGGGAGCGCTACGGCGAGGCTGAGGTCGAGGTCGTCGAGGTCCCCTTCACGGGGGCGGCCGGCGCGGCCCTGCTCCGCGACGACGCCTCCGGCACAGCCTCCCTCGTCGTCGACCGCGGCTCACGGACGGTGGTGGGTGCGACCTTCGTGGGTCCGGACGCGGGTGAGCTGCTTCACGCGGCGACCATCGCCATCGCCGGCCGGGTCCCCGTGTCGGTGCTGCGGCACGCCGTCCCCAGCTATCCCACCGCCAGTGAGCTCTGGCTGCGACTGCTCGAGGAGCTGCCGCGAGACCTGCGCCGCTGAGGGTCACCCCCACGGCACCGGACGCCGATCGACCGCAGCCCTCGGTAGGCTCCTTGCCTGGTGCGCATGCTGCTGGATCCGGTCGAGGTCCCCTTCGCCGCCGAGGTGTGGCACTGGCGCGGGCCCGCCCCGTTCCACGTCGTGTCCGTTCCGGCAGGGCTGGCCGACGTGCTCGGCGAGGTCGCACCCCTCGTCAGCTACGGCTGGGGATGGACGCGCGCTGACGACCCCCGCTGGAGGTGCCTCGGCTGACACACTGGTTGACGGATCAACCCCACTACCAGGAGCGCACCGTGAAGATCGGCATCATCATCGGATCCATCCGCGAGGGCCGCAAGGCCGAGGCCGTCGCCCGCTGGGTGCTCGAGGGCGCCCAGGCTCGCGGCGACGCGGACTACGAGTTGATCGACCTCAAGGCCTTCGACGTCCCGCTGCTCACCAGCGCCGCCGTCCCCGGCGCGGCCAAGAGGCAGTACGACGACGAGCGGGTCACGCGCTGGAGCCAGGCGATCGACGCCTGCGACGGTTTCGTCTTCGTCACCCCGGAGTACAACCACTCGGTGCCGGGCGCGTTCAAGAACGCCTTCGACAGCCTGGGTGGCGAGTGGATCGGCAAGGCGGTCGGTTTCGTGTCGTACGGCGCCGACGGCGGTGTGCGTGCGGTCGAGCACTGGCGCACCTCGGTCGCCAACTTCCAGATGGTCGGGGTGCGGGCGCAGGTCGCGCTCGGGCTGTTCACCGACTTCGGCGACGACGGCCTGGCCCCGCTCGACCGGCGCCCGGCCGAGCTCGCCGGCATGCTCGACCAGCTCGTCCCTATGACTGGGAAGCTTCGCGGCTGAGCGAGGGGGCGTTTGCACCCAGTGCATTTGGTGCACTGGGTGCAAGGAGCGTAGGCTCGTCTCGTGCAGAACCGACGCGACCTCGCCAAGCGAGAGACTCGGGCTGCCCTGGTCGACGCAGCGATCGAGATCGCTCGGGCAGAAGGCCTGGGTGCCCTTACCGCCGACGCCGTCGCAGACCGCGCGGGCGTCTCCCGGCGCACCTTCTTCAACTACTTCCCGACGACGGACGCCGTCCTCGCGGTTCCGTCCCTCGACTTCCTCGCGCGGGCGATCTCGGACTTCGAGGCCCGGCCATGGGACGAGCCTGTGCCGGCCGCGGCCGCCGAGGCCCTGCTGCACGACGCCGACCCCGGGGAGCTGGCTCGCCTGGCCGACGTCGTCAACCTGTGCCGCGGCGACGAGGGTGCCCTCCGGGTCGAGCGCGACGTGTGGGGATCGGCGGAGGAGCGCATCGCCGAGGCCCTGGCCTCGCGCCTTCCCGACGGAGCAGAGCCTCTGCGTGTGCGCGTGCAGGCCTCGATGATCGCGGCGGCCGGCCGTGCGGCCGTGCAGGCGTGGGCCGACGAGATCGAGGGTGTCGATCCTCACCGCCTGCCCTCGGGCGCTGTCGATCGTTTGCGCGCCCTCCTCCTCCAGGCCATGGGCTACCTCGCCGACGGCTTCCACGACGGACGCTGACGCGCCCGCGACCGTCCTCCCGCTGACCCTCCTCACGATCGAAGGTTCCACACATGGCCACCCTGCTCTACCGCCTGGGCCTCCTCTCGGCCCGCAAGCCCTGGGCCGTGATCATCGCCTGGCTGCTGCTGCTCGGCGGTGTGTCCGGGGCGGCCGCGGCCTTCCGTACGCCCCTCAGCAGCACCATGACCGTCGAAGGGCTGGAGTTCCAGCAGACCCTCGACACCCTCAAGCGGGAGATCCCCGACGCGGCGGGCGGTATCGGGACGGTCGTCTTCCGCACCGAGTCCGGGCGCTTCACCCCCGCCCAGCAGGCCGCCGTCGCCAAGGCCGTCACCGACTGGGAGGCGCTCCCGCAGGTGGCGGACGCTATCGACCCCTTCGCCACGCAGAAGCAGCTCGACGAGGCGCAGCGCAAGACGGCCGACGGCCAGAAGCAGCTCGAAGCCAGCGAGAGCAGGCTGCGCGCCGGCGAGGCCGAGCTGGCCAAGGGTCAGGGTCAGGTCGACGGGGCCGCCAGGCTCGGGCTGCTCAAGGGCCAACAGCTGACGGACGCGCGGGCCAAGCTCGCGGCCAGCACCAAGCAGCTCGCCGACGGACGCGCCCAGCTCGAGCGCGGCAAGCGCGAGCTGGCCCTCGGACAGCGGCAGGTCGCCCTGACCAAGGACACGAGGTTCGTCTCCGCGGACGGCACCGCCGCCATGACGCAGGTGCGCTTCAAGGACGAGATCCACAGCGTCTCCCCCGATCAGCGGCAGCAGGTCACGGCCCTCGAGGGGCAGCTGGCCAAGACCGGCGTCAAGACCTACTTCGGCAAGGAGCTCGTCGAGGACGTCTCCAGCGTCATCGGCCCCGGCGAGATCATCGGCATCGTCATCGCCGCCATCGTCCTGATGGTCATGCTCGGCACCCTCGTCGCGGCGGGCCTGCCCCTGCTCATGGCCATCGGCGGGGTCGCGCTGGGCACCGGCGCCACCCTGGCGCTGAGCAAGGTCGTCGAGCTCAACTCCGTGACACCTGCCCTCGGCCTGATGATCGGTATCGCCGTCGGCATCGACTACGCGCTCTTCATCGTCAACCGGCACCGCGAGCAGCTCAAGACCGGAATGGGTCGGACCGAGTCCATCGCGCTCGCCGTCGGGACCGCCGGCAACGCAGTGACCTTCGCGGGGATGACGGTGTTCATCGCGCTGGCCGCGCTCGCCGTGACGGGTATCGGCTTCCTCGGCACCATGGGCTTCGCCGCGGCGGGGACCGTGGCCTGCGCCGTCCTCATCAACCTCACCCTGCTGCCGGCCCTGATGTCGCTCGCGGGCCACCGCATGCTGCCGCGGCGGACGTGGCGCAAGCACGGCTTCAACGCCCGCGGCGCGTCGCTGACGGACGAGCACCCGCGCGACGCCGAGCACGCCGACCGTGGGTGGGGGGCGATCGTCACGCGTCACCCCTGGCCCGCGATCGTGGCCGGTCTGGCTCTCGTGGCCTTCCTGGCTGCCCCGGCCGCCGGCTTGCGCCTCGGTCTCCCGGACGGGGGGTCGGAGCCTCAGTCGTCCACCGGCTACCAGGCCTACGCCACCATCGGCGAGAAGTTCGGCGAGGGCGCCAACGGACCCATCGTCGCCGTCGCCACGCTGCCCGCCGGGCTCGACGAGCTGGCCGCCAAGGACCGCCAGCTCGACGTCGCCGAGGCTCTCAAGCTCAACTCCGGCCTGGTCAGCGTGATGCCCGCCGGCCTCAGCAAGGACGGGCGCACCGCGGTCTACCAGGCCATCCCCAAGAAGGGCCCGGCCGACCAGGCGACGGTGGACGCCGTCCACCAGATCCGCGAGGACGCGCCCTTCATCAAGGAGGTCACCGGGGCCGACGTCAAGGTGACCGGGCAGACCGTCGCCAACATCGACATCTCCCAGAAGCTCGCCGACGCGCTGCCGCCCTACCTGCTGATCGTCGTCGGACTGTCGCTGGTGCTGCTGCTCATGGTGTTCCGCTCGGTGGTGGTCCCCCTCATCGCGACCGGAGGCTTCCTGCTCTCGCTGGCCGCGGCGTTCGGCGGCGTGGTCGCCGTCTACCAGGAAGGGACGCTCGGGTCGATCTTCGGGGTCACCAACCCCGGCGCCATCCTCAGCTTCCTGCCCATCCTGCTCATCGGGGTGCTGTTCGGCCTGGCGATGGACTACCAGATGTTCCTCGTCTCGGGGATGCGCGAGTCCCACGTCCACGGCGAGGACGCACGCCGGGCCGTGCGGACGGGCTTCAGCCACGCGGCCGCGGTCGTGACGGCGGCGGCGATCATCATGGTGTCGGTCTTCGCGGGCTTCGTGCACGCCGAGCTGACGATGATCCGCCCGATCGGCTTCGGCCTGGCCCTGGGCGTCCTCATCGACGCCTTCCTGATCCGGATGACGCTGACGCCCGCCGTCATGCACCTGCTCGGCGAGCGCGCGTGGTGGATGCCTCGCTGGCTCGACCGGATCGTGCCGGACGTCGACGTCGAGGGCGTCAAGCTCGTCGACAAGGTGCAGGGGCACCCTCACGCCTGATGCGGGGGCCGGTGCGCGAGCGGCCGGGGGCGGTTGAGACCATGGAGTCTCGACCGCCCCCGGCGCATCCACCCCTAGGAGCGTGAGCCCCCATGCGCACCCGAGCCCTCACCGTCGCCGCCCTCTCGCTGGCCCTCGCCCTCGCGGGATGCTCGAGCCAGACCGCCCAGAACGCCTCCTCCCAGAACGCCGCGACCGCGACCCCCAGCGCGGCTGCGTCGTCGTCAGCGTCGGGGTCGACCCAGGGATCCGGCGCGGCGGCCGGTGACGCCCAGGCCTTCCTGGCCCGCAACGGCCTCGCCGGCAAGGACGTCAAGGCGATCGTGTCCGAGCTGGACCGCAGCCAGGACGACAAGGCCAAGGGGCTCAAGGGCTCGGTCCGCCAGGGTGAGCTGCAGCTGACCGACGCCTCCGGCGCCACCGCCGCGCTGCCGATCCCCAGCGACTCCTTCTACCTCTCGATGGCGCCCTACGTCTCGCAGACGCACGAGTGCTTCTACCACCACCTCACCGGCTGCCAGGGCGAGCTCGCCGGCAAGGCCATGAAGGTCACCATCACCGACGCGGCCGGCAAGGCCCTCGTGGACGAGCAGGTCACGACCTACGCCAACGGGTTCGTGGGCTTCTGGCTGCCCCGCGACGTCACCGGCACCATCACGGTGGCGTATGACGGAAAGACGGTGAAGGCACCCTTCGCCACCGACGGCACGAGCCCCACCTGCGTCGCGACGCTCCAGCTCGCCTGAGGCCCCCACCAGCACCGCGCCGCGGTCGAGGCGCTGGAGCCATGTGAGCCGTCGGACCCTCGGGGCCACGTGAGTCGCGTGAGGCGCTCGCGGCGTGCGTCCGGTCGCCCGTCGTAGGTCCCGGTCAGCGGATCGTCGCCGAGCCAGGCCGTGACCCGGGTGCCGCGCTCGCCCCGTGGCGGCCCCAGCCCAGCTCCCGGGGCCGTCGCCCGGCGCGGGGACCACCACCCGCGCCCGTCGCAGGTCGAGGACGGGCAGCTCGGTCATGCCTCATCCTCTCAGGCGCGATGGGGGCAGGTACGGCCGCGCAGTAGCGTGGACCCCACGCACCCCGACCTCCCGGAGGCTCCCGATGATCCACCCCGTCAAGGCCGCTGCCCGTCTGATGCTGGGCTCTCTGTTCGTCATGGGAGGTCTCAACCAGCTCAAGGACCAGACCTACACCGGCGGGCTGCTCGACGCGGCCCGGCAGCGCTACGGGCTGCCCGACCTCGCCGCCCCGGCCGACCTCGTGCGGCTCAACGGCGCCGCCATGATCACCTGCGGTGCGTCCTTGGCCCTGGGCATCGCGCCGCGTGCCTCGGCGCTCGCACTCGCGGCCCTGCTGCAGCCCACCAACGTCGTGGGCCACGCGTTCTGGTCGATGGACGACCCGCGCAAGGCCTTCGTCGAGCGCAACCACTTCATGTCCAACGTCGCGATCACCGGCGGTCTGCTGGCCGTCGCCGCGGACTGACGACCGCTCGTCCCGGAGACGTCGAAGGGCCCCCGAGCAGCGTGCTCGGGGGCCCTTTCGCCGACGCTTGGCGCCAGGGCTCGACCTCGGTCAGGCGAGGGCCGTCTCGGCGGGGAGGTCCGGCTCGCCGTGGCGGCGCCGGTCGCGTCGCGCGAGCGTGTCGACGACGTGCGCGATGGCCCCGTCTCCGGTGACGTTGGTGGCCGTGCCGAAGGAGTCGATCGCGATGTAGGTCGCGATCATCAGGCCGACCTGCCCCTCGTTGAACCCGAGCTGGCTCTGCAGCAGCGCCGTGGCCGTCATGATCGCGCCGCCGGGGACGCCCGGGGCGGCGACCATCATGATGCCCAGCAGCATGATGAAGCCGATGATGGTCCCGGTGTGGATGGGGAGGCCGTAGAGGAGCATCACGGCGAGCGAGAAGCAGGTGATCTTGAGCGTCGAGCCGGCCAGGTGGATGGTCGCGCACAGGGGGATGACGAACGATGCCACGGGCTCCGAGACGCCGGAGCGGATGGTCTGGCGCAGCGTCACGGGGATCGTCGCGGCGGAGGACGAGGTGCCGAGGGCGGTGGCGTAGGCCGGGAGCAGCTCTCGCAGCATCCGCAGCGAGTTGCGGTGGGCGATGGCTCCCGCGACGGAGTACTGGATGAGCAGGAGGACCACCGTCAGGGCGAAGACCATGAGGATCACGCCGAGGAAGGTCGTGATGACGTTGAAGGTCTCGCCCGCCGCGGTCATGTTGAGGAAGATGCCGAAGATGTAGAGCGGCAGCAGCGGGATGATGATCGCGGTGATGACCTTGTTGATGATCTCGCGGAACTCGACGAAGCCGCGGTGGATGACGTCGCCCTTGATCGTGGTGAGCGCGACACCGATCACGAAGGCCAGCAGCAGGGCGGTCATGACGCCGAAGGCCGGGGCCATCTCGACCTTGAAGTACGGCGCCAGCAGGGAGTCCTCGGGGTTGGTGACCGAGCCGACCTTCTTGTCCGCCAGCAGGCCGGGCAGCACCGCCATGCTCACCCCGAAGCCGAGGAGCCCGGCGAACAGGGTGGAGCCATAGGCGATCGCGGTGGTGACGGCGAGCCACTTGCCGGCGCCCGCGCCGAGCTCGGAGATGGCCGGGGCGATGAGCCCGAGGATGATCAGCGGGATCACGAAGCCCAGGAAGTTGCCGAACAGCCCGTTGACGGTCACGAAGACCCGGGTCAGCCAGTCGGGGAAGAAGAGCCCGCAGACGATGCCGAGCACGATGGCGATGATGATCTTGGGTAGCAGGCCGATGCGGCGGCCGGGTGACGCGGTCATGCGCCGAGCCTAGGCCGGGTCGGTCGGCGTCTGCGCGCGGGGCGAGGGTCAGGGGCTGAGCAGCTGGTGGAGCGCGGATCGGGTGGCGTCCGGGTCCAGCTCGACCTGGCCCGTCATGAGGTGGAGGATCGTCCCGTCCATGAGCGCCGACACCGTCATCGCGACCCGGAAGGGCGCCGGGGTGCCCACCGCCTCCACGAGCTCGGCGAGGCCTGCGACCTGACGGCGACGGTGCTCGGAGAGGTCGACGACCCCGTCGGAGGCGAGGGCGAGGCGGGCCCGCGTGTGGACGCCGCCGTCCTCGAGGGCGGCCACCCGGATGAACTCGACCAGGAAGGTCACGAGGTGGTCCACATCCTGGACATCGGATCCGGGGGCGATCTGGTAGTAGGCCTGGAGGTCCCGCGCCTCGATCTGCAGCAGGATCGCGTCCACCAGGGACTGCCGCGTCGGGAAGTAGTTAGCGGTGCTGCCCAACGGGATTCGCAGCGCCCGGTCGATGGAGCGGTGAGACAGCCCCCTGGTGCCGCCCTGGGCGAGGAGCTGGATGGCGGCCTCCAGTACGGAGGTACGACGATCGGGCATGGACCCATTATCGGCACAACGGGTGTTGTATCCTATCCCGAGAGCCGGGCTTCCCAGGAGGACGCCCGGTCGGGCGCGCGAGGGGGAGGCGCCCGGCCGGGTCCTTCACGGGGAGCCCGGTCGACTGCGTCCTGAGGGCCGGCGTGTGGATGCTGTCGGCTGGATCTCGGCGCCGGAGAACCGGTTACGGGCGGGGCGGGAGCCGCAACGAGGAGTCCGCGAAGCGATCCTCCAAGAACCTGCTCCTGGCGGCGAGCGTCTCCGCGTCACCGGCATAGATGGCCGCGGCGATCTGCTCGATCTGGGTCTCGATGATGCCGAGCTGGTGGAGGAGCTCCTCGTGGGCCGTCCGCCGCCCCTCGGCGCGGTGCCGCATGGCGAAGGACCGCGGCAGGTTGGCATAGGTCTCGAGCGCGGCCGGCAGGTAGTCGTCGACGATGCGGCCGACGACGAAGAACCGGTCGGACTCCGCGGTGAGCGAGTCCGCGCGGACCAGCACCTCGGACAGCCCCTCCTCGATCCGGCCGTATGCCGTGAGCACGTCGTCGGGCAGGCGATTGTCGTAGCGGCGCACGCGCGCTCCGAGCTCGGCGAGGTGCCCTTGGAGCTCCGCGGCCTGGGCCCGGGTCGACGCGAACCCGGACGGCGCGAAGCTGGCGCGCTCGCGCGGGCTCAGCAGCGCCCCGATCCCGTAGGTCCCCGCGACCACGAGGGGCCACACCGGTCCTGCGACGCCCGTGGGGACGGTGGCGCCGAGCGCGCCGAGGGCTGCGACCGACCCGACGATGTTGCGCGTCGAGCCCAGGTAGCGGGCGAACCGGGAGCCGAGGTTCTCGGACCTACTGGTAGCCACGGATCTCCTTGAAGATGGCGGGCAGCGACGAGGTGCGGGCGTCGAACACCTTGCCGTGCGTGCGGGTGGCGATCTCGCGCAGCTCGTCGGCGTCGGACTCCCCGAAGAGCACGGTGAACGTCGGGACGGCCTTCGCCTCGTCCGGGAGGCCGTCATACGTGCGCAGGAACTGCGCCGCGTCGATCCCTGCGGTCTTCTCGCCGTCGGTCATCAGCACCACCGACGTGAACGTGTCGGGGTTGGCCCGCACCTGCTCGCGCGCCGTCTGGTACGCCCGGTCCAGGGCGGAGTAGATCGCCGTGCCCCCGGCGGGTTGCAGCGCCGAGACCTCACGGTTGATGGCCCCGAGCTGAGCCTTGGGGTCACGGGGGTCGAGCTGCACCGACTCGGCCTGTCGGGCCTCGTCGCTGAACGGGATCACGGTCACCCGCTCGCGGGGGCGGAAGGTCGTGAACTGCTCGGTGCCGGTCACGTCCTGCCCGGACAGGGTGGCGAACGCGCGCTTGAGCTGGGTGATCCGGTCACCGTTCATGGACCCCGACACGTCCAGGACGTAGATCGTCTGGCTGGGTCGCCGCACCTCGTCGAGGTAGGTGGCGATGAGCCCGTCCGCGGTGCTGCGCTGGGCCGGGAACGGCAGCTCCACGAGCAGCTGCCGACCGAAGGCGGGGTCGAGCGGCACGCCCGGCACGACGGGTCGACGGTGCGTGCGCTGCATGATCGCCCGCTGGGCGTCCGGGGTGCGCAGCCAGTCCGCGAGCTTCTGGTAGGCGCCGCGCTTGGCCTGGGCCGTGGTCAGGAGGGACAGCGGGTAGTCGGCTGACACGACCCCGTCCTTGGGGCGGACGAGGGTGAGCCGGCTGGACGCCGTGCTCTCGCCCTCGCCCAGGCCCAGCAGCACCGACTCGTAGTTGATCAGTCCGTCCACGGACCGGCTCGAGCCGCCGGAGCCGCTCTGCCCGTTCGCGCTCTGCTCGAGGAAGCGCTCGGCGAGCCAGCCCGACGACCCCGAGGTAAGCCTCTGCCCGGAGAAGAACTGGGTCAGCTGCGGCTTGACGGCCGCGACCCGTCGGCCGTCGATCGCCGATCCGCCCCCGGCGAGCGCCGTGGCGACACCGACCAGCGCGGAGAAGCCGCTGTTGGAGGTGGCGGGGTTGGTCATGCCGTAGGTGAACTTCTTGGCCGCGGCGGCCTGGGAGATCTGCGCCCAGGTCGGCGGCGTGCGGTCCCACCCGAGCTCGGTGGCCTTGGCGGGGCGGACGCCGAGGACCACGGGGGAGGCCATGACCTTGGTCGAGGACGCCAGCGCCTGGTTGCCGCCGGGCAGCAGCCCGAGGTAGCGGTTGGAGGAGAACCAGGTGGCGTCGTACGACCGGCCCGCGGCGCCGGAGGCGACCTGCTCGGCGCCGTCGAGGGTGCCTGCGTAGTGGAGCTCGACGGTGACTCCGGTGGCCTGCCGCGCCTCCTCCAGGATCGGGGCCATGTCCTTGACCTCCGATCCCGCCAGGACGCGCAGGGTCGAGGGGTCGGCGGCGGAGGCCGACGAGGCGCTGGCCGTCGACCCGGTGAGGTCCGGCGTGGACTCGCAGGCAGCGAGACCGAGCGAGCCGACGACGCCCACGACGAGGACGGCGGCGGTGCCTGCTGCGCGATGGAACCTGTGCATCGTCGATCCCCCTCAGCCGTAGAGCTTCTCGACGCCGGTGATGAGCGACTCGAGCACCTCGTAGGTCGGGGGCTCGATGACGTCGACCAGGTCGGGGGGCGGCGCCACCCCGGCCTCCTTGAGCACCGAGGTGAGCACGGCGCGCTGCTGCGGCCGGAAGCCGTAGCGGGCGGCGGCCCGGACCAGCTCGGGGTCCGAGGTCAGCAGGCGGCCGACCTGGCTCCCGGTGTCCCCCAGGGCGACCAGCGTGTGCTTGGACAGCACGTCAGGGGTGGGATACAGCAGGACCATGTCGGGGGTGATCGAGCCGTCCTTGCGGATCTGGCGGTCGAGGAACTGCGACTCGTAGATGAGCACCATCGGCGTCTTGCCCATGCCGGCCGACAGGTAGTCCTCGAAGGGTCCCTCGCTCGACCCGCCGACATACCCCTGGTCGAGGAAGAGCGGCGACACCTTGGGCACGACCTGGGCCGCGGCCGTCGAGGACGGGACCACGCGCCCGCCGTTCGCCACGTAGCTGGTGAGGGCGAGGTACATCGCGGCGGAGTTGGACCGCCGGACGTCCGTGGTGGTGATGAGGACGTTCTTGCCGGCGGGGTAGGCGTCGTTGCCGGGGATCTGGTCCCAGCGGGTGCCCTTCTGCGCCAGCGCGTAGTACTTGGCCATGCTGATCGTCTGGGCGCCTCCCGGCCCGCTGGTGACGATGCCCTGGCGGCGCAGGACGTCCACGATCGGTCGGTAGGACGCCACCGCGATGGGCGAGAAGAACGGGGAGTAGGTGCCCTTGGACTTGCCTGCACGACGGATCCGGTCGGCCGCCGGGACCGACGAGGGGAACGCGAAGTCGTAGGTGGCCAGGTCCGTCATGGCCGCGATGTCACGTGATCCCACCGGGGTCACCTGGACGTCGAGCCCGTGCCGGGCGAAGGCCTGACGCACCGTGGCGTCACGGAAGAAGGCCTCCTTCTCGGACCCCACGGCGCCACGGACCGTCCTGAGCCCCGAGGTGGTCGCGCCGGCAGCTCCCGCCCCGTTGCCGGATCCCGCCCCCGGGTCGTCCCGGCCGATCCGGGGCCCGAGGACGACCGCGAGCACCACCCCCACCGCCAGCAGCGCAGCCAGCGCCACGCCCACCATGCGCTTCATGCGGGTCCCCCTGCCCGTCGTGCCCCCCGGGGCGATGTCCGTGCTGGTCATGCCCGTGGGACGCCATGCTGTCGGACTTCGCCCCGCAGGGGCAGGGGGGTTCACTCAGAGTTCATCCGGTTGACAGGTCCCGCCGCCGGTAGCCGACCAGGCCGACGGCCATCAGGGCCAGGGCGACGAGCAGGCTCACGACGATCGGCGTCCACGCCAGCTGCTCTACGGGCAGGCGGGGGAGCGGGGCGAACGGCGTGGCTCGGACGAGCGCCTCGGGCAGGCCCATCACCTCCCCCAACCAGGACATGGCCAGCGACCAGCCGACGACGAGCCAGGGAACCAGGCCGAGCCGGGGCAGCCAGCCGTGGAGGGCGACGGCCAGCCCCAGGACGAGGAGGACCCCGGGCAGCTGGGCCAGGCCCGCCCCGGCGAGGGTGACGGCGAGACCGAGCCCGTCGCCGGCGACGACCTGCGGCAGCGCCATGAAGAAGCCGAGCCCGACCAGGACGAGGGTGGGGACGAGCACGGCTGCGGCGACGTGGCTGACGAGCAGCTGCGGGCGGGAGACCGCCGTCGACAGGAGCAGCTCGGCGTGGCCGCGCTCCTCCTCGCGGCGCAGGACACCGAACAGCTGCAGGGCGAGCAGCGCGACGATCGGCACGAGGATGCCGATCATGGCGACGTAGAACGCGTCCTGCAGGTCCTGCGCCCCGGCGCCCATCCTGCGGAATCGCTCGGCGAGCACGGGGTTGTCGGCGAGCAGCGTGCTGAGGCTGGACGCGAGGGTCCCCATGCCGTAGGCGAAGATCGCCAGCCCGATCGACCACGAGACGACGGTGGTGCGGTCGAGCCGCCAGGTCAACGACGGGGCGTCGCGCAGGGAGCGCGAGGCGTCGGCCGGCCCAAGGGCAGCCGGTCGCAGCCCCGCGCCGTGGTCTCGCCGTCCCTCGAGGACGAACGCCAGGGCCACCAGGGCAGCCGTGAGGGCGGCCGGCAGCAGCAGGACGAGCCAGCGCTCGTCGGCATACGGTCGGGACAGGGCCGGCCAGTCCAGCGGGCTGGCCCACTGGAGCCCGGTGATCATCGGGTCGGAGCCGTCGGCGACGGCTCGCAGGCCGTATGCCGCGCCCAGCGCTCCGAGGGCGAGACCTCTTGCGCCTCGCGCCGACTCGGTGACCTGCGCGGCGACCGCGGCGACGCCGACCCACACCGCGGCACCCAGTCCCACCGCGAGGCCGAGGGCGACCGACCCGATGACGTCGCCGCTGGGACCGGCCATCGCGGCACCGGCCAGCAGCCCGACGGCTGCGCACCCGGCGAGCGAGACGAGGGCGGACGCGGCGAGCGGGGCGTGCCGACCGACGGCTCCCGACCGCAGGAGCTCGAGGCGACCGTCCTCCTCCTCGGCGCGGGTGCCCTTGACCACGCCCAGGATCGCCATGATCCCGGCGAGCGCGATCGCGAAGGTGCCGACCCGCCACATGACGAACGGGCCGACGTTCAACAGGTCGAACGGCGGACCGAGGATGGCCCGCATGGTCGGGTTGGCGGCCAGGGTGCGCGCCATCTCGGCGCCCGCCGCGGTGTCGGGCACCGACTGGCGGTAGGCGCCGGCCGTGGCGGGGAAGATCGCGACCAGGCAGACGATCCAGGCGAGCCACGACCAGCGGGTCCGGCGCACGAGCGCGCGCGCGAGCAGCGAGGTGCCGGTGATCGCGGTGTCGCCGCCACGGCCCTGGCGCGGCGTCCGTTGCGTGCGGTGCCGCGGCGGGAGGGTGGCGGTGCTCATCGCTCGGCCCCCTCGTAGTGGCGCAGGAAGAGCTCCTCGAGCGTGGGGGGCGTGCTGGTGAGGGCGCGGACGCCGAGCGGGCCGAGGCGCGCCAGCAGGTCGGACAGGGCGTGGTCGTCCACCTGGCAGGTGAGGCGGTCGCCCTCGACGACGGGGTCGTGAACCCCGGGCATGACGGAGAGGTTGCCGTGGTCGAGCATCTCGGGGTGCTCGACCACCGCCGTGACCTGGGTGCGGGTGAGGTGCCGCAGGTCGGCGAGGGTGCCGGACTCGACGATGCGGCCGGCCTTGATGATGCTGACGTGGTCGCAGAGGAGCTCGACCTCGGACAGGATGTGGCTCGACAGGAGCACTGTCCTGCCGCGCTGACGCTCGTCGCGGATCTCGTCGGTGAACACGCGCTCCATCAAGGGGTCGAGGCCGCTCGTCGGCTCGTCCAGCAGGAGCAGCTCGACGTCGGAGGCGAGGGCGGCGACGAGGGCGACCTTCTGCCGGTTGCCCTTGGAGTAGGTGCGGCACCGCTTGCGCGGGTCGAGCTCGAAGCGCTCCAGCAGGTCGGCCTTGCGCCGCGGGTCCAGGCCCCCGCGGGCCCGCCCGAGCAGGTCGATGGCCTCGCCGCCCGACAGGCCGGGCCAGAGGCTGACGTCTCCGGGGACGTAGGCGAGGCGCCGGTGCAGGGCGGGTGCGTCCTGCCACGGGTCCATCCCGAGGACGCGGCTGGCCCCGGAGTCTGCGCGGAGCAGGCCGAGCAGGACCCGGATCGTGGTGGACTTGCCGGCGCCGTTGGGCCCGAGGAAGCCGTGGACCTGACCTGTGGCGACGGTCAGGCAGAGACCGTCGAGCGCGGTCGTGGGGCCGAAGGTCTTGGTGAGGTCCACGACCTCGAGGGCTGGTGCTGGGGTGATCTCGTCACCGCTCATTGCTGACTTCTCCCTAGAGGTCCGGGAACGGACCGATGACTCGACACTACTCATCATTCAGATGTTTGTGAAGTCTCAGTTATATATGTATGAGTTGAAGGCTTCGGGTAGTGTGGGGCTGTGACAGACATGAGGGCACGAGACGAGTTCGTGGACCGGCTGGCGGATGTCGGAGCGTCGGCGGGCATGCCCCGGATGTCGGCTCGCGTGCTGGCGCACCTGCTGACCCTGGACGACGGCAGGGCGACGTCGAGCGAGCTGTCCCAGTCCCTCCAGGCCAGCCCGGCGGCGGTGTCCGGGGCGGTGCGATATCTCGAGCAGCTGACCCTGGTGCGCCGGACCCGGGAGCGCGGGTCGAGACGCGACCACTTCGTGCTGGACCGGGGCATGTGGGCCGGCTACATGGTGCGCGGGCTGGAGGTCCTGGACCTGTGGTCCAGCGTGCTGAGGTCCGGCGCCGAGGCGGTCGGGCAGCGCAGCCCTGCAGGATCCCAGCTGGCCGAGGACGCGGAGCTGTTCACCTACCTCGGAGCCGAGCTCAAGGACGCGATGCGGCGCTGGCAGGAGACCCACCCGCGCTGACGGGGGCTCCTGCCGGGGCTCCTGACCGGGGGCTGCTGGCGGGGGCTTCGGTCAGGTGCCGGGCTCGCGGGCCACCTGCGCGCCACCGCGCTGCTTGGCGAGGTACATCAGCTGGTCGGCGCGGTCGAGGCCGTGCTGGAAGTCGCCGTCGCGCACCGTCGTCACGCCGATGCTGGCGCGCACGGGCTCACCGTCCCGCACGGCTCCGAGCCGGGTGAGACTCTCGAGGTCGTCCGCGAGCGATCCACCGACCCCGGCGGGACGCACGACCACGAACTCGTCGCCGCCGTAGCGGGCACACAGGTCCTCGGGCCTCGCCGCGGCGCGCAGGGCCGCCGCGAACTGCCGCAGCACGGCGTCGCCGGTCGCGTGCCCCCGGCTGTCGTTGACGGCCTTGAACCCGTCGAGGTCCGCCAGCGCCACCTGCGCGGCCGGCTGGTCCGGCGGCGTCGCCGTCATCTGCTCGCCCACGTCCCACAGGTGCAGCCGGTTGTGCAGCCCGGTGAGGACGTCCCGGGTCGTCATCTCCCGCACCTGCTCGTGGTTGCGGCGCAGGTCGGCCATGGCCGCGCGCAGGCCGTCGGCCCGCTTGGTGGCCTGCCGCGCGAGCTCCTCCGCGTCGCGGGTCCGGTGCCACACCTCGAGGGCGAGCACAGCGGTGCGGGCCTGCGAGGCGTGACAGGTGAGGATCGCCTCGGAAAGCCGCCGCGATGCCTCCAGGGCCCCCCGCAGGTCGCCAGCGCTCTCCCGCAGCCCCACGAGGTCATCCAGCAGCTCGATCTGGAAGGGGAGGGACACCCGGGGGAGGACGGCGTCGATCAGGGCGCACCCCCCTTCGGGGTGACCCTGCACGCCGCTGATCACGGCTCGGGTGCGGACCACGCTGATGGCGTTGGTGACATCGCGCATGGAGGCGGGGTCCGGCAGGTCCCGGGCCAGCTCGAGGGCGCCCTCCGTCTCGCCGAGCTCCAGCCGCGTGCGCACGCGCACCGCGCGGATGTGGTGCCCCAGCTCGGGCCAGCCCTTGCGCGCGAGCTCCTCGGCCGTCGCTAGGCCGGGGATCTCGGGCGCGAGGCGGATGCCGTGGCGCAGCTGCACGTCGTGCAGGTTGCTGATGGCCAGCGCCTCCATGGCCATGGACTCGGTGCTCGCCGACGGCGTGTGCTCCTCGCGGAAGGTCCGCGCCAGCTCAATCGCCTCGAGGTAGAAGTGGCGGGACTGGTCGGGGCTCGCGAACTCGAACGCGTTGCCCAGGTTGGTCAGCCCGCGGGCCAGGCCCACGGTGTCGTCCTCCTCCTCCGCGAGGCGGCACTGCTCCCGGTGGGCGGCCACGCCCTCCTCGACGAGGCCCAGCTCGACCAGCACGACGCCCTGGACGCCCCTGGCACGGGAGCGCCAGCCCCAGGCGAGGTGCGGGGTCTCCAGGATCTGCGACACCATCGTCAGCGCCTCGTCGAGCCGCTGCTCCCGCCAGGCGAGGAAGGCCTCGAGGACGAGCCTCTCCGGCGAGTGGGGGACGATCGCGAGGCCGTCGGCGAACGCCGCAGGATCGACGTACCTCCAGGACCAGACGCGCTCGAGACGTCGGACGTCGTCGGGGCTCGCTGACATGCGGACAGAATAGGTTGAGCCTTCATCGACGTCCCGGTGATGTCCGCACCTGGTGCTGGGAGCTGACGCGAACACCCTGTCGGTGCCGCTGGCTAGGCTGGGACCGACGGCACGGCCACCGTGGTTCGTGCCTTCGCCGGAGGAGATCCGCATGACCGAGCACACGACACCCTGGCCGGCGGGCACCCCCTGCTGGGTCGACCTGATGGCGATCGACCTGCACCGGACCCAGCGCTTCTACGGCCAGCTGCTGGGCTGGGAGTTCACGGACTCCGACGAGCAGTACGGCGGCTACGGCAACGCGACCGTGCAGGGGCAGCCCGTGGCCGGGCTGTCGCCGACCATGCCGGGCCTCGAGGCCTCCCCGCACGTGTGGACCGTCTCCCTGGCCACCGACGACGTCGAGGCCACCGGCGGTCGCGTCCAGGAGGCCGGCGCCACGACGATCTTCGAGCCCATGCAGGTGGGCCCGTTCGGCCGGATGGGCCTGTGGAGCGATCCCACGGGCGCCGCCTTCGGGGCGTGGGAGTCGTTGGAGCACAAGGGTTTCCGGATCCTTGACGTGCACGGAGCCCCGACCTGGCTCGACCTCATGACCCCCGACTACGTGGCGGCCCAGGACTTCTACTCGCGGACCTTCGGGTTCACCTACGAGGAGATCGGGATGGGCGACGGCGCGTACTCCATGTTCAGCGTCCCCGGCGGCGAGCGTCCCGCCGGTGGCATCGGCCAGACGGGTGCGGACCAGACCGGCGGCGGCGAGGGTGTGCCCTCGGCCTGGACCGTCTGCTTCCAGCACGACGACGTCGACGGCGCCGCGGCACTGCTGCCCGAGATCGGTGGCTCCGTGCTGCAGGAGCCCTGGGACTTCGAGCACGGGCGGCTGGTCGCCGCGGCCGGCCCCGACGGCGAGATCTTCACGCTGCTCACCCCTCCTCGTGACTGAGCTTCGCCCGGACTGCTCGCGCTGCGCCGGCCTGTGCTGCGTCGCGCTGCCCTTCTCGCGCGGTGCGGACTTCCCCGTCGACAAGCCCGGCGGCGTGCCGTGCGGCAACCTGCTCATCGACGACCGCTGCGGCATCCACGACCGGCTGGCCGAGACGGGCTGGCGCGGCTGCGTGACCTTCGACTGCTTCGGCGCGGGTCAGCGCGTCATGCAGGAGACCTTTCGCGGACGCACGTGGCGGGACGACCCCGACCCGGGTCTGCCGGCGCGGATGTTCTCGGTCCTCCCGGTCGTGCACCAGCTCCACGAGATGAGCTATCTCCTCGCGCAGGCGATCTCGTATGCCGTCGCGCCCGACCTCACGCGCCGGTGCAGGCAGCTCGCGGCGGAGGTGGACGCCCTCGCCGGCGGCACGGCGCAGGACCTCCTCGCGCTCGACGTGACCGCGGTGCGCGCGCGCGTGGGCCCGGCCCTGCGTGACGTCAGCGTCGCCGTGCGCCGGGCGGGGCGAAGCCCTCGGCATACGAACAGCCGGGGGAGTGCCCGAGCCGACCGCCGGCTCAGACCCGGCGCCGACGGCCGGAGCGGGACCGGCGCCGACCGCCGGATCAGGCCGGGGGCCGACCTGGTCCGGGCGGCACTGGCCGGGTCGGACCTGCGCGGCGCGGACCTGAGGGGAGTGCTGCTGATCGCGGCCGACCTGCGCGACGCCGACCTGGCGCGCGCGGACCTGCTGGGTGCCGACCTGCGGGACGCCGACCTGCGCGGGGCCAGGGTGGCGGAGGCTCTGTTCGTGACCCCGCCGCAGCTGGCCGCGGCCAGGACCGACGAAAGCACCACTCGCCCGCCAGGTGTGAGCGGGACTCACGCGGGGTAGGTTCGGGGGAACCGGTCGTCACGGACCGGGCCAGTCGAACGAAAGGGAAACCTCATGGGTCTCGACGACAAGATGGACAACAAGGGTCAGGACGTGTCCGGCAAGGCCAAGGAGGCCACGGGCAAGGTCACCGGCGACGAGGAGCTGCAGGCCGAGGGCAAGGGCGACCAGATGGGCGCCAACCTCAAGCAGGCCGGCGAGAAGGTCAAGGACGCCTTCAAGAACTGAGCCGCCGAGCAGCTCTCGCACCGCCGCCGCACCTCCGCCTGCCGTTCGTCGGCCACGCGGGTGCGGCGGCGGTGGCCTGTCCGGGTCCGGTCAGGCCACCGCCGGCCGACTCAGGCCAGCGCTCGCGCCAGCTCTCGCACCACCATCGGCCCGTGCAGCGCGAACGCCGTGTAGACCTGCACCAGCGAGGCCCCGGCGTCACGCATGGCCAGGGCGTCGTCCGCCGAGCGGAGCCCGCCCACCCCGATGATCGGCAGCGCGCCGGCCGTCTCGTCGTGCACGAACCTCACCACCTCGACCGCACGAGCGCGGAGCGGAGCACCCGAGAGGCCGCCCGGCTGCGCGGCATACGACAGCTCGGTCTGGTCCAGGCCGGAGCGGGACAGGGTGGTGTTGGTCGCGATGATCCCGGCCACCCCCACGTCCAGGCAGACCGCGAGCAGCTCGGCCAGTGCGGGCTCGGTGAGGTCGGGCGCGACCTTGACCCAGATCGGCACCGCGTGCGCTGCGTCGTGTGCCTCGTGCCCCAGATCGCGCCCCGCCTCCCGCCCGACCGCGGCGCTGTCGCTGCGCAGCGCGGACAGGATCTCGCGCAGCGCGCCCTTGTCCTGCAGCTCGCGCAGGCCCGGGGTGTTGGGCGAGGACACGTTGATGGCGACGTAGTCCGCGTGCCGCGCCAGCCGGCCGAAGGAGTAGCGGTAGTCCTCCACCGCCTCCCCGAGCGGCGTGACCTTGGACTTGCCGATGCTGATGCCGAGCGTGACCGCGGGGCGGTGGGCGTCGAGGCGGTCGGCCAGGGCGTCGGCCCCGGCGTTGTTGAAGCCCATCCGGTTGATCACGGCGTCCGACTTCGGCAGGGTGAACAGCCGGGGCCGGTCGTTGCCGGGCTGCGGGTGCCGCGTGACGGTCCCCACCTCGACGAAGCCGAACCCGAGGGCTGGCCACACCGACAGCGCGCGCCCGTCCTTGTCCATGCCGGCGGCCAGACCCACGCGGTTGCCGAAGCGCACCCCGCCCACCTCGACCGGGGCGTCGGTCGCCCACCTCGACCGCAGCGGCGCGAGCAGCTCGGGCCGGCGCTCGGCGAGGGCCATCAGGCGCAGCGTGCGCGCGTGGACCTGCTCGGCGTCGCCGCCCGAGACGGAGTAGAGGGCGGGGCGCAGGAGATCGTCATACAGGCGGGAGAGGAGGGGCACGCGCCCATTGTCGCAAAGGGCGGGGGCTAGTCTCTGGCAGGTGAACGAGCAGCAGCCCCGAGAGCCCCTCATCCTCGTCGAGGGGGAGCCCGTCGCCATCCGCTTCAGCAAGTGGGACGGGGGCCCGCACTGGAGGTATGACGGGTCCTACCTCGGCCGCGACGAGCACGGCCACTGGGTCGCGGTGCCGGTGGGCGCCCCGATCACCCGCCCCGGGCGATCCTTCGACAACGAGCACCACAGCGTGGTGTGCGTCCCGCGCCAGTCCGGGCACGTCCTCACCACCAACGCGGATCCGCACAAGGTGCGGCACTACGTGGACATCACGACGGTGCCCCTGTGGTCACGTGTGGACGGGGTGGCGACCGTCTCGATGGTGGACCTCGACCTGGACGTCGTGGAGCGCCGCAACGGGCGCATCTTCGTCGACGACGAGGACGAGTTCGCCGACCACCAGGTCGAGTTCGCGTACCCGCCGGAGCTGGTCACGTCGGCCGAGGCGGAGGCGCGACGGATGCTCGTGCTCGTCGAGACCCAGGCCGAGCCGTTCGCGACCGTGGCAGAAGCCTGGCTCCACCGGCCGACCGCCGGCCCCGCGGCGCCCTAGGACGCCGCGGCTCGCAGAGCGGGCCGGCCGTCAGCGGTTGGCCGGCGGCGGATGGTGATCAGCCGTCGGTGATCAGCGGTCGGCGCGCGGGGTGTCCTCGCGCTCGATGCTGACGACCTCCTTGGCGAGCTCCTCCTCGACGACCTGCTCACGGGTCACCCGGTCCACGAAGACCCGGACACGCTCGATCGGCACGACCCGCGTGACGACCTGCTCCTCGTGGAGCACGATCTCGATGGCGGCGTCCTGCTGCAGCTCGCCGTCGTCGTCGCGGTGGCCCTGCGGGCGGTGTGGCTCGCCCGCGGCCAGGGCTGCCTCCTTGGCCGGGTTGCCCCGCCCCTGTGCGTCGCGGTCTCCCCAGCCGTCCCTGTCTTCGCCGTCGGCACGGTCACCGGCGCCGGTCACACCGTCGTGGTCTGCAGGCAGGGACGCCCGCGCCGGCAGCTCCTCCACCACGAGCTCCTCGCGGCGCACGGTGATGGTCCGCTCCTCGGTGACGACGCGCTTGGACACTCGCACCCGGCCGCTCTCGACCGGGCGGGTGGTGACGAAGAGCTCCTCCTCGCTGCGGGTGACCGTGGCCAGGGCGTCTTGGCGATCGCTCTCCTGGCGGCCGAGGCCCTCGTGGGATCGTTCGGTGCGCAGATCGTGCTGGTCGCTCATGGTGGCTCCCTTGGCTCGCGGCGACGGATATCTCCGCTCACCTACCCCTCGCCCCCGCGACCTATGCGCGTGGGCGGTCGCCCCCGACTCGTGAGACCGACCGCGTGCAGGGGTTCCGCGCACGCCTGACGGGGTATCCGGGCGTCGACGAACCAACGCAGGGGCACGCGTGATCCGGACCCCTGCTCACTGGCGGTCGGCCGAGGCACGTATGCCGTCGGACCGACCGCGCCGCTGCACGAGAGGACGAGCCCATGCCACCGCGCGTGCGCAACCTGGACGAGGTCGACAAGACCGTGATGGTGCCGTGGGACGCGACGTCCGCCGAGCAGGCTCGGGCCGAGCTGCGCGCCAGCCTTGCGGACGAGCGCGTCGCCGACACGACGCTGGACGAGGCCGTCCAGGCCATCTCGGAGCTCGTCGCCAACGCCGTGCAGCACGCCGGTCCGATGCCGGGCGACGTCTTGCGGGTGCACTGGACCCTGCGCAAGGGGGTGGTCGAGGTGGACGTCACCGACGGGGGGTCCTCGTCCACGCCCCACCCCGTGCGGCAGACCCCCTGGCAGACCCGCGGTCGCGGGCTGCGGATCGTGCGTGCCTTCGCCCACGAGTGGGGCTACCTCGACCAGCCCAACGGCTCCCGCACGGTCTGGGCCGCGCTGGGTGGCCCGTCCCGACGCCGCACCCGCTGACACCGGCCGGCACCCTGGCGCCCCGCTAGGGTGGCCTGCATGGGCAAGGCATCTCGTCGCAAGGGCGACACCAAGAAGACCCGTCCGGCACCTTTCGCGCGCCGCCCCTTCGAGGGCCTGGTGGGCGAGACCGACCTCGTGGCGATGCGCGAGATCGTGCCCGCCGCGATGGCCACGGTGACGCTGCGCGAGCCGGTGGCCGACGTGTCGACCGCGACGCTCGTGACGGTGCTGCCCCTCGCCTGGCCCGGCCTGCGCCGCGCGGACGGTGAGGTCCTGGCGGGCCTGCAGTCCGGGACGAGCAGCGGCGACGCCAGCCGCGACCTCGCCCAGGTGCTCCTGGCCGCCGCCGAGACCGAGCCCGGCAGCCCGGTCGCGACGCTGCCCCTCGCCACCGAGGACACCCCCCGCCTGCAGGACCTCCTCGACCCGTCCGCCCCCCTCGACATCACGGTGCACGAGGGCTTCGACTTCTGGGTCGGTGACGGCGACCTCGACGAAGAGGGGCGCGAGTCGCTGCAGCGCGCCAACGACAGCGCCATCCCCACCGTCAAGCTGGACGGCGTGCGGTCCGCCTACTGGTGCCTCATCGGCGACCGTGCCTATGTCCGCCAGGTGCTCCCCGACGACGAGGATGCCGCCACCGACGCACTCGCCCGCCTGCACGCGCGCGGCGAGAGCGCCCTGACCGACACCCACCGCCTGCTCGGCGCCTTCCGCGCCTGCGGGCTGCTCATCCCCGTCTGGGAGGTCGACCCCGAGGCGGACCCCGCCTCCTTCTCCGACCCCGCCCAGCAGATGCAGCAGCGGTATGCCGAGGCCCTGGCCGGCAGCACGCCGCTGTCGGCGGACGAGCGACGGGCTCGCTCGGGTCTGCTCAGCCGCCAGATCACCCTGCGCTGACGGAGGGTCCGCCGTGAGCGGTGACCACGCACGGCCGGTGGCGGTCGTCATCCCGGCCAAGGACGAGTCCGCGCGGATCGCCTCGACGATCCGGGCCGCGTCCGCCATCCCCGGCGTCGACCTGGTCGTCGTCGTCGACGACGGGTCGCGCGACGGCACGCAGTCCATCGCCCATGGCGCAGGCGCCGTGGTCGCCCGGCACACCCGCAACCGCGGCAAGGCCGCCGCCCTGCAGACCGGGGCGGCCGTGGTCGAGCGCCGCGACGAGCACGAGGGCCGGACCGGGACGGCCCGGCGGCTGCTGCTGCTCGTCGACGCGGACCTCGAGGACTCCGCCGCCGAGGTGGGGGTGCTCGTGCCGCCCGTGGCCGGCGGCGAGGCCGACCTCGCCATCGCGATCCTGCCCCCGCAGCGCTCCGCCGGTGGGGGTCACGGGTTCGTGGTGCGGCTGGCTCGTGAGGGCATCCGGTCGCTGACGGGCTGGACGCCCACGCAGCCCCTGTCGGGGATGCGCTGCCTGACCCGCGAGGCCTACGACGCGGCGCAACCCCTGGCGGCCGGGTGGGGCGTCGAGACGGCGATGACGATCGACGTGCTCGCCGCCGGACTGCGGGTGGTCGAGGTGCCGTGCGCGGTGCACCACCGCGTCACCGGCTCGGACTGGCGTGGCCAGCTGCACCGGGCCGCGCAGTACCGCGACGTGTGGCGGGCGCTCGCCGTGCGGCGCCTGCGGGCCCGCCGCGCTGCCCGACCGAGCGCCTGAGCTGTTGCCCGACCGAGCGCCTGAGCTGCCTGGCCCTCACGGGTGGGCGAGCAGCGTCCGTGACCAGCAGTCCACGAGATGCGCCCCGAATCTCTGTGTGCTCCAGCCGCGTTCGTCGACGAGCAGGGTCCAGTACTCCGGGGCGTTCATGCTCCAGATGATGTCGGCGACCTCGTCGTCGTCCAGGTCCGCCCGCAGCTCGCCCGTCGCCCTGAGGTCTCGTGCGAAGTCACGCATGTTGCCCGCCCGACGCTGCGTGATCTCGCCCCACAGATCCGCCGACTCGGGGTCTGTGGCGGCGGCGTCGCGCAGCGCGAGCACGACCGGCGCCAGGCGCGGCTGCAGGAGCAGGAGCCCGTCGACGTAGGCCGCCAGCTTGGCCCGCGCGGTCGGGGCCGCCCGCACGGCCCTGACGTAGTCGCGGTCCTCGGGGGCCACGGCGGTGTCCGTGCCCGAGATGGCCGTCTCCAGCACCTGCCGCAGCAGCTCCGGCTTGCGGCCCACCGCCGCGTAGACCGTGTCGACCGCCACCCCGGCGCGCGCGGCCACCTGCGAGACGGTGGTGGCGGCATACCCCTGCTCGACGACGAGGTGACGTGCCGCGTCGACGATCCGGTCGCGGGTGGCGGCCGCCTGCTCGGTGCGCCTCGACGAGCGGTAGCGCCGGGGCGAGGTGGCGTCGGCCGACGCGCTCATGCGGCTCCTGAGAGTGGGGGTCGTGCTGCGCGGTCAGCCTAGGCGCTCGAGCACCCCCGACTGGGCCAGCATGGCGAACCGGTCCGGGACGCCCCAGTGCTCGACGATGCGGCCGTCGACGACCCGGGCGACGTCCACCACGGTGAAGTCCAGCGGCCGTCTGCTCGGCGGGTCGAAGAAGGGTCCGGTCGCCGTGCCCTGCGCCCGCACGCGGACCCAGATGGTGTCGCCGTCCTTGACCTCGTCCTCGATGGTGAAGGCGATGTCGGGCACGGCCGTGTGGACGGCCCGCATCGCGGCCTTGACGTGCTCGATGGCCTGCTGGCCGGTGCCGGCGAGGCCGAACTGGTGCTCGACCAGGTCGGGGGAGCAGAGCTCGTCGACGATGGCCCCCTCGCCGGTGGCGAAGCCTTCGTCGAAGATGCGGGACATGACGATGCTGGCGGGAGGTGCGCTGGTGCCCATGAGGACTCCTCGGCTGGTATGCCCGCCGATGGTTGGCCCGGGGGGCGGTGCACTTTGATCCGAAGGGCATTCGGATCAATACATCGATCGTACGCCGTGCACGTCGCGCCGTCGACCCCTGACGGGTGCCCGTCGCCGAACGGCGTCCGGTCATCTCTCAGGTCGCGGTGCGACGGTGGGGCTGCACGCTGACAAGGGGAGGGAACCACGTCATGCAGAGCGATCGCGGCTGGATCCGCAGCTACGCCAAGGCCGCCATCCTGGCGGGGCTGGCCCTGCTAGGGGCGGCGCTGTGGGCCGTCGGCTGCTCCATCGGGATGGACCTCGCCGACGCCGGGTCCAGCGGGCCACCGGCCTGGACGATGGTGATGACCTGGGGTGGCCTCGCCCTGGCGCTGGTCACCGGCATCTGGGCGATCGTCGAGCTGGTCCGGTCGCACGAGCGCGTGCGCTGGAGCCGCTGGGCGCAGCAGGTCGGGCCTCACTCGGGCTGAGCGACCTCGTCGTTGGTGCCCGGGCTCACCGGGGTCGGCCCGGCTGCTGGGGTTGCTGGGGTCGCCCGCGTTGCTCGGTGGTGGGCGATGGCGCCCGTCGTGCTGATCGCCAGTCCGGCTGCGCCGACGACCAGGTATGCCGTCCGCGGCCCCACCAGCAGGTTGAGCGTCCCGCCGAGCGCGAGCGCCGCCACCGTGCAGGCGCGTGCCGCCCCTTCGACCGCCGCCAGGACCCGGCCGCGCTCGCGGTCCGGGATCTCGGCGAGGAGGACGGCGATGAGCCACGTGTTGGTGGCGCCGAGGAGGCCGCCGACCACGCATCCCAGGACGACGAAGACTCCCACCGAGATCGCCAGTCCCTGCCCGGCCTGGGTGGCCGCGACGAGCACCAGCGTCCCCAGGAGCAGCCGGGCCCGCCGTGAGGAGGTGGTGACGGTTCCGGCCAGCAGGGCTCCGACGGTGGCGCTGACCCCGGCGGCAGCCTCGGCCCATCCGTAGTCGGCCGCGTTCGCGTGCAGCACGTCCCGCAGCAGGGAGACCTCGACGGCGTTGACGGACTCCAGGGTCAGGATGAACGGCAGCACGGCCGCCACGAGGATGCCGGTCGTCGGGTGGCCGCGCAGGATCCGGAGCGCCGGCCCCGGGGAGGCCGAGAGGCGATCCGGCTGTGCGGCCCGCCGGCGGCGGGTGCGCAGCAGGAGCGCCGCGACGGTCAGGGCGAGGAAGCTCGCGGCGTCGATGGCCAGGGCTGCCGACGCGCCCTGGTGCTGGACGAGCAGCCCGCCAGCGGCCGCGCCGACGGGGGTGGAGGCCGTGCGCAGGCCCTGGCGCAGCGAGACGAGGACACCGGCCAGCTCGTCCCCGGCGACCAGCGGCAGCAGGCTCGTCCACAGGGGGCTGGTGAAGGCGAACGCCGTCTGCAGGAGGGCGACGAGGACGAGCGTCGCGGCGTAGTCGGTGGTGAGCGCCAGCCCCCCGGCGGCCGCTGCCTGGACCAGGCTGCCGGTGACGAGGACGGTGCGCGAGTCCGCGCGGTCCGCGACGGATCCAGCGATCCCCATGGTCAGCACCAGGGGCAGGGCGAAGCACACGAGGAGGCCGGCCACGGCATACGGCCCGGCCTGGGTGTCGTGCGTCCGCAGCGTGAGGGCGACCAGCGCCATGGCGTCACCGACCGTCGACAGGGCTCCGGCGGCGAGCAGGATGACCGCGTCCCGGTGCGAGAAGGCAGCGACATAGGTGTGAAGGATTTGTTTCACATATGTGAAGGTACTGCTTCATGATGAGCCCGGCAACTAGCCTGGCCTCATGGCCGGCCGACCCGACGCGCTCACGATCACCGATCCGCAGGCTCTGCGAGCCATCGCGCACCCCGCACGCCAGCGGCTGATCGCCGAGCTGTATGCCGGGGAGGTGCTGACCGCCACGGAGGCATCGCGTCTCGTGGGCCTGACCCCGTCGGCCACGAGCTATCACCTGCGCGCCCTGGAGCGGTGGGGGATCGCGACCCGCGACGAGACCACCGGCGACCGTCGTGAGCGGCCGTGGCGCAGCGCCGCCACCTCGATCGCCATCACGCCGGAGGCGCACCGGCTGGCCGGATCCACCACCAGCCGACGATCGCTGTCCTCCTGGTTCGAGGACCTCCAGGCCGGGGTTCATCGCATGCTGGCGCGCGCCGATCAGGGGTCCGACGAGGTCGGCATGGTGTCGCGGGAGCGCCTGTGGCTCACGCCCGAGGAGGGCGCGGAGCTCCAGGAGCGGCTGCAGGCGGTGGTCCGCGAGTACGGGTCGCGCTCGGGTAGGTCCCGGTGGAGTCACCCTGAGGGGGTGGCCCCGTGGGAGGCGTACGTGTTCCTCATGCCTGCGCAGGACGATCCGGAGAAGGCGCCGGGTCGCGGCCCCAGGTCCTCGGAGGTCGAATGAGCGTGCTACCTGGGTAGTAATCGCGATGCTATCCGGGTAGTGTCGTGGCATGAAGGTGAGTGTGAGTCTCAGCGCCCAGGATCTCGCGGCCCTCGACCGGTATGTCGAGCAGTCCGGGCTCGAGTCGAGGTCGGCCGGCGTCCAGCAGGCCATTCGCCGTCTCCAGGACCCGCAGCTGGAGGCCGCCTATGCCGCCGCCTGGGAAGAATGGGCCGTCCTGGGTGACGAGGATGCGTGGGCTCCGGCCTCGTCGGACGGGCTCACCGATGTTGCGGGGTGAGATCGTCCTGGTCGACCTCGAACCGGTGCGCGGCAGCGAGGCCGACAAGCGTCGCCCTGCTGTCCTCGTCAGCAACGACCGGGCCAACACGACGGCACGACGGCTCGGTCGCGGAGCGGTGACCGTCGTGCCGGTCACCAGCAACGTCGAGCGGGTCTTTCCGTTCCAGGTGCTGCTCGCGGCGAGCGAGACCGGCCTCCGGGTGGACTCCAAGGCTCAGGCCGAGCAGGTGTGCTCGATCGCCGTCGAGCGTGTGGGGTCGGCGGTGGGCCGGGTCCCCGCGCACCTCATGGCCGCCGTCGACGAGGCCCTGCGCCTGCACCTGCAGCTGTGACGCGCAGAGGCGGTCCCGCTCCACCTGATCATGGTGCCGTCGAGCAGGAGCCGGCCCTCGGGTGCTGGCAACCGCGTCGTGCCGCCCTCGTGGCTCGACGAGACGAGCTCGGTCACGCGCGGCCGGTCAGCCTCTCGGCGGCCTCCCAGAGCTGCCGTTCACGGGCCGGGTCGTAGGACTGAGGCGAGGAGCGGGCGACCCGGTCGCGGTCGACGTAGGCGCCGGCCGGGGCGTCGAGTCGCCCCAGGGCGAGGTCGGCCAGCTGACGTCCGGCGCCCTGAACCGTGCCGACGACCGGAGTCCTGGCCAGCAGGGGGAGCACGTGCTGCATCGCGTAGCGGGTGAGCGGGCCCGCATCGCGAGCAAGTCCGGTGGCGGGCACGAAGCCCGGGTTGTAGCCGAGGACGACCCGCTCGGGGTAGCGGCGGGCGTACTCGTGCATCAGGTGGATCGCTGCCAGCTTGCTGGTCGAGTACGCGGTGCGGCCGGCCCGCAGGGTGCCCGGCCGGTCGAAAGCGCCGGGCCTGGCCAGGACGTGGGGATCTCGCCACTGCGGGCCTGGGACCATGCCCAGGTTGTGCCTCAGGTCGCCGAAGTGGGTGTCGCTGACGGTGATCACCACCCGCCCCCTTGGCTGGAGCCGATCGGCCAAGCTCCTCACGAGGACGTGGTTGGCCAGGACGTTGACCGCGAACGTCGGCTCGAAGCCATCCTCGGTGCGGCCGTTCGCATCCACGCGCTGGATGCCGGCGTTGAGCACCATCGTCGAGATCGGGGGCACCTCGCCGCTGTCGACGAGGCGAGCGATGTGCTGAGCGGCAGAAGCGACGTCGGGCAGCCTGGCCAGATCTGCCTCGACGAGCCGAACCTCGTCGAACGCTGACGCCCAGGCCTGTCGCGCCGCGTCTCGGACGACGACCAGCACGTGCGCGCCTGGGGCGGCATCGACGATCCTCGCGAGGGCCTCTCCCGCGATGCCCCGGCTCGCACCCGTCATCACCATGGTCTGCACGACAGGCCCCCAGATCATCGTGAGGAGAGTGTCTCTCGCGATGCGCGAGACCATCCCACCCTAGGTCACTGACTTCGCCTCTCAGCCCGGCGAGCGCCTAGGCATGCTGTAGATCGGCGTTCAGAGGGTCTTGTCGGGGTTGCCTATATCGTAATACGATTTGATGATGGAGACAGTCAACGGGGTGCCGGTCACCGACGAGATGATCCAGGCCTGGGCTGATGAGGCGGAACGCGGCTATGACGTCGAGGCGCTGCGCAAGCGTGGCCGCAAGTCGAAGGGCGATGGTCCGGGTCGCGTCGTCCCCGTCCGGCTCGACGTCTCGCTCATCGGAGCCCTCGATGAGCGTGCGGAGCACGAGAACACGAGCCGCTCGGACATCATCCGAGCGGCGATCCGCGCTTACGTCGCGTGAGGGTCAACCATTCGGCCCTCAAGCACGGCATCGGCGAGAAAGATATCCTGCACGCCGTCGCTCATCGTGCGTACGAGAGTGAGCCGGACGACGACATCCCTGCCAAGCAATTCGTGCTGGTGTTCGACCGCCATGGACGCCTTCTCGAGCTCGTGATCGTGACCTTCGACAGCGGCAACCAGCTCGTCATCCACGCCATGAGGGCGCGCCGCCAGTTCCTCGGCCTCCTCGATTGAATCTGCGGTCGGTCCTTCGTGCGTCCAGCACGGCAGCGATCAGCAGTGGCACGAGCACCGTAGCGCCGACGGCGGGGATGGCGGTGCCGGAGTCGTTCATGACGAAGCCGATCAACCACATGACGACGATGCAGATCAGCCCGGTGCGCAGCAGCGGGACGCGGTCGTAGGCCGGCAGCAGGGGCCGACCCAGCGCTGAGTGCGGGCGCAGCAGGGCCACGATCACGAGGACCAGGCCGACCGGGATCAGCATCGCCAGGGGAGAGCCGGTGAGCATGTCGAGGTTCTGCTGGGCCTTGCGGGTGATCACGTCCAGCGCGCCGCCGTCGAGCACGGTCTGGACGAACCGTCCGAGGTGCGTGCGGGACGACGCGGGCCGCAGGTAGTCCACGACCGCCAGCCCGACGAGGGCGAGGACCGTCACGAGGCCGACCATCAGGACCCGTCCCCAGCCGAGGCGCAGCCCGAGCGCCACGACGACCAGACCAGCGACGGCGGGCAGGAGTGCGGCGGGCCCGCCGAGGTCGGCTCCCCAGGTGGGAGACCCGTCGACCACGACGGCGACCAGACCGATCGCCAGCGCGGCGAGGGCGCCGGCTCGCGGACGGCCGCGACGCGCGCCCAGGTCGGCCACCGCGACGCAGAGCAGCAGGACCGACGTGGCCAGGAGCGCGAACGCCACGTTGCCGAGGCCGTAGAACCGGCCCCCGATCGTCGGCTGCTCGCCCATGAGCGTGGAGAGCGTGAGGCGCGAGCCGGTGACGGCGTCGCCGGCGATGACGAGGGCGGTGATGGCGGCCACCGCGGCCGGCGACCCGAGCGGGTGGCGCCGCCAGGGGCCGGCCAGCGCCATGGATCCGAGCACGAGGGCGACGGCGGCCACGACGGCGCTGAGCGTGAGGAGCGGCGGCCCCACCCGCCACCAGGGGACGAGCGCCGCGAGATAGGTGGCGGCGGGGACGCATGCCGCGACCACGGCCACCGCGCGCACGCCACGCGCCAGCCGCCTGCGCGTCGCGTCGCCGGTAGACGAGCGTCGCGCGAGCAGAAGCGCCCCGAGGTAGAGCACCAGCTGCCCGATCGCCCAGGTCTTGAAGAAGGGGTCGGCGAGCGGTTGCACCTGGTGCGCCGCCTGCGCCGTGTCGACCATCGTCTCCCGGCGCGCCGCCGCCGTGCCGTCGTCGGGCAGGACGGTCCACGCGTCGCCGGTCCAGGACGCCGGCCCGCTGCCTCCGCGCAGCGCGACGACCTCGGGGGCCAGGTCCGTCAGCAGGACCATGCCGTCCTGCCGGGTCGCCGAGGACCGCAGCGTGCCGGGCGCGATGCCCGGACCCCTCTCGAGCACGACGCGCACGCGCTCGGCGGGCCCGTCGTCGGCCAGCCCCGCGACGATCACGGTGGCGTTCTCGGGCGTGGCGGCCAGCACCTCGCCGAGCCGGGCGTCGAGCCCCGCCAGCTGGGTCGCCCGCGCACCCCGGTCGCGGGTCGTCAGCCCGCCCGGGTCGACGAGCGTCACCGGGCACCGGGCCAGGTCGGCCGGCAACGTCGAGGGCTCGTATGCCGTCGCGCTCCCCACCCGGCCGTCGCCGTCGGCGGCGCCGACCGCCGCACCAGGCCCGATCGCCGCGACGCAGTCGCCCCGCTGTCCCAGCGTCGCCGCGAGGCTGCCGAGCCGACTGTCCTGGCGGGTGCGGGACGCCGCCTCGACATAGCGTTGCCACCCCGTCATCACGCCGTCCGACCCGACCGAGGGGAGGGCTGAGCAGGGCGGACGCGGGTCGTCGCCCTGGTCGGGCTGCGCCGCGCGCCCGCCCGCGCCGAGAGTCAGCCACCCGTCGACCGGGCAGGTCGTGAGGTGCACGGACCGCACGATCAGCGAGGACGATGCGCCACCCTCCAGCATCGACCACAGGGAGGGCGTGCGGGCGGGGTCGAGGTCGTGGGCGTCCAGCCCGGGCAGGCCCACCACGACGACCGGGCCGGGGCCCGGCCGCTCGGTGGGCGGCCGTTCGCCGGCCGGCCGGACGGAGGCGGTAGCGCGAGGAGCGCCCGCGGCGACCCCGGCCCCGGTGACCACGCCGAGCAGCAGGAGGCACAGGGCCGTCATACCGCCCAGCAGGGCGATCAGGCGGGAGGGGGTGGTCACGGCGTCAGCCTAGGACGCACCCCTGACAGACCCGCTCAGGCGCAGCGCGTCCGCCCGCCTCAGCGCCACTCGCCCCCGCAACCGGCCGACCGCCCGGGCTATCGGCCGACCGACCGGGCTATCGGCCAGATCGACCAGTCGTCCAGATCGGACAGCAGGGGCGGGTCCTTCTCCGCCTCGAGAGGGAGGTGGTCCGTCGGTGCTCGCCCCTAGGATCTCGCCCATGGCCACCACCCTGACCGCCGCGGGCGAGCGCATCCGTGCGTTCTTCGCCGTCGACGACCTGTGGGAGCGTCCAGGGCCGACGGCGTCCCAACGCCGCAACGACCTGTGGATCGCCCTGGCGCTGTGGGTCTGGGGCGCGCTCGGCATGGAGCTCGTCCGCAGCATCGCGGATCCCCGCTACGTCGACCACCCGGTCTGGGTCCAGCACCTGCTCATCGCGCTCGGCACGCTGCCGCTCGTCTGGCGGCGCAGCCACCCGCTGCTCGTCATGGGGCTCCTGCAGCTGCACATGTTCCTCGTCGGCATCACGGTGAGCGAGGTCATGCGGGGGTTCACGATGCAGTGCGTCTACGTCTTCGCGCTGTTCACCGGGGTGGCGTGGGCGCGCTCGCGGCGGGCCATGCTCGGGCTGGTCGGGGCCGTCCTCGTCCTGATGTTCGGCTGGATCGCCTGGCAGTACGCCCTCGGCACGGCGGTGCAGGAGATCCTCGACCGTCGCGACGACGTCCGGCCCGCCCAGGGGCTGTTCCCGATCGTCCAGGCCTCCGTCGTCTTCGACGTCGTGACCAACCTCGTCTACTTCGGCGGCGGCATCGTCGGCGGCCAGGCCGCCTGGCGGCAGGCGCGCTCGCGGGACCTGCTCGAGCGTCAGTCGGTCCAGCTCGCGCAGCAGGCCGACGAGCTGGCCGACCGCAAGGTCGTCGAGGAGCGGCTGCGGATCGCTCGCGAGCTGCACGACGTCGTCGCCCACCACGTCTCGGTCATGGGGGTCCAGGCTGCGGCTGCCCGCCGTGTGCTGGACCGCAACCCCGAGGCGGCGGCCGCGGCGCTGGGCCAGGTCGAGGAGTCCTCGCGGCAGGCCGTCGGCGAGATGCGCGGGCTGCTCGGCACCCTGCGCCGCACGGACCGGCCGACCGGGGGCGACCCCGGTGCAGCGGCCACCGACGACGCGGCTGCAGACCGCGACCGCGCTCCCCAGCCGGGGGTCGACCAGGTCGCCGAGCTGGTCAACGCCGCGTCGCGCCCGGGGTTCACCGTCACCTACCAGGTCGTCGAGGACCGGCCGGGTGCGCTCACCGAGGTCCCGATGCCGGTCGGGCTGTCGATCTATCGCACCGTCCAGGAGGCGCTCGCCAACGTCCGCCGCCACTCGACCGCGCACGCCGCGGGGGTGGTCGTGCGCATCGACCGCGAGGGTGAGCGGAGGTTCGTCGAGGCGGAGGTGCTCGACGAGGGGCGACCGCGGCCCGGCACCTCCGGGTCGGGGCTGGGGCTGCTCGGCATGCGCGAGCGCATCGCCTCCCACGGCGGCACCTCCGAGATCGGCCCCCGGGCCACGGGCGGCTATCGCGTCCGGGTCCGCTTCCCGCTGACCTCCGGCTCGTGACCGGGGCCGCGCGGCCGGGGGCACGTGACCCCTGCCAGCGAGGACTGGGGACACCTGCGTCCGAGCAGGTCGCTAGGGTGTCGGCCATGGGGGACGACCGGGGGAACGACATGGTGGGCGGCGCGCAGGTCCTGCGGGTGCTGCTCGCGGACGACCAGGCACTGGTGCGCAACGGGTTCCGGCTGATGCTGTCGGTCGAGGACGACCTCGAGGTCGTCGGCGAGGCCGCCAACGGCGCGGTCGCCGTCGACCAGGCCCGCAGCCTGCACCCCGACGTGGTCCTGATGGACGTGCAGATGCCGGTCATGGACGGGATCGAGGCGACCCGCGTGATCGCCGCCGAGGACCTCGCCAAGGTCCTCATCCTCACCACCTTCGACAACGACGACTACCTCTTCGACGGGCTGCGCGCCGGCGCCAGCGGCTTCCTGCTCAAGAACGCCGACCCCGACCAGCTCGTCGACGCCGTCCGCGCGGTCGGCCACGGGCACGCCCTCCTCGCTCCCGAGGTCACCCGCCGGGTCATCGCCCAGATGGCGGCGGCCGAGGGTCCCGCACCCGCCGAGACGGCGGCCGGCTCCCGGCATACGGCCGCCCTGGCCACCCTGACCGAGCGGGAGCGCGAGGTGCTCGTCCTCGTGGGCCGCGGGCTCTCCAACGCCGAGATCGCCCGCGAGCTCTTCGTCGGCGAGGCGACGGTCAAGACGCACGTGTCCAGCTGCCTGGCCAAGCTGCACCTGCGGGACCGGGTGCAGGCCGTGGTCCTCGCCTACGAGTCGGGCCTCATCCAGCCGGGGGAGTAGCCCCGCGACGAGATCATCCTCGCGGGGGAGGTGCGCCCCCTCGCGACCTCCTAGGTTGGGTGGTGCGAGCAGGCCGTATGCCGGAAGAACCGCTTCCGGGGCCACCCGCACGAGGAGGGGTGAGACGTGATCGAGGTCCAGGACCTGACGCGGCGGTTCGGCGACCACACCGCCGTGGACCACGTGTCGTTCGCGGTGCCGAGGGGGCAGCTGATCGGCTTCGTGGGCGGCAACGGCGCCGGCAAGACGACGACCATGCGGATGATCATGGGCCTGCTGCAGATCCACGAGGGCGAGGTGCGCTGGGACGGTCATGAGGTGACCACCGCGGACCGCCGCACGTTCGGCTACATGCCCGAGGAGCGCGGCCTCTACCCCAAGCAGGGGATCGCCGACCAGCTCGTCTACCTCGGTCGGCTGCACGGGATGTCGCGCCCGGACGCCCAGCAGGCGACGGACCAGCACCTCGAGCGGTTCGGCCTCGGTGACCGCGCCAAGGACAAGCTCGAGTCGCTGTCGCTCGGCAACCAGCAGCGCGTGCAGATCGCCGCGGCCGTGATGAGCCGGCCCCGCGTGATGATCCTGGACGAGCCGTTCTCCGGGCTCGACCCGGCCAGCGTCGACACGATGGTCGACCTCCTGCGAGAGCACACCCGCACCGGCGTGCCCGTGCTCTTCTCCAGCCACCAGCTCGACCTCGTGGACCGTCTGTGCGACGGCCTGGTCGTGCTGAGCAAGGGCCGCGTCGTCGCCCAGGGCACCGCCGACGAGCTGCGGTCGAGGGGGCCGCAGCGTCATCGCATCGTCCTGGGCGGCGACGCCGGATGGGTGCGGTCCCAGCCGGGGCTGCACGTGGTCGACGTCGACGGCCCGTCGGCCCTGGTCGAGCTGCTCGAGGCCGGCGCCGACCGCCGGCTGCTGACCGAGGCCCTCGCACGCGGCACGGTCACCGAGTTCGCCCGCGTGCGCCCCAGCCTGAGCGAGATCTACCGAGAGGTGACGGCATGAGCACCCAGATGGCCCCCGACACGCATCCCTCCCCGTCGACGCCGGCAGGTCAGGGCGCCGCGGCACCGGGCGGGGGCCGCGCGCCCCGCAACGCCTGGCAGCTGGTCGCCGCCCGGGAGATGGCGGTCAAGCTGCGCGACAAGAACTTCATCATCGGCACCGTCATCACCATGGTCCTGCTGATCGGGATCACCGGGTTCCAGGGCTGGATGGCGAGCCGCACCAGCGCCACGACGGTCGCCGTGGCCTCGGCCGAGGGCCGGACGCTCGCGGAGGCGGTGGGTCGGACCATGTCGGCCCGCGACGACTCCGACGAGGTCAAGGTCACCCAGGTCGCCGACCAGGCGGCCGCCGAGCGCCTGGTCCAGGACGGTGATGCTGACGTCCTGCTCGCCCGCTCCGGCGAGGGCTGGCAGATCACCAGCAACGAGACCGCGCCGACCGACCTGACCTCGGCCACCCGTCAGGTGCTCACCTCGCAGACGCTCGCCACCACGGCGGCCAGGGCGGGCACGACCCCCGAGGCCATCAGCCGGCAGACCGCGGTGACCACCCGCACGTTGTCCGGGACCGACGTGTCCAAGGAGGTCACCGCCAAGGTCGTCGGAGGCGTGTTCGCCATGCTCTTCTACTTCGCGGCGCTGATGTTCGGCATGCAGATCGCCCAGTCGGTGATCGAGGAGAAGCAGTCGCGCATCGTCGAGATCCTCGCCTCGGCCATCCCCGTGCGGCAGCTGCTCGCGGGCAAGGTCATCGGCAACACCGTGATCGCGGTCGGCCAGATCGTGCTCTACCTCGCGGTCGGGCTCGTCGGGATCAGCTTCACCCCGTTCAAGGAGATGCTCGGCGGGGTGGCGACCGCGGCGATCTGGTACGTCCTGTTCTTCCTCGCGGGCTTCCTCGCCCTGGCCTGCATCTGGGCGGTCGCGGGCTCTCTCGCGACCCGCAACGAGGACCTCCAGCAGACCACGACCCCGCTGACGATGGTGCTGATCATCGGCTTCTTCGCCTCCTTCATGGCGGCGGGGGCGTGGCGGGTGGCGCTGTCCTACGTGCCGGTGCTCTCCTCGATGCTCATGCCCACGCGCCTCATGGACGGCTCGGCGCAGTGGTGGGAGGGCGTCATCGCCCTGGCGCTCACCCTGGCCTTCGCCGCCGTCGCGATGGTCCTCGGCGAGCGGATGTACCGCCGCTCGCTCATGCAGACCTCGTCTCGCATGACGTTCAGGCAGGCGCTGACCGCGTCGGACTGAGCCATGATCGTGGACGCCTGCCCCCGCACCCGCGGCGGCGGGCGTCCACCCGCGTCGAGGGAGTCCGCATGCGCTACGCCTATCTGGGTCCGGCCGGGACCTTCACCGAGCAGGCCCTGCTGCAGCGGCCCGAGGCGTCCGCGCCCGACGCCGAGCGGGTGCCTCACGGCTCGGTCGACTCGGCCCTCGCGGCCCTGCGCGCGGGCGAGGTCGACGCGGCCGTCGTCCCGATCGAGAACTCCGTCGAGGGCGGCGTCAGCGCCACCCTGGACGCCCTCGCCACCGGCGACCCGCTCGTGGTGGTCGCCGAGATGCTCGTCCCCATCACCTTCGTCCTCGCGGCACCGGCGGGCGTGACGCTCGCGGACGTCCGCGCCGTCGGCACCCACTCCCATGCCTGGGCCCAGGTCCGCGGCTGGATGTCCACGCGGCTCCCCGAGGCGGCATACGTGCCGACCCTGTCGACGGCGGCGGCCGCGGCCGGCCTCGGTGGGCCGACCGAGGACCAGACCCCGTATGACGCAGCCGTGTGCGCGCCCGTCGCCGCCACCGTGCACGGCCTGGAGCTGCTGGCCGGCGACATCGGCGACAACCGAGCCGCCGTCACGCGCTTCGTGCTGGTGTCCCGGCCGGGCAGCGGTCCGGCGCCCACCGGCGCCGACAAGTCGACGATGGTCCTCTACCAGCACGAGGACCACCCGGGCGGGCTGCTCGGGCTGCTCGAGCAGTTCTCGGTGCGGGGGATCAACCTCACCCGGCTCGAGTCCCGCCCGACCGGGGAGGGCATGGGCCGCTACTGCTTCAGCATCGACATCGAGGGGCACGTCGACGACGAGCGGGTCGGCGAGGCGCTGATGGGCCTGCGGAGGGTGTGCGCGGACGTGCGCTTCCTCGGCAGCTATCCGCGCGCGGACCGGCTCGCCGCGACCGTCGCCGCGGGCACGCAGGACGCGGACTTCCAGCACGCGCGGTCCTGGCTGCGCTCGCTGCGCACCCCCTGAGCGCCGAGGTGTGGGGCGTCTCACCCGGGCCGGAGCAACCCCTGCCGCGCGACGACCGGGACCGCTGACTAGGGTCGAGGCATGACGCACATCCTCTGCATGGGTGGCGGCGGCTTCTCGATGTCGCCCGACAACGCGGCCACGGCCCTCGACCGGTACGCCCTGGAGCTGACGGGCAGGTCCAACCCCCTCGTCTGCTTCGCGCCCACAGCGTCGGCCGACGACCCGGAGTACGTCCACCGCTTCCTCACGGCCTTCGGCGGCCTGGGCGTGCAGACGATGGTGCTCACGCTGTGGCAGGACGCCCGGCACGCCCTCGAGCGGTTCGGGGACATCGACCTGCTGTATGTCGGGGGCGGTTCGACCGTCAACCTCATGGCGCTGTGGGACGCGCACGGGGTCAGCCAGGCGGTGCGGGACCTGCGGGCCGAGCGTGACGTGGTGTTCGCCGGCACGAGTGCCGGGGCCAACGTCTGGTGCGAGGCGTGCACGACCGACTCGTTCGGCGGCATCGACCCCTGGCGCGGCGGCCTGGGCTTCGTGCGCGGGTCCTTCTCGCCGCACTTCGACAGCGAGGCGGAGCGCGCCCCGCACTACCTGTCGTGGGTGCGCGAGGGCGAGCTGCCGGTGGGCTGGGCGGCCGACGACGGCGCGGCGCTGCACGTCCTCGACGGCAAGGTCCAGGCGTGCGTGACCGAGCGCGACGACGCCAAGGTCTATCGGGTGGACCGCAGCGGGATCACTGCTCAGCAGATGACGCGTCTGGCCTGACGGCGAGGTACTTGCGCAGCCCCTGCTCGCCCGCCCGCATCATGTGCGTGTGGTTGATCCGCAGCAGACGGTGGCTGGTCACCGGCATGCGCTCGAGGTGCTGGTTGGTGAGATAGACGTCCTGGGTCCAGCGGGCGGCGGTGGTGGTGTCGCCCTGCCAGGACAGGTCCCACTGGGCATAGCCCACGAGGTCCTGGGCGAGGCCGACGCGCAGCACGCCGTTGTCGCGGTCGAGGATCTGCTTGGTGGCGACGATCTTGAGCGTCACCGGGATCAGCGAGCGCACCGACAGGCGTCGGGCGTCCCCGGGCAGCGGCTCGGTGGCCCGGATCTGGGGCCACCACTGCGCGTAGCGGTCGACGTCGAGCAGGACGTCGTAGGCCTCGCCGAGCGGCAGCGGCACCTGCCACACGTGGTCGAAGTGGTAGTGGTGCGGGGCCATCATGACGAACGAGCCTCCTTGCGGCGCAACCAGAGCCAGGCCATCAGCGCGCACAGGACACCGTTGAGCATGCCTACGACGATGTCGATGACGTGGTGCATCCCACGGTAGGCCCTGGCGTAGGCCACGAGGAACGGGATCAGGACGCACACGAACTGGACGAGGCGGCGCAGGACGACGTTGTCGATCCGGTGCGCCATGAAGGCGAGGGAGAGGTAGAGCGCGGTGGCCGCGCCGACGTGCCCGCTGGGGTAGGACGAGGTCGGGGGCGCCGGGTCGAGCTTGCTGACCTCGGGCCGGGGGCGGCCGGTGAGCTCGGTCGCGGCGACGAAGATGCTGGCCTGCAGCGCGATGGCGATGCCGGGGATCACGGCATACCACCACTCCTTGGTGCGCCACCAGACCAGGGCGATGATGATCAGGCAGGACCCGATGATGTACTCCGTGTTGCCGATGTGCGACCACACCATCGTGACGGAGTTCCACAGGCTGGTGCGACCCGACTCGAGGTCCTTGTTGATCGGCTCCTCGGCGGTGTCCCAGCTCTTGAGCGGGCCCATCAGGGCCAGGCCGAAGCCGTAGATCGCGAGGAACAGCACGATGCCCGGCGCGATGGCGCGCACGAGGAGATCCTTGAACGCCGCTCCTGCCCTGGGGCGGGAGCTGTCGAGGTCGTAGCGCAGCAGGAAGGGCATGTCAGGTTCTCCTCGTGCCGAGCGCCTCGGTGCGCTCGGTGCTGGGGTCGGTGGGGTCGGTGGGGTCGGCCGGGTTGGCCGGTATGCCGTGCTCGCCGGTCGCCGGCACGTGGACGAAGCCGCGCCACGAGCCGTAGACGAAGGCCGCCGCGAGGAGCAGGCCGGCGGTCACGTCGGAGGGGAAGTGGACGCCGAGGTAGACGCGGTCGAGCAGGACCGTGACCGTCGCCACCGCGGCGAGCACGACGGCGACGACGCGCTGGGCGCGGGTCCGCAGGAGCGGCCACAGCAGGACCACCAGGACCATGCAGATGGCTGCGGTGTTGGCGGCGTGCCCGGACGGGAAGCTGTAGCCCGGCGCGTGGGACACCGGGTCGTCGACGACCGGCCTCGCTCGCTGGACGAGCAGCTTGACCTGCAAGAACAGGTTCCAGCCCAGCATCATCGTGATCCACGCCCACCAGGAGCGGGCGGTCATGCCGCGAGCGCGCCAGGTCCACAGGCACACCAGCGTCGCGGCGAGGTAGGCCCGCCACGGCTGCCAGATCTCCTGCCACAGGACGAGCGCCGAGCGCAGGTCGGGGTGCGCACGGGTGACGTCCGTGGCGGCGACGATCGCGCGCTGGTCCAGCTCCATGAGCGGGGCGAACCGCTGCTGCACGAGCACGGCGAGGGCGATGACCGGTGCGCTGAGCACCACGGCGGTCAGCACGGCGCGGGCGAGCTGGCGCGCATGGTGGCGCCGCAGCCGTCCTCGCAGGCTGGTCCGCCGGGTGGGGCTCACGCGGCGACGTCCCCCTTGGAGGCGCCCGAGGCCGGGGTGGCGGAGGCGGTGGCGGAGGCGACGCGGACCCGCAGGGCTGCGGGCAGGACGTGGGCGCTGATGGACGTGCGCTCGCCGATGGTGTCGCCGTCGAGCTGGACCTGGACCGCGCGGCTGGCGTTGACGGTGATGTTGCGCGTGGTGTGGTGCGTGACGCGGTGGTGACCCTTGCGCTTGGCGGTGACCAGGCGCAGGAGCACCGCGCCCCAGCCAATGCCACCGTCGGGGGACAGCATGAGGGCGTCCAGCTTGCCGTCGTCGACCTGGGCCTCGGGCATGAGCGCCAGGCCCTGGATCTTGCCGCAGTTGCCGATGATGACGCTGCGCGTGCGCCGGGAGAAGGTCTCGGTGTCGGTCGTGACCTGGGCCTTGAACTGGGAGCCCCACAGGTGCTTGGCGCCGGACACGAGGTAGGCGGCCCAGCCCACCTTGGACTTCAGGCCCTCGGGCGCGTCGGCCATGATGTCCGCGTCGAAGCCCATGCCGGCCATGACCAGGAAGTGCAGCTCCTCGGGGCCGGTGTCCTCCGGGGCCAGCGCCTCGGCGTCGACGGGCTGGTCATCGACCTCGCCCTCGCCGTCCATCGGGGCAGGGTTGACGCGGAGCACGCCGACGTCGATGACGCGCTCCTCGCCGGTCAGGGCGATGGCCAGGGCGTCGCGCAGCGAGTCGACCGGCAGGTCGAGGTTGCGGGCCAGCAGGTTGCCGGTGCCGCCGGGCAGCAGGCCGATCGGGACCTCGGAGCGGGCGCGGGCCATCTCGCTCCCGACCGTGCGCACGGTCCCGTCGCCGCCGAGCGGGCAGATCACGTCGACCCCCGCGTCGAGCGCCTCCTTGGTCTGGCCCGAGCCCGGGTCGTCCTCGGTCGTCTCCAGCCAGAGCGGCTCGTCCCAGCCGGTCTCCTGGCACAGCGCGCGGACCTCGTCGCGGACCTTGGCGACGTCGTCGAACTTCGTGGGGTTGACGATCACCGCGGCGCGGGGGAGCGGCTCCGGCTCGGGGGTGGTCTCGCTCGCGACGCCGGTCGAGGCGCCAGCAGCCCTGTCGGTGGTGTCGGTGCTGTCGGAGCTGCCGGCCGCGTCCGACGGCCGCGCTGCACCCGATCGTCCCCGGGTGGCGAGGACGAGCACGAGCAGCAGGACGGCGACGGCGACGCCGATGACGAGGATCCACATGTCTGGCACGCCTGAACGGTACCCGTGCGAATGCCTGGGCTAACCCCGTTTGGGCCCGATCGGTGCCGCCTCGTGGCCCCGGGTCGTATGCCGCGTCCGGCCACCGGGGCCGAGGCGGCGACCACGCGAGCGCCCGGCCCGTCCGGCATACGAGGTGGAGGGGTGTCGTCGCAGGCCACTAGGCTGAATCCGTGATCGACATCAAGCTGCTGCGCGACGACCCCGAGCGGGTCAGGAAGTCGCAACGTGCCCGCGGCGAGGACGACACCCTCGTCGACCAGATCCTCGAGTTGGATCAGGAGGTGCGTGCCCTCCGCACTCACGTCGAGTCCACGCAAGCTGAACAGAACCGCATCTCGAAGGAGGTCGGTCGGCTCGTGGGCATGGCGAAGCGGGCCGACAAGGGAGGGGACCTGGAGGCCGCACAGCGGTTCATGGCGGAGTCCAAGGCGATGCGCGATCAGAACCACCACGGCCCGAGGGCCCTCGGAGAGGCTAGGGGCCAATTGGCCCTCGCGCAGGAGCAGTTTGCCAAGGAAATGCGCCGCATCGGCAATGTCATCGTCGACGGTGTGCCCACCGGCGGCGAGGAGGACTTCGAGCTGCGCCAGACCGTCGGTACGCCACGGGACTTCGCGGCCGAGGGGATCGACGTCAAGGACCACGTCGAGCTCGGCACGGCGCTCGGGATCATCGACCTGGAGCGCGGGGCCAAGGTCGCGGGCAGCCGTTTCTACTACCTCAAGGGCGACGGGGCGCGGCTGGAGTACGCCCTCATGGGGCTCTGTCAGCAGATCGCCGCCGAGGAGGGCTTCGTCCCGCTCGTCGTCCCCAACCTGGTCAAGGGGCAGACGATGGCGGGCGCCGGCTTCCTCGACAGCCACGCCGACGAGGTCTACCAGCTGCCCGCCGACGAGCTCTACCTCACCGGCACCTCCGAGGTCGGCCTCGCGGGCTACCACCTCGACGAGATCATCGACCTGTCGGACGGCCCGCTGCGCTACACCGCGACCTCGACCTGCTACCGCCGCGAGGCGGGCAGCCACGGCAAGGACACCAAGGGCATCTTTCGCGTGCACCAGTTCCAAAAGACCGAGATGTTCGTCTACTGCCGGCCCGAGGACGCCGAGGCCGAGCACGACAACCTCCTGCGCATCGAGCGGCGGATCCTCGACGCGCTCGAGCTGCCCTACCGCATTATCGACGTCGCGGCCGGCGACCTCGGTGGCCCGGCGGCGCGCAAGTTCGACTGCGAGGCGTGGGTGCCGAGCCAGGAGCGCTACCGCGAGCTGACGTCGACGTCCAACTGCACCACCTTTCAGGCGCGCCGGCTCGGCATCCGGGAGCGCGACCCCCAGGGCAGCGGCACCCGCGTCGTCGCGACGCTCAACGGCACGATGGCCACCAACACCCGGCCCATCGTCGCCCTCCTGGAGAACCACCAGCAGGCCGACGGGTCCGTGCGTGTGCCCGACGCCTTGCGGCCGTGGCTCGGTGGCCGCGAGGCCCTGACGGCATCGGGTCGCTGACCCGTGCGCCACGGCCCCCGGATGGTCAGCCTCGACATCGACGGCACCACCATCAACCACGCCCGTGAGCTGTCCCCCGCCGTCCAGGAGGCCGTCCAGGCCGTGGCGGACGCCGGGGTGCACGTCGTCATGGCGACCGGACGCGCCTGCGTCGCCACGATGCCGATCATCCGCGCGCTCGGGATCGAGCAGGGTCGCGCCGTGTGCTCCAACGGCGCCGTCACCCTCAAGCTCGACCCGCACAAGCGCAAGGGCTACAAGTTCACCGAGGTCGTGACCTTCGACCCCGGCCCGTCGCTGCGGCTGCTGCGCGACAAGATGCCCGGCGCCCTGGCCGCGGTCGAGGAGCTGGGCAAGGGCTTCAAGGTCAACGCGCCCTTTCCCGACGGCGAGCTGGACGGCAAGATCCGCGTCGTCGGCTGGGACGAGCTCATCGACACCCCCGCCACCCGCGTGACCCTGCGCCAGCCCGAGACCCCGGTCGAGGACTTCCTCGCCCAGGTGCACGCCGTGGGTCTGCACGGGGTCTCGTATGCCGTGGGCTTCTCGGCCTGGCTCGACATCGCGCCGGAGGGCGTCTCCAAGGCGTCCGCCCTGGAGCTCGTACGCCGCAAGCTCGGCGTCGACCCCTCCGACACGGTCGCCGTCGGGGACCAGCGCAACGACCTCGAGATGCTGTCCTGGGCCGCCCGCGGCGTGGCGATGGGCAACGCGCCCGACGAGGTCAAGGCCGCCGCGGACGAGGTCACCGGGCACGTCGACGACGACGGGCTCGTGCCCGTCCTGCGCTCCCTCATCGACTGACACCTCTCGACTGACGCCTCGCCGTCGACCGGGCGGCCCCCGGACCGTCGGACGGTCTGACGGTCCGACGGGCACTCGTCGAGCTGGTCTCAGAGCGGTGCAACCTTCTGACGTGACTGTGCGTGTGTCTATCATCGACCGAAAGTCAGGTTGGGGGACCGATGATGCGCCGTTCAGCAGCACTCGCCATGGCCGCCGTGCTCGTGCCTGCCGCAGGCGCGCTCGGGGTGGCCCCGTCCGCCTGGGCGCTCGCGGGCAGCACACCGGCCCCGGCGCCGAGCAGCCTGCCGGCTGGCAGCTCCCTGCCCGGCGCACCGACCCGCCCTGCCTCTGCCGACGACCCGGCCACCGCCGCGCCGACCACCTCGGCCCCGACGAGCGAGGCGCCAGGTGCTCCCGTCGGCGCACCCACGAGCACGACCCCGCCGGCGCCGCCGCCCTCGCCGAGGCCCACCGCGCCGCGCACCCACGACAGCCAGCAGGTGCGAGTGTCGCTGCGGTGCGCGGGATGCGGAGGGTGGGACTGGGTGGCCGGCGTCGGGCAGACCCGGGTCGTCGGCATGGTCCTGCCGGCCCGGGCCGGCACGCCCGTGCGGATCCTGCGCAAGGCGCCGGGTGCGGCGGCATACGTGCAGGTCGCGACCGCGACCACCGGGACGAGCGGCGCGTTCTCGTGGACCGGCCCGATGGGGGCCATGGGCACGAGCAGCTATCAGGCCGTGGTCGAGGGTGCACCCGCGTCGGCTCAGGTGGCGCGCGCGGTGGTCGCTCCGTCGGTGACCATGACGGTGCCGCCCGCGACCGACACGCTCAAGAACCCGCCCGTGACCGGCGTCGTCTCGCCGCGGATCGCGGGCATCCGGGTCCGAACCGAGGTGCTCACGCCAGCCGGGTGGCGCACCTCCCAGATCGGCACGACGCGCGCAGGGGGCGCCTTCACGCTCCCGTTGACCTACGGCCAGGGAGCGGTCGGCGTCGTCACCGTGCGGACGGCCATCACCGTGCCCAACGGCGTCGTCGCGGCCAGCCCGTCCCGCGGCATCAACCGCGTCGCGGTGATGGACCCGGTCGTGCGCGGGACGGTCGCCGCCGACGTGCCGCGCACCCATCGCGCGGGATGCCCCGTCGGGCCGGCCAGCCTGCGCACCATCGACATGAACCACTGGGGCTTCGACGGGCGGATCCACCGCGGGCGCCTCGTCATCCGGACCGCGAACGTCACCCCGATCCTCAACAGCTTCCAGACGGCGTTCAACGGGAGGTTCCCGATCCGGGAGATGCGCGACGCCAGCGTCTACGGCGGCGACGACATCATCTCGATGGAGCACGACAACACCAACGGCTTCAACTGCCGGCGCGTGACGGGCAACCCCTACCGGATGTCCCCGCACAGCTACGGCACCTCCGTCGACATCAACACCGTCGAGAACCCCTACCGCATCCCGTCCGGCGTCTGGCTGCCCAAGAACGGCCAGGCCTACGTCGCGCGCACGCCCTACCGCCCCGGGATGCTGACCCCGTCGACGCCGTTCACCAAGGCGCTGCTGGGCAACGGGTTCACCTGGTTGAGCGGCTTCGACTGGCAGCACTTCCAGCGATGACCGGTCGTATGCCGGCCCGCTGCCTCGCGGCGCTGGGGCTGGCGGCGCTGCTGGGCCCGGTAGCCGCCTGCTCGAGCGGGTCACCGACACCCTCCGGGTCGCCGACAACCTCTGGGGCAGTGGCGTCCGCAGGGGCAGCGACCACCGCTGCGGCGCAAGCGCCCTCGTCCACCGGAGGAGTTTCAGCGCCGGGGTCGGCGGCGGCCACCTCGTCTCCCACTTCAGCGGGAACCGCCCCTCCGACCTCGCCCGCGACCTCGCCCCCCGAGCCGGTCGTGGTCGAGCCGCCGCTGCCGACCGCCCCCGCCGCCACCAGGGCCGGGGCGCTCGACCAGCGCGCCCTGCCGACCCCGTCCGGCTGGACGACGGCCGTCGGGGACGGCGCGGACGGCGCCTACATCCCGAACGGCACCTGGGTCAACGCGCGCGACCCACGGTCCACCGCGCACGAGCTGCTCGGGCTGGGGTGCCAGGAGGTGCCCGCCGGCTATCCCGTGCCGACCGCGGCCCTCGAGGGGACCTATCGCGGACCCGGCGGCGCGTCGGGCACCACCGTGACGGTCGAGCTCCCCGACGAGGCCGCGGCCCGCCGGCTCGTCGACCTCTACCGCGGCCAGGCCGAGTCGTGCCGCGGCAGGGGCGACGCCCCGTTCACCTACGAGCCGCTGCGCGCCAGCCCCGACCTCGTGGACCGGCGCACCTTCGCGGGTGAGACGGCGACCTGGCTCGAGGTGGTCGGCGTCCGTGGCCGCCGGGCGACCTTCCTGCTGCTGCAGGAAGGGGCCGGTCGCCTCTCGGGGCGCCAGATCGACAGCGTCGTCGCCTCCCTCCGCTGACACCCGTCGATGGGGGCGGGCGGTTCCGGCATACGGCCGGGTGGGGCTGCCCCGGTCACCCGAGGTGGGCGACGACCTCCTCGGCGGTGGGGTTGCGCAGGACGGCCGAGCCCACGAGGACCGTCGGCGTGTATTCGTCCCCGCCGTTCAGGTCCCTGACGGCCTGGTTGGCGTCGGGGTCCCGCCAGACGTTGACCCAGGTCACGCGCTCGTCCGCTCCGAGGGCGCGGAGCAGGCGCTCGCAGTAGCGGCAGCCGGGCTTCCACAGGACGACCGCGTGGCCGTCCCGGACGGACCCGCGAGCCTCGGCCCAGGGAGTATGCCGTCCCCCGCGCAACGACCACCACCCATAGGCGGCGACGAGCCCGAGCGCGACGACGCCGGTCCCCAACCCCGCGACCAGACCGGACCTCGCCCCGATCCAGGCGGCGACCGCCACCGCCACGACGGCGAGGACGGCGATGCTGGCGCGGACCTGGTTCTGCACGTTCTCTCCTGCGTCGGTCGGGGTGATCGGTGATCCGTGTGATCCGTTGTCGGGGACGGTCAGCGGGCCTGCAGGGCGTCGAGCGCCACGGCCATCGCGGCGCCCACGCGCCAGTCCAGCTGCCAGCCGTTGGGGGCGACGGGGAGGGTGACGGCATACCGGTCGCGCACCGACAGCTTGCGCTCGGACGTCAGGACCGGGGTGCCGTCACCGGCGGTGAAGTCGAAGTGGAACACCCACGGGATGGGGAACGCGTCGACGACGGGCAGGTTCTCCATCAGGCGGCGCGCGATGGCGATGCCCTGGCTGCGCTCGGTGCCGGTGGCCTCGAGGCCGTCCGCGGTGCCGAGGTGCCAGGTCGAGCGGAGCAGCGACCTCGCGAAGTCCTTGCGGAACCACCCGATCTGGGCCCCGGAGGCGTCGGTGACGTCATAGGTCGCACCCAGGTCGATGCGTTGGCGGGCGCGGAAGGCGAACACCGGCGTCGATCGCGACTCGTCGGTGTAGAAGGTGACCAGCTCCTTGAGCGCGATCCGCTTCTGCTGCGCGAGGGCGAGGAGCTCACCCTCGTTGCCGGCGTCGTCGAGCCGGCGGATCTCGTAGCGGTTGACGATCGGCGTGATCCGCTGGCGGACGGCGAATCGGGTCATCGGCGCAGGGCGGCTCGTCATGGACTCCACTCTCCCACCTGCGCGACCACGCTCGGGGGCGCCTCACCGGGTCGGCGTCCCGCGTGGCATGCTGTGTGCCCTATGCACGAGCTCGTCATCACCTCCCCGGCCAACCCACGGCTGCGCGCCCTGACCGGGCTGCGTCGTCGGCGTGCCCGCGAGGAGAGCGGGGTGACGCTCCTCGAGGGCTACGAAGAGCTCGAGCTCGCGCTGTCGGCGGGGGTGCGGCCGCAGACGCTCTTCTACTGCCCGGAGCTGATGCTCGACCCCGACCGCCAGACGCGCGTCGTCCGGGACGTGCAGGCCGGCGGCGCAGAGGTGGTGCGGCTGGGTCGCGTCGCGTTCGAGAAGGTCGCCTACCGCGAGGGCCCGGACGGGTTCCTCGCGGTCGTGCGGTCGGTGGGGCGCGGGTTCGAGGAGCTGACGCTGCCGGCCGACCCCTTCCTGCTCGTGTGCCAGGGCGTCGAGAAGCCCGGCAACCTCGGTGCCATGCTGCGCACCGCCGACGCCGCGGGGATCCACGCCGTCGTCGCGGCCGACCCGGTCACCGACTGGGGCAACCCCAACCTCGTGCGGTCGAGCAAGGGCACGGTGTTCTCCGTGCCGGTCGCGTCGGCATCGACGCAGGAGACCTTGGCCGTATGCCGCGACCGGGGCGTGCTCGTGGTCGCCGCCACCCCGGACACCGACGTCGAGCACACCGACGTCGACTACACCGGACCGGTCGCGATCGCCGTCGGCACGGAGAAGGCCGGCCTCACCGAGGACTTCATGGCCGCGGCCGACGTGCGCGTCCGCATCCCCATGACGGGGCGGGCCAACTCCCTCAACGTGGCGACGTCGGCGGCCATCGTGATCTACGAGGCCGTGCGCCAGCGCCGGGCTGCCACCGGCTGACCTGGGTTCAAGGGCACGGCATGACCTGTGTCACGATGTGGCCATGCGCGTCGACCACGTCTCCTATGCCGCCGAGCCGGATGGCTCCATCGCGACCGCCGAGCGTCTGGCGGCCCGCCTCGGGGTGGAGCCGGTCTACGGCGGGGTGCACCCCCGCTTCGGCACCCGCAACATCGTCCTGCCCCTCGCGCACGAGCGCTACGTCGAGGTCGTCGAGGTCCTCGACCACCCGGTGACCGACAAGGCCCCCTTCGGGCAGGCGGTGCGGCTGCGCTCCGAGCAGGGTGGCGGCTGGATGGGCTGGGTGATCCGGGTCGACGACATCGCCCAGGTCGAGCAGCGCGTGGGCCGCGAGGCCGTGTCCGGCAACCGCACCCGCCCGGACGGCGTCACCCACACCTGGCGCCAGCTCGGCGTCAAGGGCCTGATCGCCGACCCGCAGCTGCCGTTCTTCGTGCAGTGGGACGAGGGCAGCGTGCACCCGTCGGCCGCCGCCACCAGCGAGGTCACCATCAAGCACCTGACCATCGGTGGGTCGCCTGACCGCGTGCGGGACTGGCTGGGCATGGACGCCGACGCGACGTCGTCGGTCATCGACTTCGAGTTCGTGGCGCCGGCCGGGAGCGCCGGCCTGCTGGCCGTGACCTTCCAGACCCCCACCGGCGACGTCACCATCTGACCTACCTCAGGTCGTCACACCCGCCTGGGTTCGCACCGCGGGCCGACGTGTCCAACCCCGGCTGATGGCCCTACCCCCGGCGGATGCATCGGCCGGGCTTCGTTCGCCAGGCTGATGCCTTTACCCCCGGCGGGTTCGGCCGTATGACGAGAAAGAGCCCCCGCCACCAGACCTCACGTCTGGTGGCGGGGGGCTCTCGGCATACGAGCTCCCTCGCGGGCTCAGGTCAGGTGCGCGCCCGACCAAAAGCCTTGAGCCGCAGGCTGTTGGTCACCACGAGCACGCTGGACAGGGCCATGGCCGCGCCCGACACCATCGGGTCGAGCAGGCCGAGCACGGCCAGCGGGATCGCGACGACGTTGTAGCCGAACGCCCAGGCGAGGTTCTGCTTGACGATCGCCAGCGTGCGCCGGGACAGGCCGATGGCGTCGGCCACGGCCCCGATCTCGGGGCGCACCAGCACGATGTCCGCGGAGTCGATCGCGACGTCCGTGCCGCTGCCCATCGCCAGCCCGAGGTCGGCCTGGGCCAGGGCGGCGGCGTCGTTGACCCCGTCGCCGACCATGGCCACGACCCGGCCCTCGCGCTGCAGCCGGGCGATCGCCTCGTGCTTGTCGCTCGGCAGCACCTCGGCGATGACGTCGGCCGGGTTGATGCCGACCTCCTCGGCCACCTGACGGGCCGTCCGCTTGTTGTCGCCGGTGAGGAGCATGGTGCGCAGGCCGAGGTCGCGCAGCGCCTCGAGCGAGGCGGGGGACGTCGGGCGGACCTCGTCGGCGACGGTGAGGGCGGCGTACGCGACGCCACCCCACCCGACGTGGACGGTGGTGCCCACGCGGTCCAGACCCTCGAGGTCGCCGGGGACGACGTCGAACAGGCTGGCCTTGCCGACGGTCACCTCGGTGCCCTTGATGGTGGCGCGCGCCCCCATGCCGGGCAGGTTGGTGAAGTCGGTGATCGGGCGCAGCTCGATGTCGCGCTGCTGGGCGGCGCGGACGATCGCCTGGGCGACGGGGTGCTCGGAGCCGGCCTCGACGGAGGCGGCGGCCTGCAGGGCGGCGGTCGGGGTCAGCCGTCCGCTCGGCGTCACGTCGACGAGGGTGGCCTTGCCGGTCGTGACGGTGCCGGTCTTGTCGAGCACGACGGTGTCGATGCGGCGGGTGGACTCGAGGATCTCCGGGCCCTTGATGAGCACGCCCATCTCGGCGCCACGACCGGTGCCGACGAGCAGCGCCGTGGGGGTGGCGAGACCGAGCGCGCAGGGGCACGCGACGACGAGGACCGACACGGCGGCCGACAGCGCAGCGGCCGCGCCCTGCCCGGCGACCAGCCACCCGGCGAAGGTCAGCACCGCGATGACCAGCACCACCGGCACGAAGACCGCGGAGATCCGGTCGGCCAGCCGCTGCACCGGGGCCTTGCCGGTCTGGGCGGCCTCGACGAGGCGGGTGATCGACGCGAGCGTCGTCTCGGAGCCCACGCGGGTCGCGCGGACGATGAGTCGGCCGTGCGCGTTGGTGGTGCCGCCGGTGACCTCGTCGCCGGGCGTCACGTCCACGGGGATCGACTCGCCGGTCACGACCGAGCGGTCCAGCGCGGAGCTGCCGTCGACGACGATGCCGTCGGTGGCGACCTTCTCGCCGGGGCGGACGACGAACTGGTCACCGACCTGCAGCTCCTCGATCGGCACGCGGACCTCGCGGGTGACGCGGGTCTGCGGGTCGATGCGCTGCACCGCGACGTCCTTGGCGCCCAGCTCGAGCAGGCTGGTGAGCGCCGATCGCCCGGCGGTGCGGGCCCGGTGCTCGGCGACGCGACCGGCCAGCAGGAAGGTCGTGACGACCGCCGCGACCTCGTAGTACATGTGCCCGGTGCTGCCCGCGAACGTCGCGACGACCGACCACAAGAAGGCCGCGGTCACGCCGATCGACACCAGCGTGTCCATGGTCGAGGCCTTGTGGCGGGCGTTGATCACGGCGGACCGGTGGAACGGCCACGCCGCCCAGATCGCGACGGGGATCGTCAGCACCAGCTCGGCCCACGGCCGCACGCCGCCCAGCAGGTGGTGCGCCGCCGGAACCATCGCCATGACGACGACGAACACGGTCAGCGGCAGGGCGATCTCGAGCCGGGTGCGCAGGGACGCGCGGCTCATCACCTGGTCGATGGCGTATGCCGGGCCGCTGCCGGCCTGGGCCCCCGTCTCGGTCTCGGCGAGGCCCTCGCCGGACCCCGCTCGACGCCCCGCCCGCAGCTCGGAGGCGGTGTAGCCCGTCTGCTCCACGACCTTGACCAGGTCGGCGACGCTGAGGGCGGTCGGATAGGTGACGTGGGCCTTCTCGGTGGCGAGGTTGACGCTCGCCTGCACCCCGTCGAGCTTGTTGAGCTTGCGCTCCACCCGGCTCGAGCAGGAGGCGCAGGTCATGCCGCCGATCGCGAGGTCGACCGTGCGTTCGGCCTGCTGCTCGTCGGGCGGGCTGGTCGTCATACGGGTCGCGGTCACGAGACCACCGTGTAGCCCGCCTCGTCCACGGCAGCCGTGATCGCGGCCGGGTCGACGGGACCCTCGCTGGTGATGGTGACCGGGGAGTCGCCGCCCGCGACGAGGTCGATCGCGACGTCGGTGACGCCCTGGATCTCCTTGAGCTCGGAGGTGACGGCGCTCGTGCAGTGGCCGCAGGTCATGCCGTTGACGGTGATGGTGGTGGTCTGGCTCATGTCGGATCTCCTTGTCGTCCCAGGATCGTGAGTGTTTCGTCCGGCATTCTCGGGTGGAACGCTCACGTTGTCGGGGGTGGGGTGGGTGGTGCGGTCAGCTCTTGACGAGACGGGCGATGGCGGCGGAGGCCTCGGCGACCTTGGCGGCGGCGGCCTCGTCGGACTCACGGGCGGCGCCGACGACGCAGTGCCCGATGTGGTCCTCGAGCAGGCCGAGGCTGACGGCCTGCAGCGCCTTGGTGATCGCCGAGATCTGGGTGAGGACGTCGATGCAGTAGGTGTCCTCGTCGACCATGCGCTGCACGCCGCGGACCTGGCCCTCGATGCGCTTGAGGCGCTTGAGGTAGGCGTCCTTGTGGTCGCTCTCGACGTAGGCCGGGGCGGGCGGGTGCGGGCACGTGTCGCTGCTCATGATGGGATCAACTGTATACCCCCACGGGGTATTCCCCGCGGCGGGGTGCGACTCGGGTGGCAGCGCGTCGGGGCGCGGGTCAGTCGGCCGGTCGCTGCAGGACGCGTCGGACGTTGCGGGACACCAGGTCGTAGGCCTGGCCGTCGCGGTCCTCGGCGACCGAGGTCTGCGGCGACGAGCTCTCGTGCACCTGCCACCCGGCATACACCTGCTCGAGGATCGCGCACGCGTCGTCGTGGCCCAGGTCCAGCTCGACCCGGGCCGCCCGGGTCTCGCCGTCGACGACCTCGCGCCGGTCGGTCGCGATCACCAGCACGTGGACGCCGCCCGGGGCGGTCGCGTCGCGCATCCGCTCCAGCAGGGCCACGAAGGCGTCCCGGCTGGACACGTGCTCCAGCGTCGAGACCCCGAGGACGAGATCGGCTGGGCCACGGTCGAACTCGTACGTCTCCTGGTCGGCGACCACGGGGATCACCACGTCGCCCACCGACTCGTGGGCGGCGCGCTCCTTGAGCTGCTGGATCGGGATGTCGAGCAGGTCGACCGCCACCACGCGCGAGCCCGCGGGCAGTGCCCTCGCCAGCGGTATGGCGTGCCGCCCCGATCCGGCGCCCAGGTCATAGACGCGGACGGGGCGCGTCCGGTCGAGGTGCGCGAGCGCGTCCATCACGATCGGCGCCGGCCGGTTGAGCCAGGCGTCAGGATCGTGCGCCTCAGGCGCGGAGTAGAGCTCCTCGTGGTAGCGGATGGTCTCGTCGCGGCCCTCGTCGAATCCCATGAGGACGAGCCTAGTTCCGCCACCGCCGCGTTGGGGCGCGGCGTTCGTGAGCTGGGAGCGCTCAGATGTCTGGTGGGGGTGGCCCGGATGCGACCTTCGTGAGCTGGGAGCGCTCAGATGTCTGGTGGGGGTGGCCCGGACGCGACCTTCGTGAGCTCGGAGCGCACGTCCGCACGCGCCGGGGATGGAGGTGCGGTCAGGCGTCGCTGCGCAGCCGCTCCAGGCGGGCCCCGAGCAGGGGACGGCGGTGGGCGTTGCCGTGGAGGGCGACATACCGCTCGCCGAAGGCCCACAGCAGCGCGTCGTCGAGGCGGCGGACCGCCCCGGGCGGGTAGTGGTAGGCCATCCGCGCCTCGATGGCGGCGTGGTCGACGCCGCGCAGGACGTCGCGCAGCTCGGCGAGCGAGGTGATGCCGAGCTCGAGCAGCAGCCCCGAGACCCACGAGTAGTGGTCGGTGCGGGACCAGCCGGCCTCGGCGAACTGCCCGGCGAGGAAGGCCGCGAGGTCCGACCCGCTGATGCGTGGGTCGTCCTCGTCGGTCTCGGTGGAGGGGCCGCCGGCGTCGCGGAGGCGCTCGCGGATCGTGGAGAACTCCTGGTCGGCGAGCTCGAGCAGGCCCGCGGCGAGGGTGAAGCGACGGTCGAGGTCGGGGCCGTGCTCCTCGGGGACCGAGCCCTTGTAGCGGATGTCGTGCTCGAACTCGGCCCACGCGTGCTGCAGGACGGTGCGGACCTGCACCGAGGCCTTGCGCCCGGCCATCGGTCCGCCGGCGCTCTCGCGGGCGGGGTCGAGCTGCACCAGCAGGTGCCGGCTCGAGTAGCCGAACCGGCCCTGGGCGGCGGTCTCCTGACCCATGTCGCGGTCGTCGAGCAGGACGAGCTGGGCGCCGAGCAGCTGGGCCACGGCCTCCACGTCGGCCAGGACATACGTCACGACGCGCACGCCGACCTGGTCGGTGATCTCGGTCTCGGGGTGGCGGTGGACGAGCCGGCCGCCGACACGACGCGCGGCCTTGGCGGCATAGGACTCGACGGACTTGGCCCGCCCGGTCACGGCGAGGTAGTTGATGCCGGCGTCGTCGAGCAGCTGGGTCACCAGCGCGACGTACTCGTCCGTCGCCGCCTGGACCTGGGGGAGGTCCTTCGCGTACCGCGCGATGACCCTGCTGAGTCGCTGCGCCTGCTTGCCTGCCATGGGACCAGCCTGCACCACGCGGGCCCCGCGGCCCCAGGCTGTCCGGGCGGCGCCGGGCACCAGTCCTGTTCGCGAGTCCCATGGGCGGCAGTCAGGGCCGCGGGATCTCGCAGAAGCTCTCGTAGTGGTCGGCCGTGTAGTACCAGTGCAGCGGGCTGCGCGCCGCGCCGCCGCCGGTGATGATCCTGCGGGCGCCGCGGGTCGAGGCACCGGGCGTGGGCACGGTGTACTCCCGGTAGTAGCCGCGCTGCTCCAGCGGCAGCAGGCGCTCGCGGTTGCCGAAGGTCACGCCGTCGTTGCGCGGGTGCCGGAACGGGCCGCCCGCGCGGATCGCCTCGATCACCGGGGGCACCTGGGCGGGCAGCTCCTGCGGCGAGCAGGGTGGGATCGACCGGCCCGTCGACCGGGGGCTGTTCGACCGGGGACTGGTCGAGCGGGGACTGGTCGAGCGGGGACTGGTCGAGCGGGGACTGGTGGTGCCGGCCGTGCTGGTCGTGCTGGTCGTGGGGGTCGCAGGCCGTATGCCGGTGGCCGCCGTCGTCGTCGGGTCGCCGTCACCGCCCGGGGTGGCCGGAGTCGTGCACCCCGCGAGCAGCACGCCGCCGCCGAGCAGCAGGGCTGCGAGGCGGCGAGCGGACGGCATACGGCTCACTGGATCGCGGGATCCGTGGGGTCCATCCGCGCGGCGTCGGTGGCGGGGACGAGGACGGTCTCGAGGACGCGTTCGTGCTCGTCGCCGGTGACGGCGGCGTCACGCTCGGAGCGCCACAGTCCTTGGTGCGCCTCGGACAGGACCGACACGAGCTCGTCGAAGCCGGCCGGGTCCGCCTCGCGCAGCACGTGGGCCTCGGACCAGAGCAGGACGATGCGGCGGGTGCGCGGCCACCACAGGTCGAGGTCGCGCAGGGCGTCGACCAGTCCGTCGAGGTTGACGGCGGCCGACCCGGGCAGGCGCAGCGCGGCGGCGACGGCGGCCTGGCCCTGCCTCATCGTCGTGAGGTGGTCACCCTTGATCGGCACGACGGCGAAGTCGTCGTCGAGCAGCAGCGCGCGCGCGCGTGAGGCGTCGACCGCCTCGTGACCGATCCACCACACGCCGGGCGCCAGCACCTCGGCGTAGCGGCGCAGGCGGCGAGGCACCGTGACCCACGTGTCGATCGGGTTGGTGGACATGAGGAACCTCCTAGCGCGGACACCGGCCGGGCCCGTGGCCTGATCTTCTCGTCAGTGTGCCCCCGGCGGCGGCGCACGTGCGGGACCTGCCCGCCATGCGGCCCGTGGCACCCCCAACCAGGTGATCACGGGACATCGGGGCTACTGCTGGTGGCTTTCACCACCAGGAGTAGCCCCGATGCCGGTGCGGGGCGTCCCGCCATACGACGCTGGGTGCGGGGGCGGTCAGCCGCCGACGCCGGCCTTGCTCTGGTCGGTCGTCTCCTCGATGGGGAGGCCGGCCTTCTGCGAGCTGCCGAGCACGGCCGAGACGAGCGCCTCGGTGGCGGCGATCGAGCTCAGGTCACCCTTGGTGATCTGGTCCTTCATGGTGGTGGTCTGGTCCTTGAGCCTGCCGAGCGGTCCGCCGATCGCCTGGCAGAGCTGCGGGTCGGCCTTCACGTTCTCGTAGGCGTTGCTGATCAGCTTGACGTCGAGCGCGGCCACGGCGACGGCCTTGGCGATCGCGGTCCGGCGTCCCTGCGCGCCCTGCTGGAAGGCGCCCTCCTGGTAGGGCTTGTAGATCCAGCGGTGGAAGGTCCCGGCCGCGAGACCCACGTCGGCGACGAAGCGCGTCTTGGCAAACTTTCGCGTGGCCTCGGTCGGACAGTCCGCGGGCGCGCTCGTCGGCGTCGCGGTCCCGGTCGCCGCGCTGGACGATGCGGCCGAGGCGGACGGCGACGCGCCGGCGGCTGCGCTCGTCGTGCTGGTGCCAGCGGTCGTGGACGTGCCGCCGCCGCACGCCGACAGGGCCAGCACGGAGGCGCAGACGGGGGCGAGGACGGGCGCGGCGAGGCGCAGGCTGCTACGGGTCATGACGCCCATCCTGTCAGCCGAGGCGGTCGACCAGCTCCGAGGCGTGGCCGACATAGGTCTGCGGGGTCATGGCGGCGAGCCGCTCCTCGACCTCCGTGGGCAGCCCCAGCCCGCGCACGAACTCCACGAGCTCGGTCTGCCCGATGCGGCGCCCGCGGGTCAGCTCCTTGAGCCGCTCGTAGGGGTTGTCCATCCCCGCGACGCCCTGCGCCCCGAGCGCCCGCATCGCCGACTGGACCGGCTCGCCGAGAACCTCCCAGTTGCCGTCGAGGTCGGCGGCCATGCGGGCCGGGACCGCGTCCAGACCGGCGAGGCCGCGAGCGACGTTGTCCAGGGCCAGCATCGAGTGGCCGTATGCCGTCCCGACGTTGCGCTGCATGGAGGAGTCGGTCAGGTCACGCTGCAGCCGCGACTGCACCAGCGTGGACCCCAGCACGTCGAGCAGCGCGCACGACACCTCGAGGTTGGCCTCGGCGTTCTCGAAGCGGATCGGGTTGACCTTGTGCGGCATCGTGCTCGACCCGACCGTGCCCTGACCGCGCACCTGGGCGTAGTAGCCCATGGAGATGTAGGTCCAGAAGTCGGTGCACACGTTGTGCAGGATCCGGTTGAAGCGGGCGGTGTCGGCATACAGCTCGGCCTGCCAGTCGTGGCTCTCGATCTGCGTGGTGAGGGGGTTCCACGTGAGGCCGAGGCCCTCGACGAAGCTCTCGGAGATCGCGGCCCAGTCGGCCTCGGGGACGGCGGCGAGGTGGGCGCCGAACGTGCCGGTCGCGCCGTTGAGCTTGCCGAGGAACTCCTGCCCCTCGATCCGCCGCAGCTGCCGACCGAGGCGGTGCGCCATGACGGCGATCTCCTTGCCCATGGTCGTGGGCGTGGCCGGCTGGCCGTGCGTGTGGGCGAGCAGCGGGACGTCGCGCAGCTCGCGCGCCATCTCGGCGAGCTGGTCCACGACGGAGCGGGCCTTGGGCAGCCACACGTCCTGCACCGCACCCTTGACCATGAGGGCATAGCTGAGGTTGTTGATGTCCTCGCTCGTGCAGCAGAAGTGGATGAGCTGCTTGAGCTGGGCGGCGTCCTCGGGCGCGATCCGGTCGACGCGACGCTGCAGGTAGTATTCGACCGCCTTGACGTCGTGGACGGTCTCGCGCTCGATCTCGCCGAGCTCGGTGATGTCCTCGGCCCCGAAGTCCCCGACGATCGCCCGCAGCTGCGCGACCTCGGCGTCGGTGAGCTGCCGGACGCCGGGCACGACCTGGTGCTGCGTGAGGTGGATCAGCCACTCGATCTCGACGTGCACGCGCGTCCGGTTGAGCGCGGCCTCGGACAGGTGGTCGACCAGCGGCGCGACGGCCTTGCGATAGCGACCGTCGAGGGCGCCGAGGGCGATGGGAGGGGTCACGTCAGCGAGGGAGGCCATGGTCGTCATTCTGCCAGCCAGGCCGTATGCCGCCCGCCGCTCAGTCCTCGTCGGGCAGCTCCCGGCGGTCGGACTCCTCGAGCTGGGCGCGAGCGGCCTTGCGCCGGCGGGCGTTGTCGATCAGCATCCACACGGTGCCGACGAGTCCTCCGCCGACGGCGCCGACCAGCATCGATCGGAGCCAGCCCCGCTGGTCGCCGCTCCCGGCGGGTGTGCTGAGGTCCGGAGACCAGTTCACGGGCAGCACGCCGTGGCCGTTCGTGACCCAGTAGTAGGTCGCGAGGACCCAGACCAGCACGGTGCCGAAGCTCGCGATGGTCGCCCACGTCGTCAGCCGCCCCGACCCTCGGCTCCCGAGCGCCTGGATGTCGACCCCCTTGGCCTTGGCGTAGCCCGTCATCGTGAGGGAGATCAGCACGGCCAGGATCCACAGGGCGAAGCCGACGGTGGGCAGTCCCGTGAGGGCCAGCAGGATCGTGAAGGCCATGAGCGCGACCAGGCCGACGGAGAAGGCGAGGGACGAGGCCGCGAGGACGACCGCGCGCTCGCGCTCGTCGCCGTAGGTCGGCGAGTCCAGGTTGAGGAACCGGTCGCCGAGCCGCTCGAGCCGGCCGGGCCGTGTGCTGCGCTGGGTCATGCGTGGTCCTCCTGGTCGAGGGTGAAGATCTCCTCCACCGTGGTGTGCAGGGCGCGGGCGGTGCGGAGGGCGAGATAGACGCTGGGTGCGTAGTCGCCGCGCTCCATCGCCACGACGGTCTGCCGCGAGACGCCGACGCTCGCGGCCAGGTCGGCCTGCGTGAGGCCGGCGGCCTGGCGGTGCGTCCGCAGCGGGCTGTCGGGCATCGCCCCTCCTGATCGCCGATGTCAAGGATACTTGACTTATCGACCGTATGCCGGGGGCACCTCGCGTGTCAAGGATCCTTGTCATCCGCCGGACCTACCTGAGGTAGTCACACTCGCCTGGCGTGCTAACCCCGGTCGATGTGACTACCTGGGGTAGGTCCGCATGCAGCAGGGGCGCCGACGGTTTCGTCGGCGCCCCTGGCGCTGGTGCTCTCGAGGAGGTCCGCAGCGGGTGCGCTGCCGGCTGGTCCGCCGCTCGGCCTCGTGGGCGTCGCGCCGTTCCTCTCGGGTCGACGCTCGTGGTGGTGAGGCCGGCCCGGGTCGTCGAGATGGTGTCCCGTCGACCCTGCTGACCTCGATCAGACCGTATGACGATCAACCTGCGCAACAGCCAACACCGTCATTGGTCGATATGATCGATCCGCGCGCTGCGAGGTGCGCAACATCGATCAGACCGACCACCGCGCGAGGGCGTGGTGGGACAGGAGGCGTTCATGGCCCTGGACGAGACCGACCGTCGGATCGTGCTGGCGCTCGACGAGGACCCCCGCATGACGGTGATGCTGCTCGCGCAGCGCACCGGCCTCGCCCGCGGCACGGTGCAGGCCCGGCTCGAGCGGCTGCGCGAGGACGGGGTCCTGCGACGGCACTCGTCCCGCGTCACGCCGGAGTCGTTGGGCTACGGCGTCTCGGCGCACGTGGCGGCCGAGCTCGACCAGCACCAGATCGACGCCGCCATCGCGTCGCTCAGCCGCATCCCCGAGGTCGTCGAGTGCATGGCGCCGGCCGGCGAGACGGACCTGCTGGTCCGCGTGGTGGCCACCGGCCCCGACGACCTCTATCGCGTCTCGGAGCTGATCCGCCTGTCGCCCGGCGTGATTCGCACCTCCACCACGATCTACCTGCGCGAGGTGATCCCCTATCGCACCGACCTGCTCGTGGCCCAGGGCGTCGCAGCGCAGCATCGCCCGCGCCGTGGCCGGGCCACCGGGCGGCGACCCCCGACGCGGTAGGCCCCTCCGCCATACGGCCCAGGATCCCCAACCGCCCGATCAGGCCTTCACCATTGGTCACCAGTGACGTTGTGGATCGTTCAATCGGGCCCCGGGACGTCATTGGTGACCAATGGCGCGTGGAGGGGCGACGAGCAGGGCTCCGCGCGGTGCGGGTGGCAGGATGGCGGCATGCCAGCCGAGTCGTTCTACAGCGCCTACCACCACGGCTTCGCGCGCGTGGCCGCCTGCACCGCACCGACCGCGATCGCCGATCCCGCCCGCAACGCCGACTCGATCGTCGCCGTGGCGCGCGAGCTGCACGACGACGGTGTGGCGCTCGGCGTCTTCCCCGAGCTCGCGGTGTCGGGCTATGCGCTCGAGGACCTGCTCCTGCAGCAGCCCCTCCTCGAGGCGGTGGGTCGCGAGCTCACCCGCATCGTCGACGAGACCGCTTCGCTGACACCGGTGCTCGTCGTCGGCGCCCCGCTCGCCTGGCGCAACCGGCTCTACAACTGCGCCGTCGTCATCCACCGCGGACGCGTCCTCGGCGTCGCCCCCAAGTCCAACCTGCCGACCTACCGCGAGTTCTACGAGCGGCGGCACTTCGCACCCGGCGACGACGTCCGCGGCGAGATCGAGGTCGCAGGCGTCCGCCTGCCGTTCGGCCCGGACCTGCTCTTCGACGCGACCGACGTGCCGGGCTTCGTGCTGCACGTCGAGGTGTGCGAGGACATGTGGGTGCCCGTGCCGCCGTCGGCCGAGGCCGCGCTCGCCGGCGCCACGATCCTCGCCAACCTGTCCGGATCCCCGATCACGGTGGCCCGCGCCGAGGACCGCAAGCTCCTCGCGCGCTCCGCCTCGTCGCGGTGCCTGGCGGCATACCTGTATGCCGCGGCCGGCGGAGGTGAGTCGACCACCGACCTGTCCTGGGACGGGCAGACCTTCGTCTACGAGAACGGCGACCTGCTCGGCGAGTCCGAGCGCTTCCCGGCCGGCCCGGCCCGCTCCGTGGCCGACGTCGACCTGGAGCGGCTCGTGGCGGAGCGGCTGCGGCAGGGCACCTTCGACGACAACCGCCGCACCCACGCCGACCGCGTGTCCGCCTTCCGCACGGTCGAGTTCGCGCTCGAGCCGCCCACCGGCGACATCGGCCTGCGGCGCAAGGTCGACCGCTTCCCGTTCGTCCCGGACGAGGCGGAGCGGCTGGCGCTGGACTGCTACGAGGCCTACAACATCCAGGTGTCCGGGCTCGAGCAGCGGATGCGGGCGATCGGTCAGCCCAAGGCCGTGATCGGGGTCTCGGGCGGCCTGGACTCGACCCACGCGCTGCTCGTGTGCGCGCAGGCGATGGACCGGCTCGGGCGTCCGCGCAGCGACATCCTGGCCTACACGATGCCGGGGTTCGCGACGACCGAGCACACCAAGACCAACGCGCAGCGCCTCTCCGAGCAGCTCGGGGTGACCTTCGCCGAGCTCGACATCCGGCCGGCCGCCACGCAGATGCTGACGGACTTGGGCCACCCCTTCGGGCGCGGCGAGGAGGTCTACGACGTCACGTTCGAGAACGTCCAGGCTGGGCTGCGCTACGACTACCTCTTCCGCCTCGCCAACCACCAGGGCGGCATCGTCGTGGGCACGGGCGACCTGTCCGAGCTCGCGCTCGGCTGGTGCACCTACGGCGTCGGCGACCAGATGTCCCACTACGGCGTCAACACCGGCGTGCCCAAGACGCTGATGCAGCACCTCATCCGCTGGGTCGTGACGTCGGGCCAGTTCTCGGACGAGGTGGGGGAGACCCTGACGTCGATCCTCGGCACCGAGATCACGCCGGAGCTCGTGCCGACGCGCGAGGGCGAGAAGCCCCAGTCGACCGAGGCATCCATCGGCCCCTATGCGCTGCAGGACTTCTCGCTCTACCACGTGCTGCGGCGCGGCTACCGCCCGTCCAAGATCGCGTTCCTCGCGTGGCACGCCTGGCACGACGCCGAGGCAGGGGAGTGGCCGCCCGGGTTCCCCGAGGACCAGCGGGTCGCCTACGACCTGGCCGAGATCCGGCGCTGGCTCGAGGTGTTCTGCAAGCGGTTCGTGACGCAGCAGTTCAAGCGCTCGGCGCTGCCCAACGGCCCCAAGGTCGTCAACGGCGGCTCGCTGTCACCGCGCGGCGACTGGCGCATGCCCTCCGACGCCTCGCCGCGCCTCTGGCTGACCGAGCTGGAGGCCAACGTCCCCACCTCCTGACCTACCTCAGGTAGTCACATCGACCTGGGTTGGCACGCCAGGTCGATGTGTCGAACCCAGGCGGATCCCTGGCGCGTCCTCGTCGGGTGGAGAACGCCACCCATCACGGTGGCCGAATCCACCCGTTCCCTGGCTCGTCGTCATCGGGTGGAGAACGCCACCCATCACGGTGGCCGAGTCCACCCGATCGTGCGGGCGGGCCGGTCCTGACCCCTCCAGCCCGTATGGCGAGCCGCCCGCCGCCCCTCGTGGCCACCGCATGACGCGAGCCCGCGCCTCGGGTGCGCTGGGAGCGCTGGGAGCGCTGACTGTGCACGGTGCGGGGCGTGGGGGGCGTGCGGGGGCCGCGCTGGGAGCGCTGACTCTGCACGGCGCCGGCGTCGTGAACGTGCAGATGTGCGCTCCGAGCTCACGAACGTCCGATTTCGGCGCCTGAGACCGGCAGTTCGTGAGCTGCGAGCGCACGAACGCTGTCGGGAGCGCTCCGGGCAGGCGGGCGGCCTGACGTCGGCGAGATGTCCGGCCGGCACCGCGGCCAGGTCAGTCGTCCCCGGTGATCGACAGGCCGCGCAGGCGGTATGCCGCCCACGCGGTCCCCGCCACGAGCACCACGCCCGACGCGATCCAGGCATAGCCGAGGGGCGCGCTGTCGACGCTGATCACCGACATGTCGCCCGCCCAGCCGGCGATGCGGGTGCTCCACGACCGGATGCTGAGCCAGGAGATGCCCTCGAGCAGGGTGGCGAGGGCACCCTCCCAGACGAGGAGGTACATCAGGCCCCACACGACAGAGTGCTTGGTCATCGACGACAGCGCGAGGAACAGCGCCGAGTAGGCCACGGACGCCACCGCCGCACCCACCCCCCACCCGAGCGCCTTGCCGAGGTCGGTGTGGTCGAGGACCAGCGAGGCGAGCATCATCGGCACCGCCCCGAGCAGCAGCGTCGCCGTGATCGCGGTGATGAGCTTGCTGACGACGATGTGCCAGCGGGGGATCGGCTTGGACAGCAGGTAGGCGATGGTGCCGTCGTCCATCTCGTTGCCGAGCAGCTGGGCGGCGACGAGCAGGGCCAGCATGGGGACGACGACGGCGAGCCCGAGCCCGGACATGACGGCGCGTCCGAGGGTGCCGTCGGTGGACTGCGGCTCCCCGCCGGCCAGCCGGGCGAGCAGGCAGACCGCGAGGAGCACGAGCGGCAGCGCGAGCAGCCCGAGGGATCGGCTGCGGCCGAGCAGGGAGGAGAAGGCGAGGCGGATCACGGTGGGATTCATGAGGACACCAGGTAGGAGAAGACGCTCTCCAGCGACTCGTCGGTGGGGCTGACCTCGATCAGGCGGACCGAGAGGTCGCGCGAGACGCGGGGCAGCACGTGGGTGAACCGGCCGAAGTCGACGGCCTCGACGTCCAGACCGCCCTTGGGCCGCAACGAGACTCCGCGGACGCACGGGTCGGCGACCAGGGCGGCGGCGAGCCGGCGGTCGTCCGACGAGCGGACGACATAGTGGTTGGGTCGGTCGGTCATGAGACGCCGTATGGCGCCGAAGTCGCCGCTCGCCGCGTGGCGTCCGGCCACCACGACCTCGATCTGCCGGGCGACCTGCTCGACTTCCTCGAGGATGTGCGAGCTGAACAGCACGGTCCGGCCCTCGGACCCCATGCGCCGCAGGAGCTCCATGAGGTGCATCCGCTGGCGTGGGTCCATGCCGTTGAAGGGTTCGTCGAGCAGCAGCACGGCCGGGTCGTGGACGAGCGCGCTGGCCATCTTGATGCGCTGGCGCATGCCCTTGGAGTAGGTCCGGATGACCCGCGACGCCGGGTCGTTCATCTCGACGAGCTCCATCGCGGCCTCGGCGGCGGCGCCGGGGTCGGGCAGGCCGTGCAGCTCGGCGTTGGCCCGCACGAACGCCCGCCCCGTCAGGTGCTCCATGACGGACTCGCGCTCGGGCACGAGCCCGAGGTGGCGGTAGACGCCGGGGTTGCGCCAGGTGGGCTCGCCGTCGAGCGTCACCGACCCCGCCGAGGGGGACAGGAAGCCCGACATGAGCGCGATCAGGGTGGACTTGCCGGCGCCGTTGGGGCCGAGCAGGCCCGTGACTCCGGGTCCGATGTCCATCGTGATGTCGTTGACGGCGACGAGGTCGCCGAACCAGCGCGAGACCTGGTGCAGGGCGAGGGTGCTCATGCCGACCCCACCTTCGCGTAGCGGCGCAGGAGCAGCGCCGTCCCACCGAGGATCACGAGGGCCGCGACCCCGAGATAGACGGCCCCGTCGGCGAGGTCGCGCGGGGGTGCGAGGTTGGGCGCGAAGTCGAACCACCAGGTGCCGAGACCGCCCACCAGCGTCCACGGGCTCAGCGCGCCGGCCCACACGCCTTGGATGGGGGTGGAGCCGTCGGCGGACTGGGCGATGGCGGCGATCGAGTTGGCGACCCCCGAGCTGACGAACAGCGTGGCGACGATGGCCACGACGGCGATCCCGCGCCGGGTCGTGAGGCTCGACAGGAGCCCCCCGATCGCCGCGAGGAGGGCGGCCAGGAGCACCAGCAGGGGCAGGGTCTTGAGCATGTCGGTGGTCTGGGCCTGCCAGGGGAGCCGGCCGAGCAGGGCGCCCAGCCACAGCACGATCACCGGCAGCGTGACCACGATCAGGATGGCGGTGAACAGCGACGCCAGCCGGGTCAGGACATAGGTGCTGCGCCGCATCGGCCGGGCGAGGTAGAGCGGGAGGGTGCGGAACCGCAGGTCCCGCGAGAACAGCACGGGGGCCTGCGCGGCGACGAAGATCGCGGTGATCGTCTGCATGGTGTCGGCGTAGCGGTCGTAGGTCATCGGCAGCCGGTCCAGCTTGATGAAGACCGTGATCGCGACCATCACCAGCGCCGGGAGCACGGAGACGGCCAGCAGGCCGAGGGGCAGCAGGCGGGATTTCATCGACCGGCCGAGGCCGAACGCGTGCCGCAGCCCGAGCACGTAGAGCGAGCGGGCGACGGCCCCCTCGTCGAGGCGCTCGCCGTCGTAGCCGCGGTAGCCGAGGTCGTGGATGCGGGCGGTCATGGCTGCGGCACCTCCTCGCGGATGGCGAAGACGTCCTGGATCCGGTGCCGTCCCTCCTGGATGCGCACCAGCCCCAGGTCGAGATCGATCACCGTGTCGCGCACCAGGTCTCGTATGTCGACCCCGCCGACCTCACCGCTGGGTGGCGGCACGACCTCGACGGCGTTGTCGACGGGGTGGCACTGCAGGCCACGCTCGGCGAGGGCCTGGCCGAGCCGGTCGCGGTCGGTCGCGGTGCCCAGCACCTCGACCAGCAGGGTGCCCGTCGCCTCGGTGAACTCCGACGTCGCCGAGGACCGCAGCAGCCGCCCGCCGTCCAGGACGATCACGTGGTCGCTGACCCGCTCGAGCTCGCCGAGCAGGTGGCTCGTGACGAGCACCGAGATGCCGAAGTCCGTCCCGATCCGCCGCACCAGGTCGAGCATGTCGTCCCGGCTGGCGGGGTCGAGGCCGTTGGTCGGCTCGTCGAGCAGGACGAGGTCGGGGTCGTGCACGAGCGCCTGGGCGAGCTTGGCCCGCTGCTTCATGCCGGTGGAGTAGCCGCCCATCACGCGGTAGCGCTCCTCGGCCAGCCCCACGTGCCGCAGCACGTCGGCCGCCCGTTCCCGGGCCACCGTGTGGGGCAGGCCCGACATACGGCCCATGTGCACGACGAACTCGCTGGCGCTCACGTCGGCCGGCAGGCAGTCGTGCTCGGGCATGTAGCCGACGCGGGCCCGGATCGACGCGCCCTCCGAGCGCACGTCGTGGCCGAGCACCTGCGCGTCGCCGCTCGTCGGGGGCAGCAGCCCCAGCAGCACCTTGATGAGGGTCGACTTGCCGGCGCCGTTGGCGCCCACCAGGCCCGTGACCCCGTCGCCCACGTCGAGATCCAGATCGTCCAGCGCCCGGACCCGGGGGTACTCCATGGTGATGCCGCGTGTGCGGATCACCGGGGTCCCCCGGGCGACGCTCTCCCCCTCGGCTGTCATGCTCCTCACCCTAGGTGGGGCTCCTGGGGGCGGCCTATGGGTGATCCCCCTGACCCGCCGCGGGCCGAGGCATCGACCGGCCCTGGTTCCCCAGGCTGATGATCCCGCCGGGGGTAGGTCAAAGGGGTGGCGGGGCGACCCGGCGGGCTGCGAGGGTGGCGAGGTGGGACACGTCGACCTCAACCAGATCTCCTTCACCCTCCCCGACGGGCGGCCGTTGCTGGACGAGGTGAGCTTCCGGGTCGGCGACGGGGCGGTCGTGGCGCTCATCGGCCCCAACGGCACCGGCAAGACCACCCTGCTGCGGATCATCGCGGGGGACCTCGACCCGCACGGCGGCGCGGTGACGCGCAGCGGCGGGCTGGGCGTGATGCGGCAGTTCATCGGGTCGGTGCGTGACGACTCGACCGTCCGGGACCTCCTGGTCGGCGTCGCGCCCCAGCGAATCCGCCTGGCAGCACAGGCGGTCGACGCCGCCGAGCTGCGGATCATGGAGGTCGACGACGAGCCGGCGCAGATGGCCTACGCCCAGGCGCTCGCCGACTGGGGCGACGCCGGCGGCTACGAGCACGAAACCGTCTGGGACACAGTCACGGTCGCGGTGCTGGGCGTGGGCTTCGAGCAGGCGCAGTGGCGTTCGGCGTCGACGTTGTCCGGCGGCGAGCAGAAGCGGCTGGTCCTCGAGGCCCTGCTGCGGGGCCCCGACGAGGTGCTCCTGCTCGACGAGCCCGACAACTACCTCGACGTGCCGGGCAAGCGGTGGCTCGAGCTGCGACTGCGCGAGACCGCCAAGACGGTGCTGCTCGTCAGCCACGACCGAGAGCTGTTGAGCCAGGCGGCGACTCGCGTCGTCACGCTCGAGCCCGGCGCGGCGGGAGCCAGCTCCTGGACGCACCCGGCGAGCTTCGCCACCTGGCACGAGGCCCGGGCCGAGCGCAACGCCCGCCTCGAGGAGCAGCTCAAGCGCTGGGACGAGGAGCATGCCAAGCTCCGGCAGCTCGTCCTCATGTACAAGCAGAAGGCGGCCTACAACTCGGACATGGCCGCGCGCTACCAGGCGGCGCAGACGCGACTGCGCCGCTTCGAGGACGCCGGGCCTCCCGAGAAGGTCGCCCGCGACCAGAACGTCCGCATGCGACTCACCGGCGGGCGCACCGCCAAGCGCGCCGTCATCTGCGAGCGGCTCGAGCTCCTCGCGCCGGATCCGCAGGCAGACCAGGCGGATTCGCTCATGAAGCCGTTCGACCTCGAGGTCTGGTACGGCGAGCGCGTGGCCGTCCTCGGCTCCAACGGCTCCGGCAAGTCGCACTTCCTGCGGCTGCTGGCGGCCGGCGGATCCGATCCTGACGTCGAGCACCGCCCGGTCGGCGACGCGCGACCGCCCAGGGTCCGTCATACCGGCGTCGCACGGCTCGGATCCCGGGTGCGCCCAGGGTGGTTCGCGCAGACGCACGAGCACCACGCGTATGCCGGACGCACCCTGCTCGACATCCTCCACCGAGGCGACGACCACCGTCAGGGTCGCACCCGCGACGAGGCGGCCCGCGTGCTCGACCGCTACGAGCTCGCGAGATCCTCCGAGCAGACCTTCGACTCGCTGAGCGGTGGGCAGCAGGCGCGCTTCCAGATCCTGATGCTCGAGCTGTCCGGGGCCACCTTGCTGCTGCTCGACGAGCCGACCGACAACCTCGACCTGCACTCGGCGGAGGCGCTCGAGGAGGGCCTCGCGGCGTTCGACGGCACGGTGCTCGCGGTGACGCACGACCGGTGGTTCGCGCGCGGCTTCGACCGGTTCCTGGTGTTCGGCGCGGACGGTGAGGTCTACGAGTCGGACGAGCCGGTGTGGGACGAGACGCGGGTCCGCCGCCGCCGTTGACCCGGTCGTGTGCCGCGAGGCCCCGGCACCCCGGGGTGGGTCAGGGGCAGAGCTGCTGCGCCAGGAAGCCGCGCGCCGGGGCGGCCTCGCCGTCGACGTGCAGCGCCTCCCGGCTGTTGCGACCCCACAGCGCGAGATAGAGCTCCACCGCCTCGCCGCGGATCTCGGCGACCGACTCGCCCTCCTCGCCGCGCCCCGCCGACACGACCCCGTCCGCCTCCTGCACCCACCACACCGATCCCGTGTCGGTGGCGCGGATCTGCAGCGGCAGGGGCAGCGCGGTCTGCGGGTCCTCGATCCGGCGCGGCACGAAGAGGTGCAGCAGCTCGTCGATCCCGTCGTCGGCGACGTGGTCGCTGATCTCGGCCTCGATGCCGTGGGCGCGCGCCAGGTCGACCCAGTGGATCGTCGTCTCGTGCAGCTGCCGCCGGATCCAGAATCCCACCGTGCGGTCGTCGCGGTCGAAGGTCCAGCACCCGGCGGCGGGGTCGGCCTCGCGCAGCCGGTCCAGCATGCGGCGGCCGCAGTCGGCATACCACTCGCCCAGGGTCAGGTTTCCCTGCTCCCGCTCGCCCATCGATGGGCGCTCGGTGCCGCGGGTGGCCTCGACGGTCCAGAGATAGACCCGGCCCAGGTGGTCGACGACGTCCTCGACCGTCCACCCGGGACAGGTGGAGCACTCGACCTCGGCGGCCAGGTTGGTCCCGTTGGCCGAGATGGCATCGACGGCGGCCGTGAGGGCCGTGAGGCGCTGCGCTGCATCCATGGCCCTGACCCTAGTCAGTTCGCGCCGGACCTGCCGCCGGTCGACCGGACTTTCCTGCCTGGACGGGTTCGGTCGGGGGTCAGTCCTCGTCGACGTGGTCCGGGCGGATGACGCTGAACACCTCGCCCTGCGGGCCCTCGAGCACGGCCAGCTGCCCGAACGGCCCGTCGACCACGTCCATCAGCACCCGCCCGCCGAGCCGCTGGACGGCCGAGACGGTGGCGGCGGGCACGTCGCTCATGAAGTAGGTCATCCAGTGGGGGCGGAACTGGTCGCCGTACTCGTCGCCGATGCGCCCCAGCCCGCACACCAGCCGCTCGTCGGCGGTCACCACCTGCGCGTAGGCGAAGGACCCGTCGTCCTCCTCGATCACCTCGTAGGAGTGGCCGAAGACCTCGCCGTAGAAGCCCATCGCCTCCTCGTGGTCGCGCACCATCAGCTCGTTCCACACCAGGGACCCGTGCTCGTTGTAGCGCTCGGCCCCGACGAGGCCGCCCGCCTGCCACAGCCCGTGGTGGGCGCCGGCGGGGTCGACCAGGAGGGCGATCCGCGCCTGGCCCGGGATGTCGGTCGGGGCGAGGAGCTGCTCGGCACCGTGCTCCCGCTCGAGGGCGGCGACGCGGTCGGTGTCGTCGACGGCGAGGTAGGTCGTCCACACCGCGGGCCACGGCGCGGTCGGCGGCTTGGGCCCGATCCCCGCGACCCGCCTGCCGTCACGCAGCGCGAGCAGGTAGCCGTCGTGCCCCTCCTCGATCTCCCACCCGAAGAGCGTCGCGTAGGTCCGCGCCGCCGCCCTCGGGTCGTCGCACATCAGGTCCGGCCAGCAGGGCGTGCCGAGCGGCCAGGGGGTCTCGCGGACGGACATGGGTGCTCCTCGGCAGTCTGGCTGGTCCAGTTGTTCTGGCGGTCTGGTCTGACGGGTGGCCGGGCGGGTCGGTCGGTGGCGACGGGGTCCAGTCCAGCAGAGCGGGTGCGGCTTGTCAGGCAGATCGAGCCCGTATGACGCCGCGCGCCGCCGCACCGAGGGGTCGCATAGTCGCGCGACACGCCGTGATTCCCGGCATCTGCGACCCCTCGGCGTCCGGCGAGTGGGCGTCCGGCGCCGTTGCCGCCCGGCGAGTGCGCGACCGGTGCCGGCCCGCGGCTCAGGCGTCGAGCTGCTCGCGCACGTGCTCGACGACGCCGCGCATCGCCGCCTCGACCTCGTCCCGGCACCGGTCGAAGCCCGCCGCGTCGCCGTAGTAGGGGTCGTCGACCTCCAGCGTCCCCGCCGCGACCGCGTCGTCGTCGAACTCCCGCATCAGCCGGACCTTGTCGCGGTCCTGCTCGGTCGGGGCGTGCCGCCGCAGCTCGCGCTCGTGCCCGCGGTCGGCGACGAGGACGAGGTCGCGGTCGGCGTACCACGCGTGCTGCCACTGGCGGGCGCGGTGGGCGGAGCCGTCATACCCGCCGCTGGTCAGCGAGGTGAGGGTGCGCGGGTCGGCGCCGTCGCCCTCGTGCCAGCCGCCGGTGCCGGCCGAGTCGACCTCGACGCGGTCACCCAGCCCGGCCTCGTCGAGCAGCTGGCGCAGGATCACCTCGCCCATGGGGGAGCGGCAGATGTTGCCCGAGCAGATGACGCAGATGCGGTAGTCGGCCATGCCTGCCAGTATCTCGCGGTTCTTTGTGCTGCCCTATTGACACAAAGGCGTAGCAGGCGCACAGTTCTTTGTGTCAAACATCTGACACAACCGGGAGGTCGTCATGCTGGCTCTCTATCCCCTGCTGGTCGTGGTCGTCGTCCTGGTGGGCGCCTGCCTGCTGGCCGCGCTGGCCCTGACCCTCGGCGGTCGCGCGGTGGTCGTCGACGGCCATCTCGGACGCTTGCTGCGTGCGCAGGACCTCGTGCGTCGCTCCCGTGTCCTGGCCGTCCTGCTCGGCTTGCTCGCGGTGGTGGCGCTGGCCGCCACGGGCCGCGGCCGGCTGATCGCGACGGCGCCGGTGGCCGGGGTGGTCGTCGGGCTGCTCACCCTGGTCCTCGGTCAGCTCTCCATCGGTCGTATGGCGACCGGCCCCGCCGCGGGGCTCGAGCACCGGCGGGTCAGGGACTACGTCCCGCGCGGGCAGGCGGTGGTGTCGGGGGTCCTCGCACTCGCCGTGCTCGGGGCCGCGACGATCGGGCTGCGGCTCCAGGATGCCGACGGGCAGCAGCTGTCCTACGCCTGCACGACGCCCGAGGGCTGGGCCGCGAGCGGGGGCTCGAGCCCGTGGTTCGGGTCGTTCTATCTCGCCCCGGCGCTGCTGGTCTGGCTCGTCGGTCTCGCCGCCACGGCCTGGGGCCTGCGCCTCGTCGCCGGGCGGCCGCGTGACGGCAGCGACGCCGACCTGGTGCGGGCGGACGACGCGCTGCGACGGTGGTCGTCCGGGGCGCTGGTCGCGGGCGCCGGGCTGGCCTCGGGGGCGCTCGCGGTGCCGGCCCTGCTGATCTCCTGGATGCGTCTGGCCCACGCCGGGGACGGGATGTGCGCGACCAACCCCTTCGGCGCATCCGGGACCGTCGTCGGTGCCGTCGCCGCGGTCGTGGGTGTGCTGACCCTGTGGAGCCTCGTGAGGGTCCTTGCCCCGCACCGGGACTCGCTGGTGGCGCGCCCTGCCACCGAGGTGTCGGCATGAGCGTGGGTCTGCGGGTCGACGCGGCCGACCCCACGCCGCCCTACGAGCAGCTGCGGCGTCAGGTGCTGGTGCACGTGGCGAGCGGCGTCGTGACCGAGGGGGCCCGGATGCCGCCCGTGCGGCAGCTGGCCGCCGACCTCGGGGTGGCGGCCGGGACGGTGGCGCGGACCTACAAGGAGCTGGAGGCGTCCGGGATCGTGCGGACGGCCCGCCGCGCCGGGACGACGGTCGCTGCCGGTGCCGCAGAGCTCGCCCGCTCGTCGCTGGTGGTGGCCGACTCGGGGCCCGGGCTGGACGAGCTGGCGCTGGGTTTCGTCGCCACGGCGCGCGCCGCGGGTGCGGACGACGGGGTTATCGAGGCGGCCGTGCGGTCCGCCCTCGCGCGTCCCTGACCCCCCGCGCAACCACGAAGATCGTGAGTGTTTCGTCCAACATTCTTGGACGAAACACTCACGATCTGGGGGTTAGGCAGGGGTTTTGGGGCAGAGGCGGCGGGGTCGGGATCGGCTCAGCCGAGGCGCAGCTCGCGGTCGAAGCCGTCCACGGCGTCCTCGCGGTGGCTGACCATCACCAGGGTGCGACCCCCACGAGCCGCGAGCAGGTCGTCGAGCACCTCGGTGGCCGTGGCGTGGTCGAGGTGGGCGACGGGCTCGTCGAGAAGCATCACCGGCCGCCCGGAGAGGATCGCGCGGGCCAGCCCGAGGCGGGCCCGCTCGCCGCCCGAGACCCCGCGATGGCCGGTGCCGAGCAGGGTGTCGAGCCCCTCCGGCAGCGCGCGCAGCCACCCGCCGAGCCCAGCTCGTCCCAGCGCCACGGTCACCTCCTCGTCCGAGGCGGAGGGGCGCGCCAGCCGGAGGTTCTCGCGCACGGTCGAGGCGAAGACGTGCGGCTCGTCGTCCAGCACCGCCACCCGCGCGCGCAGGGACTCGACAGAGGCGGAGCGGCTGTCGACCGCGTCGAGGCGATAGCTGCCCGAGGCCGGGTCGAGGTGGGTCGCGAGCACCGCCAGCAGCGTGGACTTGCCGGATCCGTTGGGGCCGGTGATCACCACGGACTCGCCGGGCTCGACCACGGCCGTCACGGGTCCGACGGCGTCGCGGTCCGCCGCCCAGCGTGCCGTCACCTCGTCGACCGTCAACCGCGGGGGTATGCCGCAAGCCCCCGGCGCCTCGACGGACCCGTGCTCCCCGAGGGGCAGGTCCTGGGCGAGGAGCGCGTCGAGCCGGACCCGGCTGCCCTCGGCGCGGGCCCAGGCGCCCATGGCGTCCGGCAACGGCGTGAACGCGTCCGCCGCCGCCACGGGGGTCAGCACGAGCAGGGCCGCGAGGGCGTCGTTGAACCCACCCGCCACGAGCCCGTGCGCGTGCACCGCCATGGCGACCGTGCCGGCACCGCAGGCGATCCCGGTGAGGGTCATGCCGAGCGCCCGGCCCCGGGCGCGTCGGGCGTTGGCCGCCGCCAGCCGGGCCTGCGCGGCCTCGATCCACGTCTCCGACGCCGAGGTCGCCCCGATCGCCTGCAGCTCCAGCGCGTTGGCGGTGACGAGGCCGGCGACGCGGGCCACCTCGGCCCGGGCGTTCAGCCAGTCCCGTTGCGCCGCGCGCTCGCTCGCGAGGACGAGCCAGGCGACGAGCCCGCAGGCCACGAGCACGGCCGCGACGATCATCGCCCCCACGTAGGAGAACAGCGCCGTCGCCAGCACCGTCAGGAGCCCCGCCACGACGGACCCGAGCACGGGGACGACGACGCGGATCTCGGCATACACCCGGTCCTCGAGGTCGTCGACGGCGCCGCCAAGCACCTCGCTGCGGGACCGCCGTCCGAGCCGGGCGGGGGTGAGGGGCACGAGCGCGTCATAGGCCGCGACCCGCTGGTCCGCCAGGTCACCGAGCGCGGCGTCGTGCGACCGCACCCGCTCCCAGTAGCGGAACACCGGCCGCGCCATCCCGAACGCCCGCACCGCCACGATCGCCGCCATCAGCGTGAGGATCTGCGGACGGTGGGAGGCGGCGACGATCAGCCAGCCGGAGGTCGTCGTGAGCGCGATCCCGCTGGCGGTGGCCAGCCCGCCGATGATCGCGGAGCCCCGGATGCCGGGGGGCGTTCGCCATACCGAGCTCATCGCGCGACCTCCTGGGCGACGGGGGAGAGGGTGACGTGCTGGTCGGCGTGCGCGACGAGACTGGGGCGGTGCGTGACGACGACGACCGCCCGGTCGCGCGCGAGCGAGCGCACGACGTCGTCGACGAGCGCGGTGGACGCGGGGTCGAGGTGTGCGGTGGGCTCGTCGAGGGCCACGAGCGGCGCCGTCGACAGCAGGGCCCGCGCCATCCCGAGGCGCGCCCGCTGGCCCGCCGACAGCCCGAACCCGTCGTCCCCAAGCGGCGTGCCGAGCCCGTCCGGCAGCCCACGGACCAGGTCCTCGAGCCCGACCTGCCGGAGCACCGACCAGAGCCGGTCGTCGTCCGCCTCGTCGGCGAGGGTGAGGTTGGTCCGGATGGAGCCAGCGGTCAGGAAGGGGCGCTGCGTCACCAGGCGCGACGGGACGAGGGAGGCTGTGCCCGTGGTGGGTTCGCGCAGCCCGCAGAGGAGCTCGAGGGCGGTGGTCTTGCCCGTTCCCGACGGCCCGGTGATCACCGTCAGGCCCGGCGCCGCCGTGAGGGTGAGGTCGTGCAGGACGTCCCGCGTGGTCCCGGGATAGCGGTAGGTCACGCCCTCCAGCCGGGCGACCCCCGTGCCGGGACGTGACCGCTCGGCGGTGGTGGCGGCCGTCGCCGTGAGGATGTCGTCGAGCGCCTGCGCCCCGTCCGCGGCCGAGTGGAACTCCTGACCCACGCGCCGGATCGGCCAGTACGCCTCGGGCGCCAGCAGGATCGCCGCCAGCCCCGTGCCGAGGCCGATGTCGCCCCAGGTCAGGCGGATGCCGACCGCGACCGCCACCAGCGCCACCGAGATCGTGGCGAGCAGCTCGAGGGCCGCCGACGACAGGAAGGCCAGCTTGAGCGTCGCCACGGTCGCGGTCCGGTGCCGCTGCGACACCTCGCGGATCGTGGCACTCTGCCGGCTCGCCCGGCCGTAGGCCGACAGCGTCGGCAGCCCCCGCATCATGTCCACGAAGTGCCCGGCGAGGGTGGCCAGGGCCCGCCACCGCTTGTCGGAGGCGTCGGCGGTCGCCTTGCCGATCAGCGCGGCGAACAGCGGCAGCAGCGGCAGCGTCAGCACGACGATGAGCGCCGACCACAGGTCCACGAAGGCCAGCGTCACGACCGCCAGCACCGGCAGCACGGCGGCGGCCACGAGTGCGGGCAGGTAGCGCGCGACATACGTCTCGACGCTGGTCGCCCCCTGGGTGGCGAGGGTCTGAGCCGCGGCCGGCTCGGGTCGCTGGTCGGCGGACCGGGCCAGCCACGTGCGCAGCAGCAGCGTGCGCAGGCCGGCGCTGACCTCGGTGCCGGCCCAGGACGAGACGAGCTCGGTCGCGCCGGTGAGCAGGGCGCGCACCACGAGCACGGCGGCCAGGAGTCCGAGGGGTCCCCACAGGGCCGTATGCCGTGCCACCGCCACCACGACCGCCGCCACCGCGAAGGCCTGCACGATGGCCGCGACGCCCTGCGCCACCCCGATGGCGCCGAGGGCCAGGACGGGTCGCCGGGCACCGGGCAGCAGCCGTAGCAGGCGGGCGTCGAACGGCTTCACGTGGTCGTGCTCCTCGTCGTCTCATCCCCCACAACGATCGTGAGGGTTTCCTCCAACATTGTTGGACGAAACCCTCACGATCCTGGGGAGGTCCGGGCGGACTCAGCGGTCGCGGTGCTCGCCCCCGGCGACGTGGTCGTCCCCGGTCGTGCGCGTCCCGCCCGCAGCCGCCGCCTGCGCCTCCAGCTCGCCCACTTCGCGCGGCTCGTGCGCCGGTGGGATGTGGTGGGTGGAGATGCGCCTGCGGAAGATCCAGTAGGTCCACGCGGTGTAGGCGAGCACGATCGGCGTGAAGACCACGGCGGCGCCCGTCATGATCTTGAGCGTCAGGTCGGTGCTGGCGGCGTTCTCGTGGGTGAGGCTCCAGGCCGGGTTGGTCGAGGAGGGCATCACGTCGGGGAACAGCGCGGTGAACAGCGCCCACACGGCGAGCGCGATCGCGGCGGCGGTGCCGGTGAAGGCCACCCCGTCACGGCCGAGGCGCGTCATGAGCAGGCCCACGACGAGCGCCACGGCGGCGAGGACCGCGAGGATCCACGAGCCGGTGTTGCCGGTCAGCATCATCACCCAGACGAGGAAGACGACGGCGACGACGGCCGCGGCGATGCCGACCTTCCAGGCTAGGGCCCGCGCCTCCTCACGGATCTCGCCGCTCGTCTTGAGCGCGACGAAGACCGCACCGTGGGTGAGGAAGAGCAGCAAGGTGGTCACGCCGCCGAGCAGCCCGAGCGGGTTGAGCAGGGTGAACAGGTTGCCGGTGTACTCCTTGTCGGCGTTGATCGGGACGCCCGCCACGATGTTGGCGAACGCGACGCCCCACAGCAGCGCGGGCAGGAACGAGCCGACGATGATGCACAGGTCCCAGTTGCGACGCCACTGGTCGTCGTCGCGCTTGTGGCGGTACTCGAAGCCCATGTTGCGGATGATCAGGGCGACCAGGATCAGCAGCAGCGGCAGGTAGAACCCGGAGAACAGCGTGGCGTACCAGTGCGGGAAGGCCGCGAAGGTGGCGCCGCCCGCCGTGAGGACCCACACCTCGTTGCCGTCCCAGTGCGGGCCGATGGTGTTGAGCAGGACGCGGCGGCGGTTGTCGGTGTCGAGCTCGTCGCGGCCCTTGCCGAGGATCGGCAGGAGCATGCCGACGCCGAAGTCGAAGCCCTCGAGGACGAAGTAGCCGGTCCACAGGACGGCGATGAGGATGAACCAGATGACGGTGAGTTCCATGGTGTCTCTCCAACGTCCTCAGTAGGCGAAGACGAGGGGCTTGTCCTCGCCGCTCTCGGCCGGGGTGTCGGTGTCGGCCGGCTCCGCGCCGACGCGGGTGTACTTCAGGAAGAGCTTGACCTCGACGACCATGAGTGCGGCATACAGCAGGGTGTAGACGGCCATCGAGACGAGCACGGACCAGGCGGGCACGGACGGGCTGACGCCGTTGGCCGTCGTCATCTCGCCGAAGACGATCCACGGCTGGCGACCCACCTCGGTGAAGATCCAGCCGAACGAGATCGCGAACACCGGCAGCAGCGGGCTCCAGATCACGACGTGCCGCCACCAGCGGCCGCTCGGCGGGGTCGTGCCCTTGCGGGTCGCCCACAGCGCCAGCGCCGACAGCGCCATCGACACGAACCCGACGCCCATCATCAGGCGGAAGGTCCAGTAGGTCGTCGGGATGTTGGGGACGTAGTTGGTGGCCTGGTCCGCGGTGCGCGGGTTGCCGGCGTACTTCTGCTGGTAGTCGGCCTGGACGTCGCGGATGCCCTTGACCTCGCCGCCGAACGACCCGGTCCCGAGGAAACTGAGCAGGCCGGGGACCTCGATGACGCGGGTGGCGTTCTGCCCGTCGAGGGAGCCGATCGTCAGGATCGAGAACGGCGCGGACTTCTCCGTGCGGTAGAGGCCTTCGGCGGCCGCCATCTTCATGGGCTGCACCTCGGTCATGACCTTGCCCTGCAGGTCGCCGGTGACGACGACGCCGAGCGAGGCGACGAGGGAGACGATCGCGCCGACGCGGACGGCCTTGCGGTACATCTCGCGGTCACGGTCGGCGATCGGGCCCCGCCGCAGGTAGTGCCACAGCGCCACGCCGACGACGACGGCGCCGCCGGTCATGTAGGAGCTGAGGATCACGTGCGGAAAGGTCACGAGCTGGACCTTGTTGACCAGCACCGCGACGAAGTCGGCCATCTCAGCGCGCCCCGACTCGGGGTTGAACCGGTAGCCGACGGGGTTCTGCATGAACGAGTTGGCGGCGAGGATGAAGTAGGCGGACAGCACGGTGCCGATGTGGACGATCCACATCGTCCACGCGTGCAGCCGCTCCGGGATCCGGCCCCAGCCAAAGATCCACAGGCCGAGGAAGGTCGACTCGAGGAAGAACGCGAGCAGCGCCTCGAACGCCAGCGGGGCGCCGAAGATGTCGCCGACGAACCGCGAGTAGTCCGACCAGTTCATCCCGAACTGGAACTCCTGGACGATGCCGGTGACGAGACCGAGGGCGAAGTTGATGGTGAACAGCTTGCCCAGCCACTTGGTGAGCCGGAGGTACTCCGGCTTGCGGGTGCGCACCCAGGCGCTGTGGTAGCCGGCGACGATCGCCGACAGGCCGATGGTGATCGGCACGAAGAGGAAGTGATAGACGGTGGTGATGGCGAACTGCCATCGCGCAAGGTCCAGGTTGTCCATGACATCTCCGGAGGTCAGACCTTTTGGTTACCCGTCGAGCCTACCCACGGCTACTGGCGGGTCGGACCCGGTCGTGCCTTTGCAACCTGGCCGTGACCTGCGGTTTTTGACAACACGGGCGTTGTGCAAATCGGCGCCGAGCCCGTATGCCGGTCCGCCCGTGAGGTATTCGCGGCACCGCCAACCCCAACGACCCGGGGCCTCGGAGACCGCTTGTGACAGAGTTCACAAGCGCCAGGAGGTATGCCGGGCCCGCACCCTCTCGCTAGCGGCCCGGGCTCGCGACAGAGTGGTCGCGAACCCGACGTCAAGGGGTCGTAGACGTCGGATATGTGACCACTCTGCAGCCCCCGCCGCCGGCACGCGCCGGAGAGACCAGTCAGCTGGGGTAGCCCTCGGGGTTGCCGGACTGCCAGCGCCACGTGTCGGCGCACATGTCGTCGACGGTCCGGGTGGCCTGCCACCCGAGCTCGCGGTTGGCGCGAGAGGGGTCGGCATACGAGGCTGCGATGTCGCCGGGGCGACGAGGGGCGACCTGGTAGGGGAGGTCGCGGCCGACGGCGCGGCTGAAGGCCGCGAGCATCTCCTTGACCGAGGTGCCGTGCCCGGTGCCGAGGTTCCAGGTGGAGACGGCGTCGTCGACCTGGCCGAGGCGGTTGAGGGCGGCGACGTGGCCGGCGGCGAGGTCCTCGACGTGGATGTAGTCGCGCAGGCCGGTGCCGTCGGGGGTGTCGTAGTCGTCGCCGAAGATGTTGAGGTGCTCGCGCCGCCCGACGGCGACCTGGGCGATGAAGGGAACGAGGTTGTTGGGGATGCCCTGCGGGTCCTCGCCGATCGTGCCGGACGGGTGGGCGCCCACCGGGTTGAAGTAGCGCAGCAGCGCGATCCGCATCTGCGGGTCCGCGACGGCGACGTCGCGCAGGATCTGCTCGATCATCACCTTGGTCCAGCCATAGGGGTTGGTGGCCGACGTCGGGAAGTCCTCCTTCATCGGGACGGGCGCGTCCTCGCCGTACACCGTTGCGCTGGAGGAGAACACGAGCTTCTTGACGCCGTGGCGCTGCATCGCGCGCACGAGGGAGAAGGTCGAGTCGAGGTTGTTCTCGTAGTACTCGAGCGGCTTCTCGACCGACTCGCCCACGGCCTTGAACCCCGCGAAGTGGATGACCGCGTCGAACTGCTCGGTGGCGAACAGGTGCTCGGTCTTGTCGCGGTCGGTCAGGTCGAAGCCGTGGACCTCGATCGGCTGCCCCGCGAGGGCCTCGAGCCGGGCCATCACGGACGGCTTGGCGTTGGAGAAGTTGTCGACCACGACCACGTCGTGGCCGGCGGCAAGGACCTGGAGGGTGGTGTGCGAGCCGATGTAGCCGGCACCACCGCTGACGAGAACGCGCATGGCTCCCACCCTAGGGGTCCCGCTGACGGCCGCGCTGTGCGATGGGTCGAACGATAGGGATAAGGTGTGCCTAACTTAGGCAACCCTGATCGACGATTGGACCCGCTTTGTCTCTGTCTCGCCGCTCCCTGCTGGTGCTCACGTCCGCCACGCTCGCCCTGGCCGCGTGCGGCTCCGGCTCAGGCGGCTCCGGCGCTGGAGCCGAGTCCGGCCAGGCCTCGTCCGGCGCCGCGTCGCTGGGCTCGGGCGGCGCCGAGCAGGGTGCCTTCCCGGTGACGCTCAAGCACAGCTTTGGTGAGACCACGATCACCAAGGAGCCCACCAAGGTCGCGACCGTCGGCTGGGTGGACCAGGACATGGCCGTGTCCCTCGGCGTCGTGCCCGTCGGCGCCACCGCGATGACCTGGGGCGGCAACGCCGCCAAGTCCACGGACTGGTTCGACGCGGCCGTCGCCAAGCTCGGTGGCAAGGCGCCCACGCGCTACGACGACACCGACGGCATCCCCGTCACCGAGATCGCCAAGCTCGCGCCCGACGTCATCCTGGCCACGGGCTCGGGGCTGACCAAGGCGGACTACGACACGCTGTCCAAGGTCGCCCCGGTCGTCGCCCAGCCCGGCGCGCCCTGGGTGACCCCCTGGACCACCTCCCTGGACATGGTGGGCAAGGCCCTCGGCCGCCCGACCAAGGCCACCGCCGTCCGCGCCCAGACCGACAAGGTCGTGGCCGACGCCAAGACGGCCCACCCCGAGCTGGCCGGCAAATCCATGGTCTTCGCCTACCTCGCCACGACAGACCTGTCGCAGATCGGCATCTACGGCAAGGAGGACAACCGCGTCCGCGCCCTCGAGTCGTTCGGCCTCACGAGCGCGCCGATCGTCGGCACCGCCGTCAAGCCCGGCCAGTTCTACGGCAACGTCTCCGCCGAGCAGGCCTCGACGATCCAGTCCGACGTGCTCCTCACGTATGCCGACAAGCCCGCCGACATCGCCTCGTTCAAGGCCAACCCGCTGATCGGCCAGATCCCGGCGCTGAAGTCGGGGCACGCCTATGCCGAGGTGGACAAGCAGATCGGCCTGTCGGTCACCAACCCCAGCCCGCTGTCGATGCCGTTCATCGTCGACAAGTACCTCCCCGGCGTGGTCAAGGCCGTCAAGGGCGCATGAGCCGGGCCGTCCCCGCGCCGGTCGCCGTCCGGGCCCTCTCACCGCTGCTGGTCCTGCTGGTCGCGCTCGCCGCGTCGCTGCTCGTCGGCTCGCGGGCGGTGGCACCCAGCGCCCTGCTCGACCCGGCCGACCCGCTGCACGCGATCGCGATGGCGCGCGTCGACCGGACGGTGCTGGCGGTCGTCGTGGGCGCGGCGCTCGGGCTCTCGGGGGCCTGCTTCCAGGGGCTGACGCGCAACCCCCTGGCGGACCCCGGGATCCTCGGGGTGTCCGCCGGGGCGTCGCTCGCGATGGTGGTGGCGATCAGCATCGGCGGGCTGTCCGCGCCGCTGGCGCACGTGGGCGCCGCGTTCGTGGGGGCAGCGGTCGCCGCGATCGTCGTGCACCTGCTGGCGGCGGTGTCGCGCGGGGGCCTGCGGCCGGGCTCGGTCACCATCGCCGGCGCGGCCGTGACCGCCGCGCTCACCTCGGTGTCGACGGCCCTGCTGCTGGGGGACCACGGGACGCTGCAGGCGTTCCGCTTCTGGCAGGTGGGGACCATCGGTGGGCGCGACCTCGCTCTGCTCGCCGCCGTCGGTCCCGTGCTGGTCGTGGGGGCGGTGCTGTCGCTGGTCCTCGCTCGGCGGCTCGACGCGCTGGCGCTCGGTGACGACGCCGCCGCGGCCCTCGGCACCCACCCCACCCGCACCCGCTGGGCCGTGGGTGCGGTCGCCGTGCTGCTGGCCGCCGGTGCCACCGCCCTCGCCGGGCCCGTGGGCTTCGTGGGTCTGCTGGTCCCGCACGCCGCACGGTCCGTCGTCGGCCCGGCCCACGGTCGCGTGCTGCCGCTCAGCGCCGTGCTGGGGGCGGCGCTGGTGGCCGCCGCCGACACCGTGGGACGCGTGGTGCTGCCGCCGTCGGAGGTGCAGGTCGGGATCATGACGGCGATGGTCGGCCTGCCCGGTTTCGTGTGGGCCGTGCGACGGGGGCGGCTGTGAGCACCCTCGCCGTGCGGGAGCCCGCGACCCGCGAGGCGCGACGTTCGTTGAGCCGGCGCGCCCACCACCGCGTGCTCCTCGTCGTCCTCGCGGTCCTCGCGCTCGGCCTGGCCGTCGCACGAGCCCTGCTGGGGGACCTGGTGATCCCCGTCGTCGACGCCGTCGCGATCCTGCGGGGCGAGGTCATCCCGGGGGCGAGCTTCATCCTGATGGAGAGCAGCCTGCCCCGGGCCGTCCTGGCCCTGCTCGCCGGTGCTGCGTTCGGCGCCGCCGGCGCGACCTTCCAGACCGTCCTGCGCAACCCGCTGGCCAGCCCCGACATCGTCGGCGTCGGCATGGGCGCCTCGGCCGCCGCGGTCGTCGGCATCGTGGTGCTCGGCGTCAGCGGGCCGACGCTGTCTCTCCTTGCCGTGGCGGGGGCCCTGGTCGTGGCCGTCCTCGTGCGGGTCGTCGCGCAGTCCACCGGCGAGCGCCTCGTCCTGGTCGGCGTCGGCGTCTCGTCGGTGCTGGCCTCGGTCGTCCACTACCTCTTCACCCGCGCCGACGAGTTCGACACCCAGCTCGTGCTCCGATGGCTGACCGGCAGCCTCGGCCAGGCGGACTGGACGACGATCCGGTGGCTCGCCGTGACGTCGGTCGCGGCATACCTGCTGCTCTGGGTCGCGAGCCGGGACCTGCCCGCGCTGCAGCTCGGCGACGACCTCGCGCTCGGGCTCGGCGGGCGGCGCCACGCCGCGGACCTGCTCCTCGCCGTCGGCGTCGTGGTGCTGGCGCTCGCGGTGGCGGCGGTGGGGCCGATGGCCTTCGTGGCGTTCATGGCCGGGCCGATCGCCCGGGCTTTGGACCGCGGTCGCCCGACGATCGTCGGCGCGGCCCTCGTCGGCGCGGTCGTGGTGGTCGCCGCAGACCTGATCGGCGGCCACGTGATCCCCGACGTCCACCTGCCCGCCGGCGTCGTCACCGGCGTCACCGGCGCCCCCGTGCTGCTCTGGCTGATGACCCGCGGCCGTACCGAAGGAACCCTGTGATGACCCGACTGGCCACCCGCGACCTGACCCTCGGCTACGGCGGGGAGCCGGTCGTCCGCGACCTCACGCTCGCCATCCCCGACGGCCGCGTCACCGTCGTCGTCGGCCCCAACGCCTGCGGCAAGTCGACGCTGCTGCGCGGCCTCGCCCGGCTGCTGCGCCCGCGCTCGGGCGCCGTGCTGCTCGACGGTCGCCCGATCCACGAGCAGCCCACCCGGACCGTGGCCCGCGCTCTCGCCCTGCTGCCCCAGCACCCCGTCGCCCCCGACGGCGTCACCGTCGCCGAGCTGGTCGCCCGTGGCCGCCACCCGCACCAGGGGCTGTGGCGCCGGCACACGGCCCACGATGCCGAGGCCGTCGAGCGGGCCCTCGCCGAGACCGGCACCACCGCGCTCGCCGACACCCCCGTCGTCGAGCTGTCCGGCGGCCAGCGCCAGCGCGTGTGGATCGCCATGGCCCTCGCGCAGGAGACCGACCTGCTGCTGCTCGACGAGCCCACGACCTACCTCGACCTCACCCACCAGCTCGAGATGCTCGACCTGGTCGCCGCCCTCGACGCCGAGCGGGGCACCACCGTCGTCATGGTGCTGCACGACCTCGGCCTGGCGGCGCGGTATGCCGACCACCTCGTCGCCATGCGCGGCGGCGTGGTCGCGGCGCAGGGCGCACCCGCCGACGTGCTGACCGAGGAGCTGGTCCGCGACGTGTTCGCCCTGGACGCGCGCGTGATCGCCGACCCCGAGTCCGGGACCCCGCTCGTGGTGCCCCGCTGCTCGCCCCACCGCCCGTCCTGGACGGCGTCCGACCCGCGTTCCGGGCGTTTCCGGCATACAACCGGTTGGTCGCCCAGGGCCACGGGCAATGAGAGGGTGAGTGCATGGTCAACCGGCCGCGAGGCCAGGAAGGGGCGCACATGCCCACCACCGTCAAGGGAGTGATCTCCCGAGCCAAGGGCGAGCCGGTCGAGCTCGTCGACATCGTGATCCCCGACCCGGGGCCGGGCGAGGCCGTCGTCGACGTCCAGGCGTGCGGCGTCTGCCACACCGACTACCACTACCAGCAGGGCGGGATCAACGACGAGTTCCCCTTCCTGCTCGGGCACGAGGCCGCCGGCCGCGTCTCGGCCGTCGGGGAGGGCGTGACGGAGGTCGCCGTCGGGGACTTCGTGATCCTCAACTGGCGCGCCGTGTGCGGGGAGTGCCGGGCCTGCCGCCGCGGGCGTCCGTGGTACTGCTTCGCCACGCACAACGCCAAGCAGCGGATGACCCTCACGGATGGCACCGAGCTGACGCCGGCGCTGGGGATCGGGGCCTTCGCGGAGAAGACGCTGGTCGCGGCCGGTCAGTGCACGCGCGTGGACGAGCGCGCCGGCGCCGAGGCGGCGGGTCTGCTGGGCTGCGGCGTCATGGCCGGGCTGGGCGCCGCGATCAACACCGGCGGCGTCGGTCGTGGCGACTCCGTGGCCGTCATCGGCCTCGGGGGCGTCGGTATGGCGGCCGTCGTCGGCTCGCGTCTCGCGGGCGCGGCCACGATCATCGGCATCGACCCGGACCCCCGCAAGCGTGAGAAGGGGCGCTCGATGGGGGCGACGCACACCATCGACCCGGCCGACGGCGACGTCGTCGAGGCGGTGCGCGCGCTGACGGACGGCAACGGCGCGGACGTCGTCATCGAGGCGGTGGGTCGCCCCGAGACCTACGAGCAGGCGTTCTACGCACGCGATCTCGCGGGGACCGTGGTGCTCGTGGGGGTGCCGACACCGGAGATGCGGATCGAGCTGCCGCTGCTCGACGTCTTCGGTCGTGGCGGGTCGCTCAAGTCCAGCTGGTATGGCGACTGCCTGCCCTCTCGCGATTTCCCCATGCTCATCGACCTCTACCTGCAGGGGCGGCTCGACCTGGACGCGTTCGTGTCCGAGACGATCGGGCTGGGCGACGTCGAGGAGGCCTTCGCCACCATGAAGCGCGGTGACGTCCTCCGCTCGGTGGTGACGCTCTGATGGCCGGCGACGTGCAGGTCCAGCAGCTCGTCACGTCGGGGACGTTCTCCCTCGACGGGGGCACCTGGGACGTCGACAACAACGTGTGGATCGTCGGCGACGATGACGAGTGCGTGGTCTTCGACGCCCCGCATGACGCCTCGGCCATCGCCGCCGCCGTCGGCGAGCGTCGGCTGGCGGCGATCGTGTGCACGCACGCGCACGACGACCACGTCAACCAGGCGGCCGCTCTCGCGGAGGCCACGGGCGCCCCGATCTGGCTCAACCCGCACGACCTCGAGCTGTGGCAGCAGACCTATGACACGCGCCAGCCCGACGAGGACATCGTCGACGGCACCGAGATCACCGTGGGCGGGGTGACGCTGCGGGCGATCGCGACGCCGGGGCACACGCCGGGCGGTACCTGCTTCTACAGCGCGGAGCTGGGGCGCGTGTTCAGCGGTGACACCCTCTTCCAGGGAGGCCCGGGCGCGACGGGGCGGTCGTTCTCGTCATACGACACCATCGTCGACTCGATCCGCACCAGGCTCTTTGCGTTGCCCGACGACACGATCGTGCACACCGGGCACGGCCCGGACACGACCATCGGCGCCGAGCGGGCCGGCGCCGACGGGTGGGAGGACCCCAGCGCCGCCTAGGGTGTGGCCATGGCCTACTACGCAGTCCGCTACTCCTACTCCGACGACCCCCGCCTCGACGAGATCCGGCCCGAGCACCGCGCGTTCCTCGGCCGGCTCGCCGAGGCGGGGTCGCTGCAGGCGTCCGGTCCCTACGTCGACGTGAAGCCGGCGTCGGCGCTGCTGATCCTCCGCGCCGACAGCGCCGACGAGGTGCGCTCGCTGCTGGGGGACGATCCCTTCCAGCAGCACGGCCTCGTCGCCGGGATCGACGTCACCGAGTGGAACCCCGTCATCGGCGTCTTCGCCGCCCAGCCCTGACCCGCCGGGGGCCGAGGCATCGGCCGGCCTTCGTTCGCCAGGCTGATGCCTCGGCCCCCGGTAGGTTCTGGCCATGAGCGAGCAGCAGGGCACCGACGTCGACGTCGACTGGGCCGTCGCCCGGGACGCCAACCGCGCCAACTGGGACGAGCGGGCGGGCCTGCACGAGGTCGCCTACGGGATCGAGCGCTACGCCGAGGACCCGGCATACCTCTCCACCGTGGTCAGCGACGACCTGCCCGCCCTCGCCGCCCACCTGCCGCAGGGCTCGCTGCGCGGCCTCGACGTCGTGCACCTGCAGTGCCACATCGGCACCGACACCATCAGCCTGGCCCGCGCCGGCGGTCGTATGACGGGGGTCGACTTCTCGCTATCGTCGCTGGCAGCCGCGCGTCGGCTCGCCGCCACGACCGGGACCGAGGTCACGTGGGTCGAATCGGACGTGCTCGACGCCCGCGCCGCCGTGACCGGTCACTTCGACGTGGTCTACACCAGCATCGGCACGATCGGCTGGCTCGGCGATCTCGGGCGTTGGGCCGACCAGGTGGCGCGAAAGCCCTGACGCGCCTGTTGGCCCCACCCCGCGGCATCGGGTGAGTCTGCTGCGGGTAGACGAGCAGTGAAGTCACCCGATCGCGACCGGGAAGGTCAGGGTCGGAGGGCGGGTAGGACGGCGGCGGCCTTGAGCAGCATCTCGTCGGTCTCGGCCTGCGGGTCCGAGTCCAGGACGATCGCCCCGCCCGCGCCGATCTCGACCTGCCCGTGGTGCATGACGGCGGTGCGGATCACGACGGACAGGTCCACCGCGCCGCTGCGGTCGACGAAACCCAGTGCCCCTGAGTAGATCCCGCGCGCCCGCGTCTCGAGCTCGTCGATGATCTGCATGGTGCGGTGCTTGGGGGCGCCCGTCATCGACCCGCCGGGGAAGCACGCCTCGAGGGCGTAGATCGCGGTGCGGTCCTCGGCAAGCCGCCCGCGCACGGTCGTCACGAGCTGGTGCACGGTCGCGTAGGACTCGACGTGCATGAGTCGAGGCACGTGGATCGTCGCCGGGTCGCAGACGCGTGACAGGTCGTTGCGCAGCAGGTCGGCGATCATGAGGTTCTCGGCACGGGTCTTGGCGTCGGCGGCGAGATCGGCTGCGGCACGGGCATCGTGGGTGGGGTCGGTATGACGCCTTGCCGTCCCCTTGATCGGCTTGGTCGACACCTCGCCGTCACCCGTCACGTGCAGGAACAGCTCGGGGCTGGCCGACAGGACGTGCCGGTCCCCGAGGCGCAGGTAGGCCGCGTGCGGGGCGGGGTTGAGCTCGCGCAGCCGCAGATAGATGTCGAACGGGTCGTCGTGCGACTCCGCGAGAACCGTGTCGGTGAGGCAGATCTCGTAGGACTCGCCCCGTCGCAGCGCCTCGAGGCAGGTCTCGACGTCCTGGCGGTACTGCGCGACGTTGCGAGCGAGATGCGCTGTGGGGCGGCGCGGTTCGTCATCCGGCCATGGCGCTCGGGTGATCCCCGGAGCGCGAGAAGCCGCGCCCGACAATCGATCTCGCGCCCATGCCGCCCAGGCGGCAGCGGAGTCGCCGTGCGCGACCAGCCAGGCGTCGCCGGTCTCGTGGTCGAGGGCGAGGAGCCGGTCGCAGCGCATCCACACGGCGTCGGGGTGGGGCGACGTGTGGCGGTTGGTGGCGCCGAGGTCGCCCTTCAGCTCGTAGCCGAGGTAGCCCACCCACCCGTCGACCAGCTCGAACGGCGCGGCATCCTCGGGCGGCGCGGCATCCTCGGGCGGCGCGGCCCGGCGCCGCAACGCGTCCAGGATCGTCCCGTCCTCGCGGCGGCTGCGGCCACCGGCGGTGACCACGACATGGCCCCGGCCGACGTCATACGTCAGCACCTCACCCTCCGGCCCGGGCGATCCGAGATAGGAGAACCGGGCCAGGCCGGGCTCGGCCCGCGCGCTGTCCAGCCAGCAGGCCCAACGGGATTCGCCGAACAGCGCGGTGTAGGCAGCGCCGGGGTCGACGGCGAGACCGAGCGGTTCTACGATCATGTCGTGAGCTGCTCGGGCAACGGCCCGATGGTCTCCTCGAGGGCGGTGCGGAGCAGGTCGTCGAGCCCGGACGTGACGGCGCCGTGCGGGGTGTCGCGGATCGCGCCGTCGGGCAGGACCCAGCTCGTCACGGCCTGGACCCCGCGTGCGGCATTGACCGCCCAGACGGGCTTGTCGAGCAGGGCGTCGACCGAGACGCGACCGCGCGTCAGCGGGTGCGGGGTGTCGGCGAGGGCGATCTCGAGGCACTCGATCGTGACCGAGGGCAGGGACAGCTCGTCGAGCGGGCGCGTGACGAAGTGCTGGCCGTCCCACCACACCAGGGCTGAGTAGGTCGCCTCGACGGCCTCGGGCAGCCGCTCCTCGACCCGCCACAGCAGTGCGTCGTCGGCGCCGAGCTCGCGTGCCCGCAGCTGCAGCTGGCGCTGCACGACCAGGTCAGGGCCCTTGATGTGCGGCCACTTGCGCGGGTCCGGCACGTCGGCGATCCACAGCGAGATCTGGGTGGGGGTGTCGCTCGCGGGCCGCAGCCACAGGGCGACGGCGTCGTTGTAGGCCTCCAGCCGCGGAAACCACCTGTCGGCGCGAGGGATTCGTGCCAAGACCTCGTCGACGACGACGTCCAGGTCCTGGAAGTGCACGAAGAACTCGGCCGTCGCGGCGAACCGCTGGATGTGTCGCTCCGGGCGCCGCGACCGCCCCTCCTGCACCAGCCAGGAGTCGATCACCTGCGGGGGGTGGTCGCCCGGAGGCTGCGGGCCCCACCACCAGCGCTCGCCGTCACGGACGGCCTCGGTCTTCTTCACGGGCGCATCGTGTCATGTATGCCGCGCCCCCTCCGCACGGGCCGCCGCCCCTCGCGTCAGTCCCGTCCTGGCGAGACGACCTCGAGCCCCGCCGCCGTCGCCGCGTCGATCATCCGCTGGTCATAGCTCACCACCGCGGTGAGGTCCTCGCCCAGCTCCAGAGCGGTCGCGACGTGGATGGCGTCGAGCGAGCGCAGCACGCCCGGCGGCAGCCGGCGGGCCCGCTCGGCCACGGCGGGGGTCAGCGGCAGGATGACCAGAGCACGTCGCAGCGTCTCGGCGACGGACGCCGCAGCCCCGCCGACCTTGGCCATGCTCCTGCCGAGCTCCACCTCGCCCACGATGGACGTGGCGAGCGGCTGGGGAGCGTCGGCCAGCCACCGCCTCAGCGCGAGCGACTCGGCCTCCGTGGTGCAGAGCTTGGCCAGTGCCGACGTGTCGAGATAGGTCGCCATCAGAAGCGCTCGGCCCGGCCCTCGTCCAGGATGGCCTGGGTGTCGGTGCCGTCGTTCGGTGCGGGCTCGATCTCCCAGGCCTTGATGCTCGGATCGGCGGGGGGATGGGCGCCGTGCTTGCGCACCAGGTAGTCGATGCGCTGCTCGAGCGGCGACAGGGGCACCAGCCGCGCCATCGGGTGGCCGCGGTCGGTCACGAGGATCTCTTCGCCCGCGTGCGCGGCGGCGACGTAGCGGCTGGCGTGCTGCCGCAGCTCACGGATGCCGATGGTCTGCGTCATACGAGCAAAGGTAGCACCTGGAGTGCTACTCGCGGTGGCCGGACGGTGGTCAGGACATCCCGCGCTCGTCCACGATCCGGCGCGCCTTGCCCACCGACCGCTCGACCCCGCCCTCGGGCAGGATCTCGATGCGGGCCGTGGTGCCGATGCGGGACTTGATGTGGTGCTTGAGCTCGCGCTCGATCGCCCGCTTCCGCTCCTCGCCGACGCCGTGCTGCGCCTCGATCCGGATGGTCAGCTCGTCCATGCGGCCGGGGCGGGTGAGGACGCATTGGAAGTATGGCGAGAGCCCCTCGATGCCCAGCACGATCTCCTCGATCTGGGTGGGGAAGACGTTGACGCCGCGCACGATCATGAGGTCGTCGGTGCGCCCGGTGATCTTCTCGAGGCGGCGCATCGCGGGGCGCGCGGTGCCCGGCAGCAGGCGGGTGAGGTCGCGGGTGCGGTAGCGCAGGACCGGCATGGCCTGCTTGGTGAGCGACGTGAAGACCAGCTCGCCCTGCTCCCCGTCACTGACCGGCTCGTCGGTCAGCGGGTCGACGATCTCGGCGAGGAAGTGGTCCTCCCACAGCGTCAGGCCGTCCTTGGTCTCGACGCACTCCTGCGCGACGCCCGGACCCATCAGCTCGGACAGGCCGAAGATGTCGGTGGCGTGCATGCCCACCCGCTCCTGGATCTCCTGGCGCATCGCCTCGGTCCACGGCTCGGCGCCGAACAGCCCCAGCTCGAGCGAGGTCTCGCGCGGGTCGATGCCCAGCGCCTCCATCGCGTCGATCATCGACAGGAAGTAGGACGGGGTGACGAAGATGATGCGCGGCCTGAAGTCCTGGATGAGCTGGATCTGCTTCTCGGTGTCGCCGCCCGACGCCGGCACGACCGTGCAGCCCAGGTGCTCCGCGCCGTAGTGCGCGCCGAGGCCGCCGGTGAACAGGCCGTAGCCGTAGGAGATGTGGGCGAGGTCGCCGGGCCGTCCGCCGGCGGCGCGGATGCAGCGGGCGACGAGGGTGGCCCAGGTGGTGATGTCCTCGCGGGTGTAGCCCACGACGGTCGGCTTGCCCGTGGTGCCGGACGACGCGTGGATCCGCACGACCTCCTCGCGCGGCACGGCGAACAGCCCGAAGGGGTAGTTGTCGCGCAGGTCCTTCTTGGACGTGAACGGCAGGAGCCGGACGTCCTCGAGCGCCGTGATGTCGTCGGGGTGGACCTGGCGCTCCTCGAGCTGGCGGCGATAGTGGGGGACGTGGTCGTATGCCGACCGCACCGTCCTCTGGAGGCGCTCGAGCTGGTGTGCGCGGAGCTCGTCGACGGACCAGCGCTCGGCGTCGTCGTAGAGGTCGGGTCGCTCGTCGATGGGGGGCAGTGTCATGTCCACTCCTTCGTCGTGGCCTGCTCGGGCGATGGCTGCGCCGCTCAGGCGCTCGGTCGGGGCTTGAGGGCGCGGGAGCGTCCACGGAAGTGGGCGATCAGCGCGCCGTCGCTCTCGCGCGTGACGGTGACGTCGGTGATCCCGTTGCGGCCGTAGCGCGCTCGCTCGATCCCCTTGGCGAGCAACACGTCGCCCAGCGCGGCGGAGCGGATGAAGTCGATGTCGCAGCCCGCCGCCACGGTCAGCTCGCCGCCGGCGTTGCAGGCGAGGGCGAAGGTCGAGTCGGCGAAGGTGAAGATGTAGCCGCCGTGCATGATGCGGTGGCCGTTGACCATGGTGTCGGTGACGGCCATCCGGGTGCGGGCCCGGCCGAGGCCGTCGGCCATCGACACCTCGACGAGCTCGATGCCGAGGTGGCGCGAGGCGCCGTCCTCGTCCCACATGGTGCGGACGTGGGCCAGATCCGGATCCAGCATGCGACTCCTTCGTCGTGACCTACCGGGGGTAGGTACATCAGCCTGGGGAACGAAGGCCGGTCGATGCCTCTACCCCCGGTAGGGGCATCAGCCTGGCGTGCGAACCCCGGCGGATGTGCCTACCTGAGGTAGGTCGTGGGTGAGGGCCTTGGACGGCCGGTAGCGGCCGCCCGGATAGATCGCGGCCAGCTCCTCGAGCTGGTCCTTGATCACGTCGAAGCCGATCTCGCGCCCCCACTGGATCGGGCCGCGCGGGTAGTTGGTGCCGAGGCTCATCGCGGTGTCCACGTCCTCGGCGGACGCCTCGCCGCGCACCACGACCGCCAGGGCCTCGTTGACCAGCATCGCCAGTGTCCGCGCGACGGGATCGGTCCGCACCGGACCGCCCACGAGCAGCTCCACCGCGGCCTCGTCCGGTGACGCGTCCAGCGCCCGGCCGTTCTCGTCATACCGATAGACGCCGTGACCCGTCTTGCGCCCCAACGCTCCTCGCGCCACCAGGTCCTGCTGGTAGGCCGTGGGCTCGTAGCGCGCGTCGTGGTCGGTCTGCTCCCACACGGACGTGCCGACGGCGAGGTTGACGTCCTGCCCGATGAGGTCCGTGAGCTCGAACGGCCCCATCTTGAAGCCCGCCCCGCGCAGCGCCGCGTCGATGGTCGCCGCGTCGGCGATGCCCTCGGCGACCATCCGCTGAGCCTCGCCGTAGAACGGCCGCGCCACCCGGTTGACGATGAATCCCGGTGTGCTGGCGCACCGCACGGGCGTCTTGCCCCACGCGCGCACCAGCTCGCAGGCCTCCTCGACCGAGTCCGCGCCCGAGCGCGCGCCCCGCACGACCTCGACCAGCGCCATCAGTGGCGGGGGGTTGAAGAAGTGCAGGCCGATGATGCGCTCGGGGTGCGCGATGCCCTCGGCGATGGCCGTGATCGACAGGCTCGAGGTGTTGGAGGCGAGGATGGTGTCGGCGTCCTGGCGGGCGGCCAGCGTGGCAAAGATCTCACGCTTGACCTCGAGGTCCTCCACCACCGCCTCGATCACGAGCCGGCAGGCCGGCAGCGACCGGACGTCCTCGGCGGCCTGCAGCCGGCCCGCGGCGGCAGCGGCCTCGTCGGCGGTGATGCGGCCCTTGTCGGCGAGCCGGCCCAGCGTCGCCCGCAGCCGCTCGATCGCCTCCTCGGCGGCGCCGTCTCGCGCGTCGACGAGCACGACCTCGTGCCCGGCCTGCGCGGCGACCTGGGCGATCCCGGACCCCATCGCCCCGGCCCCGACGACCGCGATCCGCCCCGTTGCGGGCGTGGTGCTCGACTGCTCGCTCGCGTGGTCACTCATGCACGCATCGTGGCACGTCGGCAGCCTCGCGGCGAGGCGAACCCCTCGTTAGGATCGGGACGTGACCACCCAGGCAACGACGCCCAGCCACCCATTCCTCGACGCCCACGCCGCGACCCTCGACGAGGCCGCCGAGGCGCTGCGCACCCGCAGCTTCTACTCCCGCTATCCCGCCTCCCCGAGCCCCCGCGTCTACGGCGAGGGCTCCGCCGAGTCCGGCCTCGCTGCGTATGACGCGCACGTGGGCTCCACCTTCGCGCCGCTGGACGACCAGCCGTCGACGGGCGAGCGGGTGGGCGACGAGGTGTCGCCATACGGCCCGACCCTCGCGATCACCTATCCCGTGCTCGACCTCGACGAGGCGCTCCCGGCGGCGCGCGCGGCCATGCGCGCCTGGCGCGACGCCGGTCCCCGGGTCCGCGCGGCCGTCTGCGTCGAGATGATCGACCGGCTCAACAAGCGGTCCTTCGAGATGGCGAACGCCGTGATGCACACGAGCGGTCAGCCGTTCGTCATGAGCTTCCAGGCCGGTGGCCCCGAGGCGCAGGACCGCGCGCTCGAGGCCGTGACCGCCGCCCTCGTCGAGCAGGAGCGCATCCCCGCATCCGTGACCTGGGAGAAGCCCGCCAAGGGCGAGCCCCTGCGCCTGCAGAAGGACTACAAGGTCGTCGGCCGTGGCGTCGGCCTGGTCATCGGCTGCAACACCTTCCCGACGTGGAACGCCTACCCCGGCATCTTCGCCTCGCTGGCCACCGCCAACGCCGTCGTGGTCAAGCCCCACCCGCGCGCGATCCTGCCGCTGGCCATCACGGTCGCCGTCTGCCGCGACGTCCTGGCCGAGGCGGGCTTCGACCGGGCGCTGGTGCAGCTGGCCGCGGACCGCGACGGCGGCACCCTCGCCAAGGACCTCGCCGAGCGCGACGAGATCGCGATCATCGACTACACCGGCGGGCCGGGCTTCGGCGCCTGGCTCGAGACCGAGGCGGCCGCGCGCGGCAAGCTCGTCTACACCGAGAAGGCCGGCGTCAACACGATCGTCGTCGACTCCACCGACGCGCTGAAGGCGACGCTGGGCAACCTCGCGTTCTCCCTCTCGCTCTACTCCGGGCAGATGTGCACCGCCCCGCAGAACATCTACCTCCCCAAGACGGGCGTCGACACCGACGAGGGCCACCTGTCCGCCGACGAGTTCGCCGACCGGCTCGGCGCCGCGGTCGCGCGCTTCACCGGCGACGACGCCAAGGCCGTCGAGATCCTCGGCGCCACCGTCAACGACCAGGTCCGCTCCAACGCCGGGTCGCTCGCCGAGATCGCCGCCGAGGGGGAGGGGCGGGTCGTGCTCGACACGCGCGCCGTGCCCCACCCCGCGTGGCCGGACGCCGTCGTGCGGACGCCCGGGATCGTGCAGCTCGACGTGCGGCACGAGGACGTCTACACCCAGGAGTACTTCGGGCCGGTGTCGTTCGTGATCGCCACCGAGTCCACCGAGCAGTCGCTCGCGCAGCTCGCCGACACGGTGGCCGAGCACGGCGCGATGACGGCATCGGTCTACTCCACCTCGCAGGCCGTGCTGGAGGAGGCGCGCGAGGCCGCGGCCGACGGCGGGGTCGCCCTCTCGGAGAACCTCACCGGTCAGGTCTTCGTCAACCAGACCTCGGCGTTCTCGGACTACCACGGCACCGGCGCCAACCCCGCGGCCAACGCGGCCTACTCCGACGCGGCGTTCGTCGCCAACCGGTTCCGCGTGATCACGAGCCGCCGCCACGTCTGACCTACCGCCGGTAGTCACACTCGCCGGCCTTCGTCCAGCAGGCGGATGATCCTGCCCCCGGCGGGTCCTGCGCCGTGATGGCAGGACCTGCTCGCGGAGACCTGGGCACCGTGCACGGTGCCCAGGTCTCCGCGTTCCGGGCCGATCTCGTATGCCGACCGCCCGGCGCATCACCGGTCCCCGCGAGGCGGCGGGCCCGCCATACGGGCGTGAATGCCTCGCGCTCGGAGCGCTGACCTCGCACCGTGCGGCGCCCCGATCCGTGCACCCTCCGCGCTCGGAGCGCAGCTGTCGCACATAATGCGCCCCCATCCCTTGACATGTGACTCTTTGGTCACCTATGGTCGAGGTGTGGATGACGACCTGGTGTTCAAGGCGCTTGCCGACCCGACGCGGCGGCTGCTCCTCGACGCCCTCTTCGACCAGGACGGTCGGACCCAGGGCGAGCTGGAGGCCGTCGTCGCGCGACGCACCGAGATGACGAGATTCGGCGTGGCCAAGCACCTGCGGATCCTCGAGGACGCGGGGCTGGTCACGACCCGCAAGCAGGGGCGGACCAAGCTGCACCATCTCAACCCCGTCCCCATCCGGTTGATCCACGACCGCTGGATCGACAAATACACCCAGCACCACGTCTCAGCACTCATCGACCTAAAGCGCACCCTGGAGGACCAGCCATGAGCGACACCCAGACCACCAGCACCACCACCGCCGGCACCACCACGACCGAGCGTCAGGCCCCCGAGATCCAGGTCTTCCGGGTCTACATCGAGGCCCCCGCCCAGCGCGTATGGGATGCCATCACGACGCCGGAGTTCAGCACCAAGTACGGCTACGGCGGCATCGTCGAGTACGACCTTCGCGAGGGCGGCGACTACGTCAGCCACACGACCGAGGAGATGAAGCAGATGGGGATGGGCGACGTCGCCGTCACCGGACGCGTCCTGGAGTCCGACCCGCCCCGCAGGCTCGTCCAGAGCTGGATCGCCGCGTGGCACCAGCAGGAGACGACCCTGACCTGGGAGCTCACGGAGCATGACGGCCCCCTCACGGCGCTCACCCTCACGCACGACTGCACGAGCGCGCCCAGCACCGCGCAGGACATCGAGGGCAGTGGCGACGCGGCGCAGGGTGGCGGCGGCTGGCCGTGGGTGCTGGCCGGCATGAAGACCTACCTCGAGACGGGTCGTCAGATGGCCGGCGCCGGCTCCTGACCTGCCTCAGGCGGATCCTGCCGGTTCGGGATCGCGGAGACCTGGGCACCGAGCTCGGTGCCCAGGTCTCCGCGATGTCTGGGGCTCGAGGCCGTATGCCGCAGCGCCGCCGCCTCGCAGATCCCCGCGAGGCGGCGGCGCATCCGTCATACGACCGGTGCGAGCCCCCCTGAGCCCGCACCGGTCGGTCGCCACGCCCTGTCAGTGGCGCAGCGAGCTCTCCTCGTGGACGGCGTCCACCTCGATCGTGATCCGGCGCGGGCGGGCCGCTGACGGTACCGCGAGGTAATAGCGACCCTCCTGCCCCACGGCGGTGCGGGCGAGAGGCCGGCCGTCGGCGTCCAGCAGCGTGACGGTCCCGGCGCCCCGCGGGGCACCCTCGGTGTCGGTCACGTCGCCGTGGAACGCGTGCCAGTCGGCCAGGCCGTGCGACGCCGTGTGCTCGCGCTGCGCCTCGTCGTGCACCGTGATCGAGGGCGACGCCACGACCGTGGTGGAGAGATCCCCCGTGACCGTGCGCGAGGAGGACCCAACGATCGTCGCCAGCCCGGCCCCGGACGATGCGCCGATCGCACCGCGGTCCGGCGCGGGCTCCCGGTGCGTGCCCACCGGCCGGTCGTCCGGAGCCTCGGTGGCGAGCGTCGCCCCCTCGACGTCCATGTGCGGCACCAACCGGTCCAGCCACGCGGGCATCCACCAGGCGTGCCGGCCCATCACGAGCAGGAGCGCAGGGATCAGGATCATCCGGACCAGGAAGGCGTCCAGCAGCACGGCGGTGGCGAGCGCCACGCCGATCGACTTGATGAGGGGCTCGTCCTGGAAGGCGAAGGCCGCGAAGACCGAGATCATGATCAGCGCGGCTGCGGTCACGACGCGCCCGGAGTGGCGGAAGCCGTCGATGACGGCGTCCTTGGCCTCCATGCCGTGCACGTAGGCCTCCCGGATCCGGGTGGTGAGGAAGACCTGGTAGTCCATGGCCAGTCCGAAGACGATGCCGATCAGCAGGGTCGGCATGACGCTCATGACCGGCTGCGGCTCGAAGATCCCCAGCCAGCCCTCCTGCACGAGACCGACGGTGACGCCGAGCGTCGCGAGGGTGGACAGGACGAAGCCGAGGGTCGCCAGGATCGGCACCCAGATCGAGCGGAACACCAGCACCAGCAGCAGGAATGCGAGGCCGACCACGATGCCGAGGTAGGTCGGCAGGGCGTCGGCGAGCTCGCTCGAGACGTCGGCGGCGATCGCGGTCTGGCCCGTGATGCCGATCGTGGCGCCGGTGCGGTCCTCGAGGCCGCCGACGGAGTCGCGCAGCCGCGAGAGGGTCTCGTCGGTGGCCTCGTCCTCGGGGGCGGTGCGCGGGGTGATGAGCATGACGGCGCCCGAGGCGTCCTTGGTCGCCTGGACGACCTGGGCGTTGGCGACGCCGTGGTCGGAGGCGGCCCACCGCTGGGCGTCGGCGAGCGCGGCGGCCCGGCGCTGCTGGTCCGGGACGCTGCGGGAGTCGATCACCGCGACCATCGGGGCGTTCTTGCCGGGGCCGAAACCTTCGTTGAGCATGTCGGCCGACCGGCGGGCGTCCGTGCCTTCCGCAGCTGTGGTGCTGGACGGCAGCCCGAGGTGGAGGTCCTTGGCGGGGATCGCCAGGGCGGTGAGCGCGAGGGTTGCGACCAGCGCCACGACCACCGGGGATCGGCGGATGCCCTGGCCCAGCCGGACCGAGCCGTTGACGGCCTGGTGGTCCTCCTCGTCGACGTCTGCCCGGCGCCGGACCTGGCCGGCGAAGGCCTTGCCCTTGAGCATCCCGAGGATCGCGGGGAGCAGCGTGATGGCCACCATCACGGCGATGGCGACGGTGCAGGCGGCGGCGATACCCATCGAGCCCAGCAGGGAGATGCCGGAGAAGACCAGCGCGACGAGCGCGATGACGACGGTGAGGCCGGCAAAGACGACGGCGGTGCCGGCTGTGCCGATGGCGCGCCCCATGGCGTGGGACCGGTCGGACGTGTGCCGCAGCTCGCTGCGGTAGCGGGACAGGATGAACAGCGAGTAGTCGATCCCGACGGCGAGGCCGATCATCGAGGCGAGCGTCGGGGTGGTGCTCGCGATGTCGCCGAAGGCGGTCGCGGCCCGGATGCCGATGATGCCGAGGGACACCCCGATGATGGCCGCCAGGATGGGCAGACCCGCGGCGACGAAGGAGCCGAAGGTCAGGACGAGCACGATCAGCGCCACGCCGATGCCGATCGCCTCGGAGGTGACGCCGATCTCGCCCATCGCCCGCATGCCCGTGCCCCCGGGGACCGCCTCGAGGCCGTTGCCGGAGTGACGGGACACGGCGGAGCGCACGTAGTCCTGGGTGCTCTGCTCGATGTCCTGAGGCTGGTCGGCGGCGAAGGTCCACGAGACCGTGCCGTAGCGCTTGTCCGCCGAGAGGGGTGACAGGTAGCTCGCGTTGGTCTCGGCGGTGGCGCGCGGCGTCCCCTGCGCGACCTGGGACCGGACGGCCCGCTCGGTCAGCGCCGGTCCGGCGGTGGCGGGATTGACCAGCGAGGAGCGGGAGCCCTGGTCGAGCTGGGGGGTCTTGGCGAGGTCGGCGACGAGGGCGTCGACCTGTCCCTTGTAGGGCTGCTCGGCCAGCGTGTGTCCCTCGGGGGCCTTCAGGACGACCTGCCCGGTGACCTGCTTGTCCGCGGCTTGTGCCGAGGGGAACAGCTCGTGCTGGAGCTCGGCGGCCTGGATGGCCGGGACGCCGGGGATCGAGAAGGTGGTGGACATCGGCTCGGACTTGGCTGCAGCGAAGCCGCCGACGCCGAGCATCACGACGAGCCATCCGACGAGGACCGCCGGCCAGCGCCGATAGGCGCCGCGCCCGATCCGGTACAAGAGGGTTGCCACGGGTCTCCTATGGGTGTGCGTAGAGGATCCGGCTCCATCGACGGATTGTTGACCCGAATATATGACCAGTCAGCAACCAGAGTCAATAATGTAGGGTCTAGGGACGAGCGATCGAGGAGGTGTGCTGTGGCCCGACCGGCCAGGGACCACACGGTGGAGATCCTGCGGGCGGCGCAGACCGTGCTCCGCGACTGCGGGGTCCGCGGAACGACCATCGAGGCGGTGGCCCAGCGAGCGGGCGTCGGCAAGGGCACGGTGTTCCTCTACTGGCCCAGCAAGGCGCGTCTGCTGCAGGCGCTGGCGGCGCTGGAGGGAGCGCGGCTGGCGGAGGTGCAGCGGCGACAGGTGCTGGGCGACCCGGCTGCGTTCAGCCTGGGGGGCTTCCTGGTCGGGCAGGTGGAGGCCCTGTGGGGGAGCGACTACCTGAGCGAGTTCCTGGCTGACCTGGGCGGCGTCCTCGAGCTGGCCGAGGGGCGCCAGCGCGATGGTCAGAGGACGAGGTGGGCCGAGACCGAGCCCGACGTGGCCCGCGCCGCCGTCGCGGGCGGTCTGATCCGAGCGGAGGACGCGGTGGCCGCCGCCGAGACGCTCGCGATGCTGACGGCGGGTGCCGTCCTGCGCGGCTTCGACGCTCCCGAGCGCCGGCCGGGGATCCTGGCCGCGGTGCGCCGGACCGTCGATGCTGCCTTCGCTCGCGCGGACGTCTGTCCCGAGGTCGCGCGAGCCGTCGCCCACGCTGTCGCGGACGTGCTGGACGCTCACGCCGACCGGCTCGTGGACCAGGCCGGTCCCGAGCGCCCGACCTCGGCCGACCTGCGCGAGCTCGCCGTCTGACCTCTCGCTCAGACCTACCTGAGGCGGGCACATCGGCCTGGGTTCGCACGCCATGGCGGCGTGTCCAGCTCAGGCGGATCCTGCCGGTTCGGGATCGCGGAAACCTGGGCACCGAGCTCGGTGCCCAGGTCTCCGCGATGTCTGGGGCTCGAGGCGGTATGCCGGAGCGCCGCCGCCTCGCAGATCCGCGCGAGGCGGCGGCGTGGCGTCATACCGGGGCCTGTCGCCCGTGCTGCTCCCAGAGGCGACCGAGGAGGTGCACCTCGGTGCCGGCCAGCCCGACGGACAGGTAGACGCGCCGCCCGCGACGCTGCGGCCCTGTCGAACCCTCTGCTGCCGGCCCTCCCGACGCGGCCACGATCTCCCCGAGCGACGCCACGCGGTCGGCCATCCCGGCGTCGGCCACGAGCGCCGGCGGGTCGTAGGCCCGCAGCTGGGCCGGCGAGTCCGTGACCACCAGGTCGGCGCACGCTACGAGGTCCACCGCGAGCTCGGCACGCCCTACCTGCTTCGGCCCCACGGTGCCGACGAGCACGTCCGGCTCGAGCCAGGCGGCGTCGATGACGGGGGAGCTGCTGGTGGTGGCCAGGATGACGACGTCCGCACCGGCGACGACATCCCGGGGCGACGCGAGGGCCTCGGTGGACAGCCCCAGCTCGCGCCGGGCACGGTCGGCGAATGCCTCGCGGCCCACCGGCGTGCGGGAGGTCACGCGCACGGCGCTCGGGGTGAGGCTCGCCGTGAGGGCCCAGAGCTGCGCCCACGCCTGCGTCCCGGCGCCGACGATCCCCACGGTCACGTCATCGCTCCCGGGCCCGAGGTGCCGCGTGGCCACCCCGCCCAGGGCGCCGGTCCGGCACGCCCCGAGGGCATGTCCGACGTGCACGGCCAGCACGCGCCCGGTCGTCGTGTCGTGCGCGACAGTGACCTGCTCGTCGGAGGTCGTGGGGAGGGTGTCGTAGGTGCGGTAGCCGTAGAACTCGTCCCCGCTGTGCCCGGCGGTGAGGACGAGCCGGCCACCCCCGAGCGGCGCTGCCAGACGAGGTGGCGCCTCGAGGGTGCCGGCGTGGTGGCGGGCGAGGGCCTCCTCCATCCAGCCGACGGCGTCGCCGGGCGTGAGCAGGGCGCGGACGGTGTCGTCGTCGATGGTCCAGGTCATGGCGTCTCCTGCGGGTGCGGTGGCGTCGCCGTCAGCGGCTCGGGAGACCAGCCGATCACCTCACGTGGACCTGACGTCAAGCGCCGTAGACGAGCGGCACGTAGTCGCGGTGCCGCTCGATCCAGCCCTTGATGAACGGGCACTGCGGCATCACCGTGCGCGTCCCCTGCTCGCGCAGGTCGTCGAGGCCGAAGCGCGCCAGGGCGCTGCCGACCCCCTTGCCCTCGTAGGCCGGGTCCACCTCGGTGTGGGTGAACACGACGAGCTCGTCGGTGAGGAGGTACTCGGCGAAACCCGCCAGCTCCCCGTCGATCCGGGCCTCGTAGCGGTGCTCGTCGGCGTTGTCGGTGACCTGGACGTCGCTCATGTCAGTGCTTCTCCTGCGGTGCGGGACGTACTGCCTCCTCGACCCTAGCCGCGGCCGGCTCCGGTGGCGCGGTCTCGGACCCGGCCTCGGACCCGGCCTCGGACCCGGGCTCGCGCGCGACCAGGATCTCGGGCTCGTGGTCGACCGGGAAGCTCACCGACCGCGCGATGAGGCACAGGCCGGGCACGTCGGCGTGCAGCCACCGAGCCAGGTCGACGTCGCTGCCGGCCGTGACGGTGACCCGTGGCCGCAGGGTGACCCGCTCGAACTGCCCGGCACCGTTCGTCCCGGTCGTCATCACGCCGTGCGGGCGGTCCTCGTACGCCATCACCGTGACCCCCGCCTGCGCCGCGAGGTGGGGGTACCAGAGCATGTGGCACTGGGCGAGCGAGGCGACGAGCAGCTGCTCGGGGTTCCAGCGGGACGGGTCACCGCGAAAGGCCGGGTCGGCGGACCCCGCGATGGGGGTCGGACCCGCTGCGCTGACCACGTGGTCGCGGGCGTATCCGGCATACGAGCCGGTCCCGGTGCCCCGGTTGCCGGTCCACGTCACGGTCAGGTCGTAGGTGTGCTCCTGCGTGGTCATCCAAGGTCCTCCTGCGCTGTCTGCGACCAGCACCGGGATGTGCCTTCGCACCTGCCACGGTGCCACGCCGACGACGTATCCGAGGCCCCTCCCCACCCTCAGCAGGCAGGTCTACCGTGGGAGGGGACCCGCTGGGAGGAGGCGAGCCGTGCCTGACACTTTCGGCAGCTCCAGCAGCTCCAGCAGCGTCGGCACCTTCGACACCTTCGATGCCGACGTGATCGTCGTCGGCAGCGGCTTCGGCGGTGCGGTCGCGGCGGCCCGGCTCGCCCAGGCGGGCTCCACCGTGATCGTCCTGGAGCGTGGACGGCGTTGGGGGCCAGGCGACTTCCCCCGGGATCCCCGGCTGGCGGCCGGGTGGTTGTGGCGGATCGGCCAGGGGCTCTACGACATCCGCTGGCTCAAGGGCATGCTCGCCGTGCAGGTCGCCGGCTGGGGCGGTGGATCGCTCGCCTACGCCAACGTCTTCGCCCGGCCCTTCGACGCCGCGTTCAGCGAGCGCTGGCCGGCCCATCTGCGCCGGGCCGGGCTGGACCCCTACTACGACCTGGCCGCCCACATGCTCGACGTGTCGCCGGCGGGCGACGACCCGAGGACGGGGGAGCCGACGCCGCGCACCGTCCTGGTCGAGCAGCTGATGGCCCTGCGTGGCCGCCCGGACGCGACGGTGCGTCCCAACCTGGCCGTGACCTTCGGCGACCCGGAGGTATGGCGCGCGAATCGTCACGGGGTGCCTCGGCGCGGCTGCTCCTTCGTCGGGGAGTGCGTCCTCGGCTGCAACCAGGGGGCCAAGAACTCCCTGGACGTCACCTACCTCGCCGTCGCCGAGGCGCACGGCGCGCGCAGCGTCACCGACGCCGAGGTCACGGCCGTCACGCCGACCGCCAGCGGCTTCGTCGTCACGGCGCGGACGCCGAGCGACCCCTCGGTCGACCCTCGTGAGTGGCGGGCCCCTCGCGTCGTCCTGGCCGCCGGCGCTGTCGCCACCACCGAGCTGCTCCTGCGGTCGCGCGACGTCACCGGCACCCTCCCGCACCTCTCGCCGCTCCTCGGGCACAGCTTCTCCGGCAACGGCGACTTCCTGACTCTCGCCGAGCTGCGCGAGGAGCGCGGCGACATGACGACCGGACCGACGATCACCAGCACCACCATCTTGGACGTGCCCGAGGGGCGGGGTTCGGTCTGGTACCAGGTGCAGGACGCCGCGTTCCCCGTCGCCCTGCAGGAGCTCTTCGGCGCCATCGTGCCCGGCCGGCAGGTCCGCAGGTGGTGGCGGCGCCGGTTCGCGGGCCCCGACCCTCGACGCATGTTCACCGTGCTCGCGATGGGGCACGACTCCGGAGAGGGGACGCTGCGCCTCGACAGGTCCGGCAAGGCCGTGCTCTCCTGGCGCAACCGCTGGCAGACCCACCTGATCCGCTCGCAGCGCAGGGTAGGGCCGTTGCTGGCCAGCCTGCTCGACGCCCGGCTCTACAACCCCGTCACCTGGTCGCTCCTGCGCCGGACGACCACCGTGCATCCCCTCGGCGGCGTCCCGCCAGGCCCGGACGCGGCCACGGGGGTGGTGGACGAGGTCGGTGAGGTTCACGGATACCCCGGGCTGTTCGTGGTCGACGGCTCGGTCCTGCCGGCGTCCACCGGCGTGAACCCCTCGGCGACCATCCTGGCGGCGGCCGAGCAGTCCCTGGAAGCCATCATCCGCCGCGACGGGCGCCCCCACTGGCGCGCTCCCGAGTGACCCGACGTCGCCTCGAGGGTCGTCCCGGAGGACGCCGCGTCGAGCTTCTCCGCCGAGCTCCGGGCCATGACCAGCGGAGGCGGCGTCACCTTCAGTGAACGCATGGTCTCCTCGGCGCCCGGCCTGCCGCGCGTGACGATGCAGCTCACGGCGGTGGCGCGCAGCATCGACCTCTTCCTCGCCGACCCCACCCACACGCTCGCGGTGGAGGGCACGGTCGACGTGGAGGGGCACCTGGTCTCCGCGCCCGCCGCGGGCACGCTGTCCCTGTTTGCCGACGGGAGTGCGCAGGCGATGAGCTATGAGCTGCACCTCCACGGCGACGCCGGAGAGCCGTGGCGGTTGTCGGGGAGCAAGACGATGAGCGGCCGGGCCCCGGCGTCCGTGCTCCGCGACCTCACCACCCTGCGCGCCACCGTGCAGAGGGAGGACGGCACCGGGCCGGCCCTGCCCGTCGTGCTGCGGATCGGCCGGCGAGATCTGCTGAGCCTGATGGGCGCCGTGCGTGGCCGCGGCTTCACCCGTGCCCGCAGGGCTCGGACGACCGCCCGGTTCGTCGCGTTCTTCGCCGGGTCCACGCTGCGACGGGTCGCGCGGGCGCGCACCTCGCCCTGAGTCACTCCGACCGGTCGGGCGCACGTCTGGCAGAGCACGTCTAGTGTGACCGGGTGGACGATCCCCTCTCCGAGCGTCCGGGCCGTGGCGACGACGTCTCCGCCGAGCTGCCCGAGATCCTGACCTCGCTCAGCGAGGCCCGCGTCGAGCTGACGAAGTTCATCACGGCGTACCAGTTCGCGATCCAGGAGATCGAGACCAAGGTGCGCATCCTCCAGCAGGAGTTCCAGCAGCTGCACCGTTACAACCCGATCGAGCACGTCTCGAGCCGGCTCAAGTCGATGGAGAGCATCATCGCCAAGGTCCGCAAGACGGGCTGCGGGCCCAGCCTGGACGAGATCCGCCGCGAGGTCCGCGACATCGCGGGCGTCCGGGTCGTGTGCAGCTTCACGCCGGACGTCTACCGGATCCAGGAGCTGCTCTGCCGCCAGTCGGACGTCCGGCTCCTCCAGGTCAAGGACTACATCGCCAGTCCCAAGCCGAGCGGCTACCGCTCGCTGCACGCCATCGTCGAGATCCCGGTGTTCCTCTCGGACGGCAGCGTCCAGGTGCCCGTCGAGATGCAGTTCCGCACGAGTGCGCAGGACTTCTGGGCGAGCCTGGAGCACAAGATCTTCTACAAGTACGACCACGAGGTCCCGGCCGAGATCGCCCAGGGCCTGCGGGACGCCGCGGACGCCGCGTCGCACCTGGACGCCGAGATGGAGCGGCTGTCGGTCGCGATCCAGGACCTGACAGGGGAGGAGCCTCCCGGCAGCATGACCGTCACCCCGGGAGACGTCGACGACTTCCTGGCCCTGGTGCGGGAGTCGCGTGCGGGGAGGGGGCGTCCGGGGCCGGATGTCGCCGGGCCCTCCGCCTGAGCATGCTTCGTGGTCGTATGCCGGACGCCGGCCTCACGCCAGGTCGCCGTCTCCGGCTCCCGCCAGCTTGTATGACGAGCCGGCCACCCCCATGCGCGGACGGTCCCCATGTGTGCACAACTGCTGCACTCCGTGCCGGGGTCCTCGCGAATTTCGTTGTGCCGCAACACGTGGATGTCGGGCGTGCCTCGCATCTGCAGCAGTTGCTTCCCAGCGGGTCCCACTCCTCGCCCCGACCGCAGAACTCGCACGCAGAACGGCGCAAACGCGCAGGCGGACCGCTCCAGATCGCGCGTTGTGCATGTGAGTTCCCGGCTGCGCACGGGACCGCAGGATCCGCCCGCCTTGGTCACATCAGCCTGGCGTGCCAACCCGGGCGGACGTGACTGCCTCAGGTAGACCCATCAGCCGGCCTCCGGAACATCGGCCTGGTGAACGGAGGCCGGTCGATGCCTCTACCCGCGGTAGGTCTTGCGGGAGCGGTAGGCCTGGACGGCCATGCGGTTGCCGCAGCCGCGGTCGCAGTAGCGGCGCGAGCGGTTCTTGGACAGGTCGACGATCACGCCGTCGCAGTCCTCGGCCTCGCACACCCGCAGCCGGTCGAGCTCGCCGGACCGCACCACGTCGACCATCGCCATCGCGGACTCGACGGCGATGCGGTCGGCCAGCGGCGCCTCGCTGGAGATGGCGTGCAGGTGCCAGTCCCACCAGCCCTCGTGGCGCACCACCTGCGGCAGCGCCTGGTGGCGGGCGAGCAGGTCGTTGACCAGGCCGACCACGCCCTCCTCGTCGAGCTCCCACAGCCGGTGCAGCTCGCGACGCAGCCGTATGACGCCCGCCAGCTCGCGCTCGTCGTGCGCCCGCGCCCCGGTGTAGCCGAACTGCCCGACGAACTCCTCGAGGTCCTCCAGGGTCTGCAGGGTCGCCGGCTCGACACCCGTGTTGACCAGCGCGGCCATCGATACCAGAGCGTCGCGGGTGTCATGGGCAAAAGTCATCTTGACTCCTTACGGAGGACAGGTCTAGCGTCATGAGCGTAAACCCACTTTGCTCATGACGCTCGACGACGTGCGTCACGACCGTCGTGCCCTGAAGCCCTCGAGAGGAGTGCCCATGACCGCCATGACCCGCACCACCGACCGCGTCGACACCACCACCGACCTCACCCTCGCGGACCCGGTCGTGGACACGCTGCGCCTCGGCCAGGTCGACGTCGACCCGCTGCCGCACGTCCCGGACGAGCAGGCCACCGAGCGCCCGACCCCGAGCCGCCCGCGCGGCGTCTCGCGCGGCCTGGTCCTCGCCCTGATCTCGGCCGTCGGCTTCGCCACCTCCGGGTCCTTCGCCAAGGCGCTGCTCGAGGCGGGCTGGAGCCCCGGCGCCGCCGTCACCGCACGCATCGCCGGAGCCGCGCTCGCCCTCGGCATACCCGCCCTCTGGCTGATGCGCCACCGGCTGCGCGCCTTCCTCGACAACTGGGGCGTCATCCTGGCCTATGGCGTGGTCGCCGTGGCCGGCAGCCAGCTCTTCTACTTCAACGCCGTCACGCACCTGTCCGTCGGCGTCGCCCTCCTCCTGGAGTACCTCGCTCCCGTCCTCATCGTCGGCTACCTGTGGCTGCGCACCCGCCGCACCCCGTCGCCCGCGACGCTGCTCGGCGCGACCCTGTCCATGGCCGGGCTCGCCCTGGTCATCGACCTCTTCGGCGGCATCGGCATCGACCCGGTCGGCCTCCTGTGGGGCCTCGCGGCGGCGTGCTGCAACGCGACCTACTTCCTGCTCGGCGCCCGCGAGACCAAGGGCCTGCCGCCCATCGCCCTCGCGGCCGGCGGCATGGTCGTCGGTGGTGCTGTCCTCGGCCTAGCCGGCGCGGTCGGCATCATCCCGATGGTCGCCACCACCGCCCCCGTCGTCCTCGCCGGCCTGGATGCGCCCTGGTGGGTGCCCGTCCTCGGCCTGGTCCTGCTCGCCGCGGCCGTGGCCTACGGCTTCGGCGTGGCGGCGACGCGACGCCTCGGCTCGACCGTCGCGTCCTTCGTGGGGCTCACCGAGGTGGTGTTCGCCGTGCTCATTGCCTGGCTCCTGCTCGGGGAGCTCCCGGGCCTCGTGCAGCTGGCCGGCGGTGCGCTGATCCTCGCGGGTGTTGCGGCGGTCAAGTTCGGGGAGTCGCGGGCATGATGGGCACGTGCCCTCGACCCGCCGTCCCCTGACCCTGCGCGCCACGCAGTCCGTGCTGCGTGGTGTCGCGCGCCTGCCCCGGCCGGTCCTGCGTCTCGTCGCGGGCCGGCCGCGGCGCATCGACGGCCACACCCTGCGCACGGACGTCCAGGTGGCGCTGCGGATGCTCGAGCTGGCGCCGGGCAGCGACGCGGCCGAGCTGACGCCGGAGCAGTGGCGCGCCGAGATCGAGACCGAGGCCTGGCTCTTCGGCCACCAGCCCCACGTCGCGTCGATCCGCGACGACTCGTTCCCGGGCCCGGCGGGCTCGATCCGCACGCGCACCTACGACCCCGCCCCGGGCGAGCCGCCCCGCGGCGTCGTCGTCTACTTCCACGGCGGCGGCTTCGTGGCCGGTTCTCTCGACAGCGCCGATCCCGTATGCCGTTTCGTCGCGCGCTATGCCGGCCTGACCGTCGTCTCCGTCGACTACCGCCTGGCGCCGGAGTCACCCTTCCCGTGCGCCGTCGAGGACGCGGTGGCGGCCTTCCGCCACGTGCGGGACCACCGCGATCAGCTCGGCGGCGACGCCTCCACGCCGATCGCCGTGATGGGCGACAGCGCGGGCGGCAACCTCGCGGCCGTCGTGTGCCACCGCACCGTCGAGGACGAGGCCGGCGGTCCCGATCTGCAGGTGCTGCTATGCCCCGTCACCGACTGGTCCCGCAAGTCCCGGTCCTACGCGCTGTTCCCCACCGGCTTCTTCCTGACCGAGTCGACGATGGAGTGGTACGCCTCCCACTACCTGCGCGAGCCTGAGCAGGCGTCCCACCCGGACGCCTCGCCGCTGCTCGCGCGCCACCTCGGCGGGTTGCCTCCCGCCTATGTCCTGGTGTCGGCCTTCGACGTGCTCCGCGACGAGGGCCTCGCCTATGCCGCGCGGCTCGAGGAGGCCGGCGTCCCCGTCACGCTGCGGGTCGACGAGGACGGCACCCACGGCGACCTCAACGCCATGGGGGTCTCGCGCGCCAGCCGCGACCTGGTCATCGAGGTGGCCGAGGCCGTCCGCGACCTGCTGGTGCGCCGGTGATCGTCCGCGAGATCGGCGACGGGATCGTCGAGCTCGACCTGTCGGGGCACTCGCCCGACGACCTGGCCGAGGTCGAGGCGCTGCGCGAGCAGGTCGCCGCGGGGATCGCCGCCGGGTGGCGCCGCGTCCAGACGCTGCACGACCCCGACGACGTCGTCACGCACCGCGTGGCCGCCCGCCTCGGCCTGCGCCAGGAGGGCACCATGCGCGGCATCGGTCCCGGCCACGGCGACCACGTCGTCATGGCCCGGCTGGCGAGCGACCCCGGCCCCGAGACCCGCGAAGGCTTCCTCGGCGTCCTCAACACCACGATGCCCACCAAGCGCAACATCGCCCAGACGCTGCTGCGCGACCCCGATGGCCGCGTCCTGCTCTGCGAGCTGACCTACAAGCGCGAGTGGGACCTGCCCGGCGGCATCGTCGACCCCGGTGAGCCGCCGTCCGCCACGGCCGAGCGCGAGGTCGCCGAGGAGCTCGGGCTGGACCTGCCGGCCCGCGACCTGCTCGTCGTCGACTGGCTCCCGCCCTATCGCGGCTGGAGCGACGCCACCCTGTTCGTCTTCGACGGCGGGGTGCACCCGGCCGACCTGGTGGACCGAGTCACCTTGCAGCCGCGCGAGATCCGCGCCCTGCACTGGGCCACGCCCGAGCAGGTCCGGGAGCACTGCGCGCCGTATGTCGTGACCCTGCTGGAGCGCCTCGCCGCCACCCCGGCCGGCAGCGGCACGGCATACCTCGTGGACGGCCGACCCCGCGCCTGAGGCCGGCCCCACCACCACAGCCACCACAACCACCACCCTCGCCATTGGTCACCAACGGACGAATCGCGCGCCCCTTGAACGATCCACAGCGTCAGTGGTGACCAACGGTGGGGGGCTCAGACCTCGTCGGCGTCCGGCAGCAGGATGTTGAGCAGCAGCGACACGAACGCCACGACCAGGGCGCCCAGGATCGCGTCCCAGAAGAAGCTGTCGACCCGGAAGTCCAGCCCGAGCGGGCCGGCCAGCCAGGACGTGACCTGCAGCATGAGGGCGTTGATCACCCAGGTGAACAGCCCCAGCGTGAGGATGATCGCCGGCAGCGACAGCAGCTTGACGACCGGCTTCACGACCGCGTTGATCAGCCCGAACACGATGGCCACCAGCAGGATCGACAGCAGGCGCGTGGCGAGCGAGGGCTTGTCCTCGCCGAGGTGGATCCCGGAGACCACCATGGCCGCGACCCAGAGCGCGATGCCGTTGACGAGCGTCTTGATCGCGAAGTTCTTCATGGCCATATGGTGACATGTCGGCCCCCGCATATGGTGGTGCCATGACCGCAGCCGATGCCGCCACCAGCGAGCTCAGCCCCGACCGCGACGACGCGGCCACCCCCGAGAGCGAGGTGCGGCTGCGCGAGGCGCTCGCCAGCGTCCCCGCCTACGTCCCCGGTCGCCCGGCGCCGGAGCTGCCCGACCGCACGACCTACAAGGTCAGCAGCAACGAGAACCCCTACCCGCCGCTGCCGAGCGTGCTCGAGGTCATCGCGTCGGCCGCGACCACGGTCAACCGCTACCCGGACATGGCGGTGACCGAGCTGACGCAGGCGCTCGCCGACTTCCTCGGGGTGCCCAACGACCACATCGCGACCGGCACCGGGTCGTCCGGCGTCCTCACCCAGCTCGTGACCGCCACCTGCGGCCCGGGCGACGAGGTGGTCTACGCGTGGCGCTCGTTCGAGCTCTACCCCATCGTCACCGCGCTCGCCGGGGCCACCAGCGTGCAGGTGCCGCTCACGGCCGACCAGCGCCACGACCTCGACGCCATGGCTGCGGCCATCACCGACCGCACCCGCCTGGTCATCGTCTGCACGCCCAACAACCCCACCGGGCCCTCGGTCCACGCCGACGAGCTCGAGGCCTTCCTGGCTGCGGTCCCGCCGCACGTCCTGGTCGTCATCGACGAGGCCTACCTCGAGTTCGTCCGCGACCCCGAGACGCCCGACGCGCTCGACCTCTACCGCAACCACACCAACATCGCGGTGCTGCGGACCTTCTCCAAGGCCTACGGCCTCGCCGGGCTGCGGGTCGGGTATGCCGTGGCGCCCTCCGAGGTCGCGGCGGCGCTGCGCAAGTGCGCCCTGCCCTTCGGTGTCTCGCGGATCGCCGAGGACGCCGCCGTCGCCAGCCTCGGCCTCTTCGCCGAGCTGGACGAGCGGGTAGAGGCCTTGGTCACGGAGCGTGACCGTGTGACGCGTGGCCTGGCCGAGCAGGGGTGGCGCCTGCCCGACACCCAGGCCAACTTCGTGTACTTCCCGGTGGGGGAGCACTGCACGGAGCTGGCCGAGGCGTGCCGCGACGCCGGGCTGGTCGTGCGGCAGTACGGCAACGACGGCGTCCGCATCACCATCGGCGAGGAGGAGGCCAACACGCGCCTGCTCGAGGTCGCTGACCGTGTCCGGGCACGCGTCCAGCCGGGTGACTAGTCAGCAGGGACGGTTTGCCTCCGGTTCACTTGTCGGTGACTGCACCGTGACCGCACCATGGAGAGCATGGAGACACCCGGGTCTAGGCACAGGCCCATGAGACGGCAGGGGGGGACGGCCTGGAGGCCGGCCCTCGCCCTGTCGGCTCTCGGTGTCTCCGCCACCCTCGGCCTGGCGGGCCTGTCGCTGACCACCGGCCCCGGGACCCTGGAGGGGGTGCTCGGCGGCGGGTCGACCACGACCCCCGGCCTGACGGCGACCGGCGGTTCGGCATACGAGACCGATGGTCCGGCCGACGCGCTGACCGCTCAGGGTCCGTCCGTCTCGCGCGCGCTGGTCGTGCAGCAGGCCCAACGACCCGAGGCGCCGGTGGCTCCCTCGGACCCGCTCGACGGCATCGTCCTGCTGTCCGCAGCGCCGCGCGGCCAGGTGCTCGAGCAGACCGTCATCGAGCCTGCGCAGGAGCGCCTCGAGGCCCTGGCGGCCCTGCTGCCGCTGCTCGAGGTGGCCGAGCCGCTGACCGGCGTCGACGCCGACGAGGTGCTGGCGTCCATGGCCGACCTGGGGCCGGTCCCGGCCCCCGAGGCCGGCCCGGTCGTCGACGACGGCGCGAGCAACGCGTCCCCGCTCATCGCCCAGGCGCCGACGACGCCCGACCGCACGCCGCCTCCCACGCAGCCGCCGGGCGACGTCCCCGCCGAGCCCGACCCGGTCGGGGAGGACCCGATCATGCGCCGTATGACGGAGCCGGTGCCCGAGCCGTCGACGGGTAGCCCGCCGACCCCCACGGAGCCCGCGCCCGGGACCACGGACCCGACGACGACGCCCGGCTCCACGCCCACCGATCCCAGCACCACCCCCACCGGCCCCGGCCAGAGCCCCACGGGTCCCGGCTCGCCGACCCCCACACCCGGCACCCCCACCACGCCCGGGTCGATCGTCGGGCCCCTGCCGACGCCGACGCCGACGCCCACGACTGCGGTGCCGACGTCGCCCGCCCCGACCGCGTCGCCGCAGCCCGGCCCCAGCCCGAGCCGCACCGGCGGGGTCGGAGGCGAGGACTCGCCCACGGCGACGACCGCTCCGGCGGCGCCCCCGGCTGCGTCCCCGGCGAGCGCCCCGCGCGGCACCCCTGCTCGCAGCGCGCCCTGACCCGACTGGCGACAGGGACGGGGCGGGCAGGTACGCTGCCCTCGCCAGGCCCAAGCGTCCGACGGGACGTGTTGACCGCCACGAGCGACCGGCCCGACGTCGTCACCTCGACGAGGCCGGACCTGGGCGGTGACCCCGCCCGTCGTGGCCCCGAGCCGGACCGAGCAGCGACCCTGCCCGGCCCGAGGATCGAAGGAGATCACCCATGAGCGACAACGTCGTCGCCCGCCCGGGCGGCAGTGACGCCTACGGCGGGCCGGAGATGGTGCAGCTGCTCACCCCCGAGGGGGAGCGAGTCGACCACCCGGAGTACTCCCGCTATCTCGACGGGCTGACCGACGAGGACCTGCGCGGCTTCTACCGCGACATGTTCCTCATCCGCCGCGTCGACACCGAGGGCACGGCGCTGCAGCGTCAGGGCGAGCTGGGCCTGTGGGTCTCGCTGCTCGGCCAGGAGGCCGCCCAGATCGGGGTCGGCCGGGCGATGCGCAAACAGGACTACGCCTTCCCCGGCTATCGCGAGCACGGCGTCGGCTGGTGCCGCGGCGTCAAGCCCCTGCAGGTGATGTCGCAGTTCCGGGGCGTCGACCAGGGCGGGTGGGACCCCAATGAGGTGGGGATGCAGCTCTACACGATCGTCATCGGCAACCAGGTGCTCATGGGCACGGGCTACGCCATGGGGATCACGCTGGACGGCGACGTGGGCACGGGCGACCCCGACCGCGACGCCGCGGTCGTCGCGTTCTTCGGCGACGGGGCCACCGCGCAGGGCGACGTCAACGAGTCCTTCGTCTTCGCCGGCGTCAACAACGCCCCCATCGTGTTCTTCTGCCAGAACAACCAGTGGGCCATCTCCGAGCCCAACGAGCGCCAGACCCGCGGCCCGCTCTACCACCGCGCCAACGGCTTCGGGTTCCCGGGCATCCGCGTCGACGGCAACGACGTGCTGGCGTCGTACGCGGTCTCCAAGGCGATGCTCGACCGCGCCCGCGACGGCCAGGGCCCGTCGTTCATCGAGGCCTTCACCTACCGCATGTCCGCACACACGACCTCGGACGACCCGACGAAGTACCGCGTGGACGCAGAGGTCGAGGTGTGGAAGCACCGCGACCCCATCCAGCGGCTGCGGGCCTATCTCATCCGCTCCGGCAAGGCCGACCAGGCGTTCTTCGACGACCTGCAGCGCGAGGCCGACGCCCTGGCCGAGGAGATCCGCACGGGGACGATCGGCATGACCGAGCCCGACCCGCACGGCATGTTCGACCACGTCTACGTGGAGGACGACCACGCCCTGATCGAGCAGCAGCGCGCGGAGTTCGCTGCCTACGCCGCGAGCTTCGAGGACTGAACGATGACCAAGCTGACCATTGCCAAGGCCATCAACGCCGGCCTCCGCGCCGCCATGGAGCGCGACCCCAAGGTCGTCCTGTGCGGAGAGGACGTCGGCAAGCTCGGCGGCGTCTTCCGCATCACCGAGCACCTGCAGAAGGACTTCGGCGAGCACCGGGTCATGGACTCGGCCCTGGCCGAGTCCGGCATCATCGGGACGAGCGTCGGTATGGCGCTGCGGGGTTACCGCCCCGTCGCGGAGATCCAGTTCGACGGCTTCGTCTACCCGGCGTTCGACCAGATCGTGTCCCAGGTCTCCAAGATGCACTACCGCTCGCGCGGCAAGCTCCGGCTGCCCATGGTGATCCGCATCCCGATGGGTGGCGGCATCGGGGCGGTCGAGCACCACAGCGAGTCCAACGAGGCCTACTTCGCCCACACCGCGGGGCTGCGCACGGTCTTCGTGTCCAACCCCGAGGACGCCTACTGGGGGATCCAGCAGGCCATCGAGTCCGACGACCCGGTGATCTTCTACGAGCCCAAGCGGCGCTACCACGAGAAGGGCGAGGTCGACCTCGAGGCGCCGTCCGCGCCGCGAGGCCTCTACGGCGCCAACGTGATCGTGCCCGGCACCGACGTCACGGTCGTCTGCTACGGCCCCATGGTCAAGACCTGCATCCAGGCTGCCGCGGCGGCCGCCGAGGAGGGCACCTCGCTCGAGGTCATCGACCTGCGCTCGGTCAGCCCGCTCGACATCGACACCGTCTGCGCGTCGGTCGAGCGGACCGGTCGGCTGGTCGTCGTCCACGAGGCCGCGTCCTTCCTCGGTCTCGGCTCCGAGATCGCGGCCCAGGTGCAGGAGCGCTGCTTCTACCAGCTCGAGGCGCCGGTGCAGCGCGTCACGGGCTACTACCTGCCCTACCCGCCCTCGAAGTACGAGGAGCACTTCCTGCCCGACCTCGACCGCGTGCTCGACGGCGTCGACCGCGTCCTGGCCCACTGAGCCCGAGAGGAGCGAATTCACATGGCAATCAAGAAGTTCAACCTCCCGGACCCCGGTGAGGGTCTGCTCGAGGCCGAGATCGTGACGTGGAAGGTCAAGGAGGGCGACGAGGTCAAGGTCAACGACATCGTCGTCGAGATCGAGACCGCCAAGTCCCTGGTCGAGCTGCCGATCCCGTGGGCCGGCACCGTCGCCCAGATCATGGCGCCCGAGGGCGAGACGGTCGACGTGGGCACCCCGATCATCGCCATCGACGACGGCACCGGCGGTGGGGACGCCCCGGCCGAGCCCGACGACGCGTCCGCCGCGGCCACCCAGGCCCAGGTCGACGAGGCCATGGGGACGGGCACGTCCGCCGCCCCCAAGGAGGAGCGCGTCGCGGTCCTCGTCGGCTACGGCCCCAAGGTGACCGACGCCAAGCGCCGCCCCCGCAAGCACCAGCGCGGCCCGCTGCCCACCCCGAGCGAGACCAAGAACCCCGAGTCCTGGGGTGGTTTCGCGCAGGTCGCGGCGGCCACCGAGATGACCCACCCGACCGTCGTGGACCCGCACGGCGTCGCGGTCGAGGTCGCCGACGGCGCGGGATCCCGTCCCGGCAAGGCCCTCGCCAAGCCCCCCGTCCGCAAGTACGCCAAGGACAAGGGCGTGGACCTCACGGCCGTCACCGGCACGGGTGACGGCGGCGTGGTCACGCGCGCCGACGTCGACGCCTACCTCGCGGGAGGCGCGCAGCCCCAGGAGGCGGCGGGCGCTCCGGCATACGGCTCGAGGGGTCTGGCCGGCGACGCCGAGCGCGAGGTGCGCATCCCGATCAAGGGCGTGCGCAAGGTGACCGCGCAGGCCATGGTCGGGTCGGCGTTCACGGCGCCGCACGTGACCGAGTTCATCACCGTCGACGTCACCGAGATGATGGCGCTGGTCGACCGGCTCAAGAAGGACAAGGAGTTCAAGGACGTCCGCGTCTCGCCGCTCCTCGTCGTCGCCAAGGCCCTGATCGTCGCCAGCCGCCGCAACCCCGGCGTCAACGCGACCTGGGACGAGGCCAACCAGGAGATCGTGCACAAGAACTACGTCAACCTCGGGATCGCGGCCGCCACGCCGCGCGGTCTGATGGTGCCCAACATCAAGGACGCCGACCGCCTGTCGATGCTCGAGCTGGCGCAGGCCATGGGCTCGCTCGTCGAGACCGCCCGGGCCGGGCGCACGCAGCCCGCCGAGATGTCCGGCGGCACGATCACGATCACCAACGTCGGCGTCTTCGGCGTCGACACGGGCACGCCGATCATCAACCCCGGCGAGTCCGCGATCCTGGCCTTCGGCGCGGTGCGTCGTCAGCCCTGGGTCGTCACCGCGGCCGACGGGTCCGAGGAGATCGTGCCGCGCTGGATCACGCAGCTCGCGCTGTCCTTCGACCACCGGCTGATCGACGGCGAGCTCGGCTCGAGGTTCCTGGCCGACGTCGCCAAGGTGCTCGAGGACCCGGCCCGCGGGCTCGTCTGGGGCTGAGCGGTCTCAGTCGTATGACGGCGGGGTCGGGCGCGACGCGTCCGGCCCCGCCATTGCGTGTGCTGGCGCCTCGGCGTCCGTTCCCTGTCTCGGTGACCGTCTCCTGTCTCGGCGACCGTCTCCTGTCTCGGCGTCCGTCCGTTCCCCGTCTCGGCGTCCGTCCGTTCCCCGTCTCGGCGACTGTCTCCCGTCTCGGCGACTGTCTCCTGTCTCGGCGACTGTCTCCTGTCTCGGCGACTGTCTCCTGTCTCGGCGACCGTCTCCTGTCTTGCGCTGCAGCAGGAGACGGGGGCTGCACGGCAAGACGGGGGCTGGAGGTCCAGACCGGGGACGGCGGGTGCGACGGTCGGGTGCGACGGCTGCGTGCGCGTGAGCGCCCAGGGCGTCAGCGCAGGACGATCGTGCGGTGGCCGTCGCGGATGATCCGGTGCTCGGCGTGCCACTCGACCGCGCGGGCGAGGACCTGCGTCTCCACGTCGCGACCGATGGCGACCATCCGCTCCGGCGCCGCCCAGTGGTCTACGCGCGCGACGTCCTGCTCGATGATCGGCCCCTCGTCGAGGTCCGCGGTGACGTAGTGCGCGGTCGCGCCGATCAGCTTGACGCCGCGGGCGTGGGCCTGGTGGTAGGGGCGGGCGCCCTTGAAGCTCGGCAGGAACGAGTGGTGGATGTTGATGGCCCGCCCGTCCAGCGCGCGACACAGGTCGTCCGACAGCACCTGCATGTAGCGAGCGAGCACCACCAGCTCGACGTCCAGCTCGTCGACGAGCTCCAGCAGGCGCCCCTCGGCCTCGGCCTTGGTCTCGCGCGTCACGGGGACGTGGTGGAAGGGGATGCCGTAGCCCTCGACGAGCGTGCGGAAGTCCTCGTGGTTGGAGACGACGGCAGGGATCTCGACGTTGAGGGCGCCGATGCGGGCGCGAAAGAGCAGGTCGTTGAGGCAGTGGCCGAAGCGGCTGACCATGAGCAGCGTGCGGGTGGGGCGGGCGGCGTCCTGCAGGTCCCAGGTGAGCGCGAACCTTTCGGCCACCGGCGCGAAGTCCGCTCGCAGTCGGTCGATCTCGGGCACCGGCCCGCTGAACTGCACGCGCATGAAGAACGCGTCCGCCTCAGGGTCGCCGAACTGGCTCGACTCGAGGATCGTGCAGCCGTGCTCGACCAGGAACCCGCTCACCCCGTGCACGATCCCCACGACGTCGGGGCGCGCGGTGAGGGTGAGGACATAGGTGGGTTCGGTGGCCTGGCTGGGCACGGTGGCTCCCGTGGGTCGAGTGATGTCGTCGTATGCCGGACCGCTGCGGTCCGCGCACCACTGTGCCCCACGGGGTCGCCGCGAGGCGGGACCGTCCGCTACTGGGACGGGTGCGTCAGCGGTGCAGCAACGACCGCAGTCGCCCCAGGGGGCTGGGGGCCTTGGTGGCGTGCCGGTGGAGGCTCACGGCATACGACCCGCCGGTGAAGTCCCCGCCCTCCCAGGTGCCACGGCGTTCGGACAGCTCGAGTCCCGCTGCGGCGCAGGCTCGGTCGTAGTCCGAGAGGGGAGTGGGCTCGACGCCGGCGGGCAGGTGCTCGTGGTCGAGCCCGAACCCGGCGACCAGCACCCCGTCCGGCTTGAGGACGCCGGCGAGGTTGCGGACGACCTGGTCGAGGGTGCCTGGCGCGAGCAGGGGGATGACGTTGCCCGCGAGGAGGACGACGTCGAAGCCCGCGCCGATGATGCCCTGCGGGACGTCGAGGTCGGCGAGATCGCTGAGCCAGAAGGGGATCCGTGGGTTGCGGTCGGCGGCGACCCGCAGCATCGACAGGTCGGCGTCGACGCCCACGACCGGGTGGCCGAGCTCCGCCAGGCGCACGGCGACCCGGCCGGTGCCGCAACCGGCGTCGAGCACGCGGCCGCCCTCAGGCAGCAGCGAAACGACGAGTTCGGCCTCGCCGTGCGGGTTCCCGCCGGCGGCAGAGGTCAGGTCGAGGACCTGCTGGATGCGGCGCTCGTAGTCCGCGCCCCCGTCGTCGCCGACCAGCTCGGCCCACCGGGTGCGCGGAGAAGCGCTGTCGGGAGTCTCGCTCATGCTCGTCACGATAGCCCGACCCCGAGGGGACCTACCTCAGGTGGTCACGTCCGCCTGGGTTGGCACGCCAAGCGGATGTGACCACCTCAGGCCGACCAGCGGATCAGCGGATCAGTGGGTGGCGGGGTCGGACGCGCGGTGGCGACCCTTGCGGTGCGGGTCCAGCTGGTGGTCCTCCAGGTGGTCCCAGGTGTCCTGCAGCTCGTCGAAGGTGTGTCCGCCGGTCTCGAACGCCGCGGCGTCCAGCAGGAACTTCTCGAGGCTGTCGTGCAGGCGCTTGTCCGACTCGGAGGCGTCGTCACCGAGCGGCAGCAGGCCCCGGTCGGACTTGGCCCGCTGGGCGGCCATCGCTGCCTGCGCCGACTGGTTGGACAGCACCACGTTCGGCAGGAAGGCCAGGACCAGGACACCGATCCCGCACACGATCGCCCCGAGGAGGAAGACGTGGTCCATCGACGTCGCGAAGCCCGCCTTGATGGGGTGGGACAGGGCAGGGTGCAGCTTGTCGATGATGGAGGAGTCCGCGCCGACGTTGCCGAGACCGCTGGCGCCCTGGCCGCTGGCCATGCCCTTGACGAGCCCCGCCGACTCCGGTGAGTAGGCGGACACGGCCGGGTCACGCAGGGCGGCGAGGAAGCTCGGGTCCTTGGCGGCGCTGGTGAAGGCGTCCTTGATGCTGTCGCCGAGCGAGTTGAACAGCACGGACAAGAAGATCGCGACGCCGAGCGTGCCACCGATCTGGCGGAAGAACGTGGCCGAGGAGGTCGCCATACCCATCTCGCGCGGCTCGACCGCGGCCTGCACGGCCAGGGTCAGGGGCTGCATCGTGTTGCCGAGCCCGAGGCCGAAGAAGAACATCAGCGTCATGACCCAGGTGAGGCTGCTGTCGGCGGTGATGCGGGACAGCGCGAAGAGGACGATCGTCATGAGCGTCACGCCGATCAGCGGGAAGATCTTGATGCGTCCGGTCTTGCTCATGAGCTGGCCGGACACGATCGAGGCCAGCATCATCCCGACGACCATGGGGAGCATCTGCAGACCCGACGTGGTGGGCGACGAGCCGTGCACGATCTGGAGGTAGAGCGGGATCGACATCATGCCGCCGAACATGCCGGCTCCGATGACGAAGCCGCCGGTGAGCGAGATGACGATGGTGCGGTTGCGGAAGATGCGCAGGGGGATCAGGGCGTCGTCACCGGCGCGCGCCTCGGACCAGATGAAGGCCGCGATGCCGGCCAGGCCGATGGCGAAGCAGGCCAGGGACGCGGCCGAGGTCCAGCCCCAGGTGCGGCCCTGCTCGGCGACGAGGAGCAGCGGCACCAGACCGACGATGATCGTGGTGGCCCCGGCCCAGTCGATGCGGGCCTTGCGCGGGGTGTGGTTGAGGTGCAGCGTCGCCATGACGGCGGCGAAGGCGATCAGGCCGATCGGGACGTTCATGAAGAAGATCCAGCGCCACCCGGCGAGGCCGAGGATGGAGTCGCGCTCGGCGAAGAACCCGCCGAGGACCGGGCCGATCACGCTCGAGGTGCCGAAGACGGCCAGGAAGTAGCCCTGGTACTTGGCGCGCTCGCGCGGCGGGACCACGTCGCCGATGATGGCGAGGGCCAGCGACATGAGACCACCGGCGCCGAGGCCCTGCACGGCGCGGGCGCCGGCCAGCTGGTACATCGTCTGGGGGATCGTGCAGAGCAGCGAGCCGGCGACGAAGATCGTGATGGCGGCGAGGTAGAAGCGCTTGCGGCCGTAGATGTCGGACAGCTTGCCGTAGATCGGGGTCGAGATCGTCGACGTGATCAGGTAGGCCGTCGTGACCCAGACCTGCTGGTCCAGGCCGGACAGGTCGTCGGCGATGGTCTTGATCGCGGTGCCGACGACGTTCTGGTCGAGAGCGGCGAGGAACATCCCAGCCATCAGACCGAGGAGGATCGTGACGATCTGCTTGTGCGTCAGCTCGCCGCCCGGTTGCGCCGGGGCGGCAGGTGAGGTGGTGGCCATCAGGCTCCCTTGATCGTGCGGTGGTCGTGGAGGTAGTGGTCGACGCTGTCGACCAGCTTGCCCAGCGACGCCGTGAGGGCATCGATGTCGGCAGGGTCCCAGTCGTGCAGGATCCCCGCGAACAGCCGGGCTCGCTCGCGGCGCATGGTGTCGGCGGTCTGGCGCCCCAGGTCGGTGATGGTGATGACCGAAGCGCGTCGGTCCTGCTCGTCTGGGGCCTTGTCGACGAGGCCGAGGCGGGTCAGGGACGTGACGTAGCGGCTCGTGGTGGAGACGTCGGTGTGGCAGACGGTGGCGATGTCGGACACGCGTCGAGCCTGGTCGGCGACCGCGAACAGCACAGGCAGGGCGCCGTGGTCGAGGCCGGGTACGGGTGGGGGTGGGACGGAGTGCTTGGCGACGAAGCCAGCGCGGATCACGCCGGAGAGGGCTGCCCCAAGGGCCGTCGCGGACTCCTCGCGGGAGCGATGCGCGCTATTCATTTGCTTGCAGCATACAACTATGTCGTTGATCGATCAACCCGTATGACGTCCAGCCGGTCGCCGCGCGTGCGTCAGGGGGTGAAGCGGAGGCTGGCCAGCACGCGCCGCGCCACGTCCTCGTCGCCGCCGGCCACGGTGTAGGTCACCTCGTCGACCGAGCGGCGGCCCGCGGCGAGGCGTCCGAACGCGCTGGTGGACAGCTTGGCCGTGGTGATCTGGGTGTTGGGGTCGATGGCCCGCATGGTCGTCGTGGTATTGCCCGACGACTGCTGGTCCCCCTCCCCGCCGAAGAGCACGACGCCGTGCGGACGCGGGTCCTCCTCGGTGCCGTCCTCGACCCGCACCCCGATGCGCGCGGTCACGGGGCCGGTGAGCTCGAGGATCACCGTGTCGCCGATGGGCACCTCGGCACGACGGGCGATGGCCTGGGGCACGATCCGCACCGCCGACGCCACGAACACCGCGGCCGCGGGCGAGTCCAGGTTGCCGGGTTCGTCCAGGGCCGCGCGGATGTCCTGCTCGTGCACCCAGATGTCCATGGTGCGCATGCGCAGCAGCTCGCCGACGGTCGTGGGGCGGTCCTGCATGCCGGCGACGATGGAGTCGAGCTCGAGGCCCGGGCTGCCGACGGTCGCGACGCGCCGGCCGAGGACGTACTCCAGCTCGCGCACGACGTCCACGCCGGCACGCGAGCGGCGCGCCTCGACGCCCACCTCCATGAAGCGGCCGAGGTCGTTGCGGACATGGTCGTATCCAGGCACGTCCACGTGCGGCTCGGGCAGCCCCTCGAGGTGGGACTCGACGGCCACGACGTGCGAGACGTGGTCCTTGACCGTCCAGCCGGGGCAGTCGGTCGGGAGCGCGAGCTGCTCGTCGGTGAGCCCGCGTCCGAGGTCGGTGACGGCCTGTCCCGTGTGCGCGAAGGCGTTGACGAGGCCAGGCAGGTCCGTGGGTGGTGCCGGGTGGATGGGCATGGCCCCACCCTAACGACGGGCGGAGCCGACCGCGTCCCTGCGTCGCCTTAGGCTGGAGGGGTGAGCAGCACCCAGGTCGCGTCCCCGTCCACGCCCCACCGGGACGACTCCCGGGAGGCCCGCACGGTCATCGCGACGGTCCCTCTCGTCGGGGCGCTGGTCGCGCTGCTGGCCGGCGGGCTCGCGACGGGTGCCTTCACCGAGCTCGTGACGGGTCTCGGGGACGCCGGCCCCGCGGTCCGCTGGGGCCTGCCCCTGGTCCGCGCCGTCCACGACGTCGCGCTCACCGCCACCGTCGGCCTGCTCCTCGTCGGCACGATGCTGGTGCCCGACGACCGCGAAGGGACCCGTCGTGTGACGGCGGCCCGCGCGGCCAGCCTGACCGGCATGATCTGGGTCGTCGCAGGGCTCGCCGGCGTGGTCCTCACGTTCGCCGACGCGGCGGGCATGTCCCCGACGGACCCGCAGTTCGGGGACCAGTTCGGGGCGTTCGCGATGAGCTTCGACGCCATCCGCGCCACCGTGGTCTCGGCCCTGATCGGCATGGTCGTCACCACCGGCGCCGCCGTGGGCCGCTCCCGCTACACCCTCGCCTGGATGCTCGTCCTGGGCCTCCTCGCGCTCTTCCCCCTCGGCCTCGCGGGTCACGCCGCAGGATCGGTCGCGCACGACACCGCCGTGACGTCGCTGCAGTACCACCTGCTCGGCGCCGTCCTGTGGCTCGGTGGCCTGCTGGGGATCCTCGTCCTGCGGCCCCTCCTGCGCGGGCGGGACCTGGGCGTCACCGTCGAGCGCTACTCCCACGTGGCGACCTGGTCGTTGGCCTTCGTCGCGCTGTCCGGCCTGCTCAACGCCGCCGTGCGGGTCGGCTCGTGGCGGGGGCTCGCGTCGGCATACGGCCTGCTCATCGTGCTCAAGGTCCTCCTGCTCGTGGCCCTCGCCCTGGTCGGTCTGCGGCAACGGCGCGCGTACGTCGCTCGCCTGCGCGAGAACCCCACCCTGGCCGCCGGGTTCGCCCGGTTCGCCGCCATCGAGCTCGCCGTCATGGGGCTCGCCGTCGGGCTCGGGGTCGCCCTGTCGCGGTCGGCCCCGCCCGTCCCCGAGGTCCAGCCGGGCATCACCGCGGCCGAGTCGCTCACGGGCTACCCGGCGCCGGCCGTGCCGCAGGGCTGGTCCTGGCTGTCGACCTGGCGCGTCGACTGGCTGTGGCTGTCGCTCTCCCTGATCGCCGTCGGGCTCTACCTGCACGGTGTGCGCGTGCTGCACCGGCGCGGCGATCGCTGGCCCGTCACCCGCACCCTGGCCTGGCTGGCCGGCCACGCGATCTTCCTGCTGGCGACGCAGGGCGGGCCCGGGGTGCTCGGCAAGGTGTCCTTCTCGTGGCACATGTCGATGCACATGGCGCTGATGATGGGCGTCCCGATGCTCCTGGTCCTGGGGGCGCCCTCGACGCTGGCGCTGCGCGTCCTGAGGCCCCGGCACGACGGGTCGTTCGGGCTGCGCGAGCTCCTCAGCGCGGCCCTCGGCTCCCGGTGGGTGGGGTTCATGGCCAACCCGCTGGTGGCGGCGATCAACTTCTACGCGAGCCTGATCGTCTTCTACTTCACGCCACTGTTCGAGCTCGCGCTGCGCACCCACACCGGGCACGTGCTCATGGTCGTCCACTTCGTGCTGGCAGGCTACGGTTTCGCGTGGGTGCTGATCGGCGTCGACCCGGGCCCGCGCAAGTGGCCGGCGCCGGGCCGCCTGGTCCTGCTGCTGGGGACACTGGGGTTCCACGCGTGGTTCGGGATCGCGCTGATGTCCGGGACGACGCTGCTCGCGCCCACCTTCTACGAGGCGCTGCAGCTCGGCTGGGGCTGGAACCTCCTGCAGGACCAGCAGGACGGCGGCGCCATCGCCTGGGGGATCGGTGAGTTCCCCACCATGATCCTGGCGCTGCTGGTGGTGGCGGACTGGGTGCGCTCGGACTCGCGCGAGTCCCGGCGTTACGACCGCGAGGCGGAGCGCGACGAGGACGCCGAGCTGCGGGCCTACAACGAGCGGCTGGGCCGGATCGCCGGCCACGACCAGACCCGCCGGGGGTAGAGGCATCAGCCTGGCGGACGAAGGCCGGTCGATGCCTTCACCGGGGGTAGGTTTGCGTGTCATGGCTGATCGTCGTGCCCGCGTCCGTGCCCCCGAGCTCGTCGGCCGGGGGTGGCTCAACACCGGAGGGCACGAGGTCACCCTGGCCGAGCTGAGGGGCAAGGTCGTCGTCCTCGACTTCTGGACCTTCTGCTGCGTCAACTGCCTGCACGTCCTGGACGAGCTGCGGCCCCTGGAGCAGGAGTTCGCCGACAGCCTCGTGCTGATCGGCGTCCACTCGCCCAAGTTCGTCCACGAGGCCGACCCCGACGCGCTCGCCGCCGCCGTCGAGCGTTACGCCGTGCACCACCCCGTCCTCGACGACCCGGACCTGGTCACCTGGCAGGCCTACACCGCGCGCGCTTGGCCGACCCTCGTCGTCATCGACCCCGAGGGCTATGTCGTCGCGTCCATGTCGGGCGAGGGCCACGCCCACGGCCTCGAGGTCCTCGTCCGCGAGCTGCTCGCCGAGCATGACGCCAAGGGGACCCTGCGCCGCGGGGACGGCCCCTACGTCGCCCCGCCGCCGCCCACCTCGCCGCTGCGCTTCCCGGGCAAGGCGGTCCGGCTCGACGACGGCTCGGTGCTCGTGTCCGACACCGCGCACCACGAGATCGTCCGGCTGGCACCCGATCTCGTGACCGAGCAGACGCGGTATGCCGCCCAGCCGCCCCTCGCGGAGCCGCAGGGCGTGCTGCTGCTGCCGCCCGAGGTGGCTGCCCGCACCGGCGTGGACGTCGCGGTCGCCGACAGCGTCAACCACCAGGTGCGGGGTCTGCACCTGGTGTCGGGGGAGTGGACCACTCTCGCCGGCACCGGCTCCCAGCTGCGCGAGCGCACCGGCGGGGGACCGGCGCTCGCGCAGGACCTGTCGACCCCGTGGGACCTGGCCTGGTGGCAGGATCGGCTCGTCGTGGCCATGGCGGGCACCCACCAGCTGTGGTCGCTCGACCTGCGAGCCGACCCGGCGGACAACGAGATCCAGGTGCTGGCCGGCACCTCGGCCGAGGGGATCCGGGACGGGGATGGGGGCGACTGCTGGTTCGCGCAGCCGTCGGGGCTCGCCGTCTCCGCCGACGGGGAGGTCCTGTGGGTGGCCGACTCCGAGACCTCCGCGCTGCGCCGCGTCACCGTGGCGCCGACCGGCGGCCAGGGGGCCGTCGCAGCAGCGGATCTCGCCCCGGCCGTCCAGGTCGAGACCGTCGTGGGGCAGGGTCTGTTCGACTTCGGTCACGTCGACGGGCCGGCCGCGCAGGCCCTGATGCAGCACCCGCTCGGGGTGAGCGTCCTGCCGGACGGCTCGGTCGCGATCGCCGACACCTACAACGGCGCGGTGCGCCGCTACGACCCCGCGAGCAGCGAGGTGTCGACGCTGCTCGGCGACCTGGCCGAGCCGAGCGACGTCCTCGTGGACGACGACGAGACCCTGCTGGTCGTCGAGTCGGCGGCGCACCGGATCGAGCGGATCGGCATACCGCCGGTGGCTCGCCGGGTCGACGGTCTCGCGCACACCACGCAGCGGCCCCGCACCGAGATCGCCCCCGGCGAGGTCGACCTGGTGGTGGACTTCGTGCCCCCGACGGGGCAGAAGCTCGACCTGCGGTGGGGCGACCCGACGCAGCTGATGGTGTCGAGCTCGCCCGAGGCGCTGCTGCGCGAGGGCTCGGGCACGGCCCAGGGGCTGACCCGGTGGCTGCACCTCGACCCCCGGGTGGGCGACGGCATCCTGCACGTCTCGGTCCGCGCCGCGGCCTGCGACGGCGACCCGGTCACCGGCGAGGTGCCCGAGCACGCGGCCTGCCATCTCTACCAGCAGGACTGGGGGATCCCGGTCGTCGTCGTGGACGGGGCGGTGCGCGAGCTCAGGCTCGAACTGCGCGGCACCTGACCGCTAAAAGGGTGAACGTATTGACGATGAGTGACGAATGGCAACCCAAAGGGTACGTAATGGGTTCATCGCCCCATCACCCGGACGGGGCCGGACGTTACGGAGCACCTCATGGGCATCGGCCTCGGCATCTTTCTCCTCGTGGTCGGCGCGGTCCTGAAGTTCGCGGTCCAGGACGCGATCCCGAGCATCGACCTCGGCATGATCGGCCTCATCCTGATGGGCGCCGGCGCGCTGTCGCTCGTGCTGTCGTTGATCATCAACCAGCAGCGCCGCCACACGCGTCACGACGCGATCATCGAGCACCACGACACGACCCCGCCGCGCGAGCGCTACTGATCACCCGGACAATGGGGCGATGACGCAGAAGTCCACCGGGCACAACCCCGAGGCCCACGCCACCAAGCCGCCCAAGCTCCCCACCAAGGCCTACGAGGACGAGCTGGAGCGCCTGCAGTCCGAGCTCGTCACCATGCAGCAGTGGGTGAGGCAGACCGGCAACCGGGTCGTCATCGTCTTCGAGGGGCGGGACGCCGCCGGCAAGGGCTCAGCGATCAAGCGCATCACGCAGTACCTCAACCCCCGCACCGTGCGGATCGCGGCGCTGCCCGCGCCGACCGAGCGGCAGCGCACCCAGTGGTACTTCCAGCGCTACGTCGAGCACCTGCCCGCCGCCGGGGAGATCGTGATCTTCGACCGCAGCTGGTACAACCGGGCGGGCGTCGAACGGGTCATGGGCTTCTGCACCGAGGTGGAGTACCAACGCTTCCTGCAGCAGTGCCCGGTCTTCGAGCAGATGCTCCTCGACGACGGGATCATCCTGCGCAAGTACTGGTTCAGCGTCTCCGACGTCGAGCAGGAGAAGCGCTTCCGCTCCCGGCTCGGTGACCCCATGCGGCGCTGGAAGCTGTCGCCCATGGACCTGGAATCGATCACGCGCTGGGAGGACTACTCCCGCGCCAAGGACCAGATGTTCGCCCACACCGACCTGCCCAGCTCGCCCTGGCACGTGGTCGAGTCCGAGGACAAGAAGCGCTCGCGGCTCAACGTGATCAAGCACCTGCTTGACTCGATCCCCTACCTCCACATCGACCCGCCGGAGGTCAAGATCCCGGTGCGGCCCAAGGCCAAGGGCTACGAGCGGCCGCCGCGCGACCTGCAGCGCTACGTCCCGGACCACGCGGCGTCGCTGGTCGACGGTGACAAGGGCAGCAAGAGCAGCAAGGACGCCAAGAAGGGCAAGGGCAGCAAGGCCAAGAGCTAGCCCGTATGACGGGACCCGCGCCTCCGCCTGCGCCGCCTCCGTCATACGAGGTGCAGGCACGGCCGAGGGGTGGGCCAGGCCTTCAGGCCCGGACCCACCCCTCGGTGCTGCTCGGTACTGCTCAGTGCTGCTCGGTACTGCTCAGTGCTGTGCAGAGCGTGCCGTGATCAGCTGTTCTTCTTCTGCTTCTGCTGGACGTTGTCCTTGGAGTCCTGGGCCTGAGCCTTGACCTCCTGGGCCGCGTCCTGGCCCTCGCCCTTGACCTTGTCGACGCTCTCCTGAGCGCTCTCCTTGAGGGAGTCCGCGGCCTCCTGCAGGGGGGCCTTGAGGTTGTCGGCGGCGTCCTGCGCGACGGACTTGGCGCCCTCGACGAGGGGCTGGCCCTTGTCCTGCGCCGCCTCCTTGGCACGGACGGCGAGCTCGCGCTCACGCTCCGAGACCGGGAGGAGGGAGCCGACGAGCCAGCCCGCGCCGAGCGCGATCAGGCCGGCAGCCATCGGGTTGCCGCGGGTCTTGCGGCGGGCCATGGCCGGGGCCTGCTCGAGGTTGTCGCGGGCGGTGCCGGCGGCGTCGCGGACGCGGTCACCCGCGTCGGAGGCGGCACCCGACACGCGGTCGCCGGTCTCGCTCAGGCGCTGGCCGACGCCGGGGCCGGAGTCCTCGGCGTGGTAGCGACGGCGGCCGTCGGCGTAGTAGTACTCGTCGTCGTTCGAACCCATGATCCGCTCCTTGATTCCTCGGCCGGCGCCGACGACCCGGTCCTGGACCTTCTCGGCCTGGCGCTTGGCGACGTTGCTCGGGTCGACGGCCTCACCGAGGGCGTTGACGTTCTGGCTGAGGTTGCCCCGGGTGCGCTCGATCTCGCGGCGCAGCTGCTCCGGGTCGTTGCTGCTGGTGGGCGTGTTGTCGTAGCTCATGCGCGGTTCTCGTTTCCCTTGAGCGCATCGGGGACCTGCTTGGCGGTCTCGATCGTGCGCGGTGCTCCATTGACGTTCTTGAGGTCCTTGCGGCCCATGGAGGCCAGGACGGCGGCGATCACGGCCCAGATGGCGGCGACGATGAGCGCGGAGAGGACGTGGTTGTCCATCGCCGTGCCCAGGCCCCACCAGAGGGCGATGGACAGGAACAGCAGGACGAAGTGGCCTGCGACCCCGGCTCCGCCGAGGAGGCCCACGCCCTTGCCCGCAGCCTTGGCCGACTGCTGCACCTCGAGCTTGGCGAGGGCGGCCTCCTGGCGCAGGAGCGTCGTCATGTCGTTGGCGATGTCACCGAGGAGTGCGCCGACGGCGGAGAGCTCACCCTTCTCGTACGTCTGGTGCGAGCCCTCGAGGGGCTCGGCGGGCCGGACGTCGCCCGGGGCGAGCGGCTCCGGCGGGAACGGGTCCGCGCCTGCGGCGGTGGCGCCGTGCGAGTCGTCGAACTGGGTCATCGGCGCAGGTCACCCGCTCCGGGGCGCTCGTCGCCACGGCCCTCGACATAGGTGGTCGTCTCGGGGGCATAAGTGGTCGTCGTGACCTCCTGGTCGTAGACCTCGGTGCCGTAGCCGTCGCGGGCATAGTCCTGGGCGCCGACGCGGGTGCCCTCGGGGTAGGTGGTCTCGACGTAGCCCGCACGCGGGGCGCTGGTCTCGACGTAGCCGTAGGAGCGGCGCTGCGTGTCGTAGCGCGCGTCGTAGGCCTCGTCGCGCTGCGCGTCGGCCTGCAGGCCACGCGTCAGACGGCCGCCGATCAGGCCGAGCAGGGCGGCGCCGGCCAGGAAGGTGCCGGGGTTGCGGCGGGCGTAGCGGCGGACCTCGTCGAGGACGTCCGCGGGCTCGCGGTTCTCGAGCCAGCCGGCGACCTGGTCGACGGTGCCGGCGGCCTGGGAGACCAGGCCGGACGCGGTCGCGGTGTCGGCGCCGTGGGCCATCTGGTCCAGCTCGCCCGAGATGGTGCGCAGGGAGCCGGCCAGGCGCTGCTGCTGACCGGAGATCTGGGTGGTGGCCTCGGAACGCACCTGGTGGAACAGGTCCTGGGCCTGGCCCTTGGCCTCGCCGGCCAGCTGCTGGGCCTCGACCTTGGCGGTGTCGGCCACCTGCTGGCCGCCCTGCTGGGCGGTGCCGGCGACGTTCTTGGCCTCGTCGGCGGCGACGTCCTTGGTGGACGGCTCGGAGCCGGTGGTGCGGGAATCGAACGTGGGGTTCGACATGGCAGCCCCTCTCATGGGGTGTGATGTGATGACCTGCTGATGAGGAACGCCCGGGTCTGGAGCGTCGGTGGGCCAGCGGATCGCGTGACCCTGATGGCGCCTGCATACCCACTGATTCGGACTAGATAACCCGGTGATCGCGCCGGGTCGGACGACGTCCTGCGCGGGCGGTCTCGCGGGGTCGATCTATCCGTCAGTCCGGGGCGAGCAGGGCGCGGTCGGCGAGCGCGGCGAGCGCGGCGAGCGCGGTCGGCAGGGAGTCCAGGCCGGGGATGGTCGGGACACCCTCCATCTCGCGGCGGTCGACCCGGTCGATCCACACGGCCCGCAGGCCGGCCTGCAGGGCGCCCTGCACGAGAGGGGCGTCGCCGACCACGACGGTCTTGTCGAGGCGGGTGCCGAGGGCTGCGCAGGCCGCGCGGCAGAGGCCGGATGCCGCGGCTGATCCGGTTGCTGGTCCGGCGACCGGTCCGGCCAGGTCGTCCGGCCCGAGGACCAGGACCCGGTGGTCGCCCCGCTCGTCGAGGGCGAGCCGCTCGAGCCCTCTGCGCAGGACGGGGTCCTCGCGCCGCACCAGCACCGCGACCCGGATCCCCGCCGCCAGGAGGTGGTCGAGGGCCGGCCGGGCGTCGGCATACGGCTGGATCGTCCCGTCCCGTGCGGCCCCGAGCCGCTCGACGGCACCCTCGCCAGGGAGGGGGCGCTCGTAGCGAGGGTGCCCGACGGAAAGACCCTCGATCGACACCGCGCGGGCGGTCGCGCCGGGGACGTCGAGGAGGGCCTCGACGGCCAGGACCACTCCTCGCGTGCGCACACCAGGACTGTATGCCGTCCGCGCCGCCGGGCACATGGTCGCCGCGAGGGCCGCGAGGGCCGCGCGGACCCGCCAGGCCGACGACGCGCTCACCGCGCGCTAGGACGCACCGCGGCCCGGCTGGTGGGTACGGTTGCCCAACGCGCGTCCCCTCACGTCAGGAAGCCTCTCGGCATGATCCGTTTCGACAGCGTGACCAAGACCTTCCCGGGCGGCACCACGGCCGTCGGTGGGCTGACCCTCGAGGCACCGACCGGCCGCATCACGGTGTTCGTCGGGCCCTCGGGCTGCGGCAAGACGACGAGCCTGCGGATGATCAACCGAATGATCGAGCCGACCAGCGGCACCATCACGATCGACGGCGTGGACACCGGGTCGATGAACCCCGACGAGCTGCGGCGCGGCATCGGCTATGTCATCCAGCACGCCGGCCTGTTCCCGCACCGCACGATCCTCGACAACGTCATGACGGTGCCGCGGCTGCTCGGCAGCGACAAGGCCGCCACCCGGACGCGAGCGATGGAGCTGCTCGAGGTCGTGGGGCTCGACCCCGACCTGGCCCGGCGCTACCCGGCGCAGCTGTCCGGCGGCCAGCAGCAGCGCGTGGGGGTGGCCCGCGCCCTGGCGGCCGACCCTCCGGTCATGCTGATGGACGAGCCGTTCAGCGCCGTCGACCCCGTGGTGCGCGAGCAGCTGCAGGACGAGTTCCTGCGCCTGCAGGACGAGCTCGGCAAGACCATCGTCTTCGTCACCCACGACATCGACGAGGCCGTCAAGCTCGGTGACCAGATCGCGGTGCTCCGGGTCGGGGGCACCCTGGCCCAGCTGGACACCCCCGAGCGGCTGCTGCGCGACCCGCACGACGACTTCGTGGCCGATTTCGTGGGGCGCGACCGCGGCTACCGCGGCCTGGCCTTCCAGAAGGCCCCGCGCCTGCCCCTGCTCGACGAGCCCACCGTCCGCGTCGGCGACTCCGCCGGGCGGCTCCGCGAGGTCGCGGCCGGCGAGCCGTGGGTGCTGGCCCTCGACGAGGACGGCCGGCCGCAGGGCTGGGTCCGGGTCGAGGCCGTGCGGGGCACGCTCGACCGCACCCTGCTGCACCGCGGCGGGACCGTCGGGCGCGAGGGTGGCACGCTGCGCGCCGCCCTCGACGCGGCCCTGTCCTCGCCGACGGGCAAGGGCGTCATCGCCGACGCTGACGGTCGTTTCGTCGGCACCGTGCTCGCCCAGGACGTCCTGGCCCAGATCCAGCGGCAGCAGCCGGACGCAGATCCCGTCACGGCGTCGCCCGTCGAGGAGGGCCTGGGATGACCTGGGCGCGGGACAACCTGACCGACATCCTGCAGCTCGCCCTGCAGCACGTCTGGCTGTCCGGCGTGCCGCTGATCATCGGGCTGCTCGTCGCGCTGCCGCTCGGCTGGCTCGCGACCCGCTACGGATGGGTGCGACAGCCCCTGGTCATCGGCTCGGGCCTGCTCTACACCATCCCCTCCCTGGCGCTGTTCATCCTCATGCCGCTGATCCTCGGCACCCAGATCATCAGCCCGGTCAACGTCGTCGTGGCGATGACCCTCTACACCGTCGCCCTGCTCGTGCGCACGGTCGTCGACGGCCTGTCCTCGGTGCCCGACGACGTCCGTCAGGCCGCGACGGCCATGGGCATCGGGCGCGTGCGCCGGCTGCTCACCGTCGAGCTGCCGCTGGCCGTGCCAGTCATCGCGAGCGGCCTGCGCGTCGCCGCCGTCAGCAACGTGTCCATCGTCAGCGTGGCCGCCCTCATCGGGATGCCCCAGCTCGGCACCCTGTTCACCGACGGCTTCTCCACCGGCTTCATGGACCCGATCGTCGTCGGGATCGTCGCGTGCGTCCTGCTGGCCTTCCTCTTCGACCTGGTCATCAACCTGGTCGCCCGGGCCCTCACGCCCTGGCGCCGCGGGGCGGAGGCACGCGCATGATCTCCTCGCTCCTCGGCTGGCTGTCCGACCCCACCCACTGGTCCGGGCCCGAAGGCATCCCCACCCGCATCGTCGAGCACCTCGCCTACACCGCGCTGACCGTCCTGCTCGCGGCCCTGATCGCCATACCCCTCGGTCTGTGGATCGGGCACACCGGCAAGGGCAAGGTCGCCGTCGTCAACCTGCTCAACGGCGCCCGCTCGATCCCCACCCTCGGCCTGCTCTTCCTCGCGATCATCCTGCTGGGCCCACGCCTGCAGGGCGACGCCGCCTTCCTCGTCCCCGTGGTCCTCGTCCTGGTCGTGCTGGCCATCCCGCCGATCCTCGCCAGCACCTACAGCGGCGTCGAGCAGGTCGACCCCGCGGCCCGCGACGCCGCCAAGGGCATGGGTATGACGGGCGCGCAGGTCCTGCGCCAGGTCGAGGTCCCGTGCGCGATGCCGCTCATCATGTCCGGGCTCCGCTCGGCGACCATGCAGGTCATCGCCACCGCGACGATCGCCGCCACCGTGTCCATCGGCGGCCTCGGGCGCTACCTCATCGACGGGCAGGCGGCCCGCGACTACGCCCAGATGGCCGGCGGCGGCATCCTCGTCGCGCTGCTCGCCCTCGCCGTCGACCTGGTCCTGACCCTCGTCCAGCGACTCGTCGTCTCGCGGGGGCTCACCGGCGCGACGACCTCACGGCGCGACCGGGCGGGCCGGGGCGGCATACGGCCGTCGGACCCGTCCGAGGGCACCACCTCGGACGCCACCCCAACCACCACCGACCGCACGACCGCGCCCGCGGCGTGACCCACCTGGAGGAGACCACCATGACGCGCACCACCCTCACCCTGGCCACGGCCGTCGTCCTCGCCCTCGGGCTGTCCGCCTGCGGAGGCGGCGGCGGCGACCCCCTCGCCACGAGCTCCTCGTCGACCACCGCCGCCGGCGGCTCGGGCGGCGGCATCACCGTCGGCTCGGCCGACTTCCCCGAGTCCAAGCTGCTCGCCGAGCTGTATGCCGGAGCACTCAAGGCCAAGGGCGTCCAGGTCGACACGCGCCTCGGCATCGGCTCGCGCGAGACCTACATCCCCGCCCTCAAGGACGGCTCGATCGACGTCATCCCGGAGTACTCCGGCGCCATCGACCGCTACTTCAACAAGGACGCCAAGGCCAACGACTCCGCCGGCATCATCACCGAGCTCAAGGCCGGGCTGCCCTCGCACCTGGAGGTCCTCGAGCCCGCCAAGGCCGAGGACAAGGACGCCGTGGTGATGACCAGGGCCAAGGCCCAGGAGCTGGGGGTCACGTCGATCGCCGACCTCAAGGGCAAGTCCGAGCAGCTGACGATCGGCGGGCCCGCCGAGTGGCAGTCGCGCTCCTACGGCATCCCGGGGCTGGAGAAGACCTATGGTCTGAAGTTCAAGCAGTTCCGCAAGCTCGACGCCGGCGGGCCGCTCGCCGTCCAGGGCCTCAAGAACGGCCAGGTGGACATGGCCAACATCTTCACCACCGACCCGGCCATCCAGGTCAACGACTTCCAGGTCCTGCAGGACCCGCAGAACTTCTTCGCCGCGCAGAACGTCCTGCCCCTCGCGGTCAAGGGCAAGCTCGACGCCAAGGGCAAGGACGCGCTCAACGCGGTCTCGGCCAAGCTCGACACCCAGGGGCTGACGGACATGCTCAAGAAGGTCTCGGTCGACCACAAGAAGCCCGAGGACGTCGCGAACGAGTGGCTCAAGGCCAATTCCCTCGCCTGACGCCTGACGCTCGGCCCCGCCTGGGGTTCAGCCGACGATGCTGCTCCAGACCGCCTTGGTGCCGGCGTGACCGGTGACGACGGTCTGGGAGGTCAGGGCGGCGGCGGCCAGCACGAGCAGTCCCGCCAGGGCTCCGGCGAGCAGGCGCTGCCCGGCCGACCTCTCCGGCGTGCGGGCCTGCCCGTCGGGCCCGTCGGCGTGAGCGGTTCCGTGGGTGCCGCCGTCGAGCCGGCTCAGCACGGCCACCGCGACCAGCACGAGCACCATGAACGCGACGCAGGCCGGCTGCAGCAGCTCACCGGCCTGCGTGTGCCGCTGCAGCAGCTCGTTGGGCGGGCTGCCGCCGGTGACCCTGGCCTCGAGGCGGTGCCCGGACTGGCCCGCGACCCAGCCGCAGGCCCCGGTAACCACGGCGCCGACGACGAGGGGGAGACGCAGGCCGGCCCGCCGACGCCGGGCGACGGCGTAGACGACGGCGAGCAGCGCCGTCAACGGAGCCACCACCACGACGACGTGCACGACGAGGGCGTGGACGGGGAGGCCGTCGATCGTGTCGAGCATGGTGCTTCTCCTGGTTGCGGGTTGCGGGTTGCGGGCTGGGGGCTGGGGGCTGCGGGCTGCGGGTTGCGGGCTGCGGGTTGCGGGATGGGGGGTGCGGGATTGCGACACGGTAGCCGAGGCGCCTGTCGCGCGGCGGAGGACCCGCTGGGCGCCTCCCCCTCTCGCATAATGAGAAATTATCGGTGAGGGACGGTCTCGTTATGCATCGCGGTTCCCGCTGTGGCATGGTCGTGTCATGGCCAGCACCGAGTTCCACGCCGTGACGCGACGTCACGTCGACCTGTGCCGGCTGGGTGCGACGAGCTGTCGCGGTCGCTGAGCGCATCTCTCCACGCCCCACGAGATGCCCCACGACCGACCCACGGCGGCCCGACGCGGGCGCCCGCCACCCCCCCCCACGCACGACGACCCTCACCCGGGTCGTCCCCGCACCGCCGGACCCCCGGCCCGCCCCGCGACGACCCGCCTCGGCATACCGCCCGGAGAGGACCCCAGATGACGACCACCACCACGCGTGCCGGTCGGCCCCGCGCCGGCGGGGACAACGAGGGCCAGTGGGCCCTCGGGCACCGCGAGCCCCTCAACCACAACGAGGAGTTCAAGGCCGCCGAGGATCCGCTGGCCGTGCGCGAGCGCATCGAGCAGACCTATGCCCGTGAGGGTTTCGCGTCCATCCCGTCGGACGACCTGCGCGGTCGCTTCCGCTGGTGGGGGCTCTACACCCAGCGCCGTCCCGGCATCGACGGCGGCCGCACCGCGACGCTCGAGCCGCACGAGCTCGACGACGAGTACTTCATGATGCGCATCCGCGTCGACGGCCAGGCGCTCACGCTGCCGCAGCTGCGGGCCATCGCCGACGTGTCCGAGCGCTACGGGCGCGGCACCGCGGACGTCACCGACCGGCAGAACATCCAGCTGCACTGGGTCCGCATCGAGGACGTCCCCGCGATCTGGAACGCCCTCGAGGAGGTCGGGCTGTCGACGACCGAGGCGTGCGGCGACGTGCCCCGCGCCATCCTCGGCTCGCCCGTCGCCGGCATCGCCGCGGCGGAGCTCGTCGACCCGACGCCCGCGATCCTCGAGATCAAGCGCCGCTACATCGGCAACCCCGAGCTGTCCAACCTGCCGCGCAAGTTCAAGACCGCGATCTCCTGGCAGTGGGATACCGTGCCGGAGATCAACGACGTGTCCTTCGTCGGCGTGGTGCACCCCGAGCACGGCCCGGGCTTCGACCTGCTCGTCGGCGGCGGCCTGTCCACCAGCGCCCACTTCGCCCAGCGCCTCGGCGCCTGGGTCCCCCTGGACGAGATCCCCGAGGTGTGGGAGGGCGTCTGCGCGATCTTCCGCGACTACGGCTACCGCCGCCTGCGCAACCGCGCCCGCCTGAAGTACCTCATGGCCGACTGGGGCGCCGAGCGCTTCCGCGAGGTCCTCGAGGGGGAGTACCTCCACCGCGCGCTCGTCGACGGCCCCGCGGCCGAGGCGCCCCGCGAGCCGATCGACCACATGGGCATCCACGAGCAGAAGGACGGCCGCGTCTACGTCGGCGTCACCCCAACCGTCGGTCGCGTCCGCGGCACCACCCTGCGCGGTCTCGCCGACGCCGTCGAGCGGCACGGCGGCGGGCGCATCGCCTTCACCCCGCTGCAGAAGGTCGTCGTCCTCGACGTCGACCCCGCGCAGGCCGAGGCCCTGGTCACCGACCTGGACGCGCTGGGCCTGCCCGCCCGCCCGAGCGCCTGGCGCCGCGGCACCATGGCCTGCACCGGCATCGAGTTCTGCAAGCTCGCGATCGTCGACACCAAGGACCGCGCCACCTCGCTGGTGGAGGACCTCGAGGTGCGCCTGGCGGACATCGAGCCCGAGCTCGGCCAGCCGGTCGGGATCAGCCTCAACGGCTGCCCCAACTCGTGCGCCCGGATCCAGACCTCCGACATCGGCCTCAAGGGCCAGATCGTGCGCGACGCCGACGGCAACCGCGTCCCCGGCTACCAGGTCCACCTCGGTGGCCAGCTCGGTGCCGAGGCCGGCTTCGGCCGCAAGATCCGTGGCCACAAGGTCACCGAGAACGACCTCGGCGACTACGTCGAGCGCGTCGTGCGGCGGTACGTCGCCGACCGCCAGGACGACGAGACCTTCGCCCAGTGGACGATCCGCGTGGACGACGAGGCCCTGTCGTGAGTGCGGGCTCGCACGTCCCCGGGGCGGACGGCGCCCAGCGGGCGGCCGTCATGCACTGCCCCTACTGCGCCGAGGAGGACCTGCGCCCCGTCGAGGAGCCCCGCGGCGCCTGGCGGTGCCTGGACTGCACGCGCGTCTTCGTCGTCCGGTTCGTCGGTCTGTCGCACGAAGGAGTCGTCTCATGAGCGTCACCACCCTGCGCTCCGAGCAGGAGCTGCGCGAGCTGGTCGAGCGCGACGCCGCCCACCTCGAGACCCTCTCCGCCCACGACGTGGTCGCCTGGGCCGCGGGTGAGTTCGGGGAGAGCTGGGCCGTCGCCGGGTCGATGCAGGACGGCGTCCTGGGGCACCTGGTCGACCAGGTGGCGCCGGGTACCCGGCTGTACTTCCTGGACACCGGCTACCACTTCCCCGAGACCCTGGCGACCCGCGACGAGACCGTGCGCCGCACGCGGCTGGACGTCATCACGCTGACGCCCGCCCAGACCGTCCCCGAGCAGGACGCGGAGCATGGCGTCGCCCTGCACGACCGCGACCCCGACCTGTGCTGCGCCCTGCGCAAGACCCATCCCCTCGACGACGCCCTCGGCGAGCTCGAGGCCTGGGCCACCGGCGTGCGCCGCGTCCAGTCGCCGACCCGCCGCGACACCCCGGTGATCGGCTTCGACGAGCGCCGGCTCATCGTCAAGGTCGCGCCGCTGGCATCCTGGTCCGACCAGGACGTCGCGGAGTACGCCGAGCGCCACGACGTCGTCCGCAACCCGCTGCTCGACCAGGGCTACCCCTCGATCGGGTGCGCCCCCTGCACCCGACGGGTCGCCCCCGGCGAGGACGCCCGCGCCGGCCGCTGGAGCGGCACCGCCAAGATCGAGTGCGGGATCCAGCTGTGAGTGGCGCGACGGTCTGGCTGACCGGCCTCTCGGGCGCCGGGAAGTCCACGATCGCCGAGGCGCTCGCGAGCGACCTGCGCGCCGACGGCCGACGCGTCGAGGTGCTGGACGGCGACGAGATCCGCACCAACCTGTCTGCGGGACTAGGCTTCTCGCGCGAGGACCGGGACACGCACGTGCAGCGTGTGGCCTATGTCGCGCGGCTGCTCGCCCGCAACGGTGTCGTCGCGCTCGTGCCGGTGATCGCGCCGTATGCCGACACGCGCGCCGCGGTCCGCGCCGACCACGAGGCGGCGGGTGTGACCTATCTCGAGGCCCACGTCGCGACCCCCGTGGACGAGTGCGCGCGCCGCGACGTCAAGGGGCTCTACGCCGCCGCCGCCCGTGGCGAGGTCACCACCCTCACGGGTGTCAGCGACCCCTACGAGCCGCCGGTGGCTCCCGACATACGGCTGGACACGACCGACCAGGAGCTGACGGAGAGCGTCTCCGCCCTCCGGACCCTGCTCACCGACAAGGGGCTGCGATGACGACCACCCTGACCACGACGCCGCGGACGCTGACGACGCTGGACTCCCTCGAGGCCGAGGGCATCCAGATCATCCGCGAGGTGGTGGCCGAGTTCGACCGGCCCGCCCTGCTGTTCAGCGGCGGCAAGGACTCCGCGGTGCTCCTGCACCTGGCGCTCAAGGCGCTCGCGCCGGCTCCGCTGCCGATCACGCTGCTGCACGTCGACACGGGGCACAACTTCCCCGAGGTCATCGAGTTCCGCGACCGCATCGTCGCCGAGCACGGGCTGCAGCTGGTCGTGGCGCACGTCGAGGAGTGGATCGCCGACGGCCGCCTGACCGAGCGCCCCGACGGCACCCGCAACCCGCTGCAGACCATCCCGCTGCTCGACTCCATCAACGCCGAGAAGTTCGACGCCGTCCTCGGCGGGGCGCGCCGCGACGAGGACCGCGCCCGCGCCAAGGAACGCGTCTTCTCGATCCGCGACGCCTTCGGCGGCTGGGACCCGCGCACGCAGCGCCCCGAGCTGTGGCAGATCTACAACGGGCGCCACGCGCCGGGCGAGCACACCCGCGTCTTCCCGCTGTCCAACTGGACCGAGCTCGACGTGTGGCACTACATCGAGCGCGAGGGCGTCGAGCTCCCGTCGATCTACTACGCGCACGACCGCGACGTCTACGACCGCGACGGGATGTGGATGACGAGCGGCCCGTGGGGCGGGCCCCGCGAGGGCGAGACGGTCGAGCGCCGCACCGTGCGCTACCGCACCGTCGGGGACGGATCGTGCACGGGCGCCGTGGAGTCCACGGCCGTCTCGATCGCCGACGTGATCGCCGAGGTGTCGATCAGCCGGCTCACCGAGCGTGGCGCGACCCGCGCCGACGACCGCCTCTCCGAGGCCGCCATGGAGGACCGCAAGCGAGAGGGCTACTTCTGATGGGCACGAGCACGTATGACGCGACCGGGGTCATCGACGAGATCTCGGCCACGCGTCGCCAGCTGCGGCTGGTCGTCGCGGGGTCGGTCGACGACGGCAAGTCCACCCTGGTCGGCCGGCTGCTCCACGACACCAAGTCGATCCTCGCCGACACCTACGACGCCATCGAGGCCGCGAGCCGCCGTCGCGGCTCGGAGCAGGTCGACCTGGCGCTGCTCACCGACGGTCTGCGCTCCGAGCGCGAGCAGGGCATCACCATCGACGTGGCCTACCGCTACTTCACGACGCCGCGGCGCAGCTTCGTGCTGGCCGACACCCCGGGTCACACGCAGTACACCCGCAACACCGTCACCGGCGCCTCCACCGCGGACGCCGCGCTGGTGCTGGTCGACGTCCGCAACGGCGTCCTGCCGCAGACCCGGCGACACCTCGCCGTCATGGCCCTCCTCGGGGTGCCGCACGTCGTGGTGGCGCTCAACAAGATGGACGCGATCGCCTGGGACCAGGGGAGGTTCGAGGAGGTGGCCCGCGAGGTCGCCGACATCGCCACCCGCCTCGGTCTCGGCGACGTCCGCATCGTGCCGATCTCGGCGCTCACGGGCGAGGGGGTCGTGAGCACCGAGCCGGTCGGCTCCGAGGGGGTCGCCCGCTGGTATGCCGGGCCGCCGCTGCTCACCCTGCTGGAGGACCTCGACGACGCGGCGGCCGAGATCGACCGCCCCCTGCGCCTGCCCGTGCAGCTGGTGATCCGTCCGCGGACCGCCGAGCACCCGGACTACCGCGGGCTTGGCGGGCGGATCGCGTCCGGCCGGGTCGCCGTCGGTGACGAGATCACCGTGACGCCAGGCGGACTCACGAGCGTCGTGACGGGCATCGACACCCCGGCCGGCTCCGTGCAGGTCGCCGGCGCCGGAGAGTCGGTGACCGTGCGGCTGCGCGACGAGCTGGACGTGGGGCGCGGCTCCGTGCTGTCCACGGTCGCGTCGAGGCCCCGTGCGGTGCAAGAGATCTCGGGCACGGTGTGCTGGCTCGACGAGCGCCCGGCGTCCGCCGGGCAGCGGGTCCTGGTCAAGGCCGGCACCCGCACCACCCGCGGCATCCTGACGACCGTCGGCGACCACTGGGACGTCGACTCGCTCACGTGGGTCGCGCCGGGAGCCCCGGTGCAGCTCAACGACATCGCGCGGGTCGAGCTGCGGCTGGCCGAGCCCGTCGCGGTCGACGACTACCTCGACGACCGGGCCACCGGTGCCTTCCTGGTGATCGACCCGGCGTCGGGCGCGACCCTGGCGGCCGGTCTCGTGGGCGCCGCCCTGCAGCCCCACCGCGGCTAGGCACATCGACCCGCCTTCGTCACACCTACCTCAGGTAGTCACACTCGCCTGGCGTGCCAACCCCGGCGAGTGTGACTACCTGAGGTAGGTCCGAGTGTTGGGGCGCTCTGCCGACTCTGAGGCGGCGCGCGATCCAGGCCCTGTATGCCGAGCCGCCCGCCGCCTCGCGAGGACTCGCGAGGCGGCGGGCGGTCTTTCACGCCATACGGGAGCGTCGGCTCAGAAGGCCGCCTCGGGCACGTCCATGATCGACAGGTCCGTCATCTGCGCGATGACCATCTGCGAGCGCAGCTGCGGCAGCACGGTCTTGGCGAAGAACGAGGCCGCCGCCACCTTGCCGGTGTAGAAATCCTGGTCCTTGCCGGACGCGCCGGCGTCGAGCGCCGCCTGGGCGACCTCGGCCTGACGCAGGAGCAGCCAGCCGACGACCAGGTCGCCCGCCGCGAGCAGCAGGCGCGAGGTGTTGAGGCCGACCTTGTAGACGTTGCGGACGTCGCCGTCCTTGCGCGGGTCGGAGTCCATCAGCTCGCCGGCCATGTAGCCGAGGATGCCCTGGACGGACTCGAGCGCCTTGCCGAGCTGCACGCGCTCCTCGGCCAGCGACTCGGGGCCGTTCTCGGCGAACGCCTGGATCTCCTCGGCGACCTTGGCCAGGGCGGTGCCCTTGTCACGGATGATCTTGCGGAAGAAGAAGTCCTGGCCCTGGATCGCTGTGGTGCCCTCGTAGAGGGTGTCGATCTTGGCGTCGCGGACGTACTGCTCGATCGGGTAGTCCTGCAGGAAGCCCGAGCCGCCGATGGTCTGCAGGGACTCGGTGCCCAGCAGCACCCAGGCGCGCTCGGATCCGACGCCCTTGACGATGGGCAGGAGCAGGTCGTTGACCTTCATGGCCAGGCGTGCGGCGTCGTCGCCCTCGGGGAGCTCCGCGCCGGGGTCGCCGCCCTGGGCCATCGCGAGGGTGTCCTGCTGCGTGGCGGTGTAGATCACGAGGGCGCGCAGGCCCTCGGAGTAGGCCTTCTGCAGCATGAGCGAGCGGCGCACGTCGGGGTGGCGGGTGATGGTGACGCGCGGGGCGTCCTTGGCCGGGTTGGTCATGTCGGAGCCCTGCACGCGCTCCTTGGCGTACTCCAGCGCGTTGAGGTAGCCGGTCGACAGGGTCGCGATGGCCTTGGTACCGACGAACATGCGGGCGTTCTCGATGACCTTGAACATCTGGGCGATGCCGTCGTGCACGTCGCCGAGCAGGGTGCCGACGGCCGGGGTGCCGTTCTGGCCGAAGGTGACCTCGCAGGTCGTGGACACCTTGAGGCCCATCTTGTGCTCGACGTTCGTGACGTAGGCGCCGTTGCGCTCGCCCAGCTCACCGGTCTCGAGGTCGACCTGGAACTTGGGGACGATGAAAAGCGACAGGCCCTTGGTGCCGGGGCCGGCGCCCTCGGGCCGGGCGAGGACGAAGTGGACGACGTTGTCGACCATGTCGGACTCGGCGGAGGTGATGAAGCGCTTGACCCCGTCGATGCTCCAGGTGCCGTCGCCGTTGTCGGTGGCCTTGGTGCGGCCGGCGCCGACGTCGGACCCGGCGTCGGGCTCGGTCAGCACCATCGTGCAGTGCCAGCCCTTGTCGACGATGTGCTTGGCGAGCTTCTTCTGCTCGTCATTGCCCAGGTAGTAGAGGAGGTTCGCGAACGAGTAGCCCGCGGCGAACATGTGGACGGCGGGGTTGGAGCCGCAGACGAGCTCGGCGAGCGACCAGCGCAGCGACGGCGGGACGACCATGCCGCCGAGCTCGGCGGGGACGTCGAGGTTGCCCCACTCGGCGTCGATGTAGGCCTTGTACGACTGCTTGAACGACTCGGGCATGGTCACCGAGTAGGTCGACGGGTCGTAGACGGGCGGGTTGCGGTCGGAGTCGATGAGGCTGTCGGCCAGCTCGTTCTCGGCGAGGCGGGCGACCTCGTGCAGGATCTCCTTGGCGGTGTCGGTGTCGACGTCCTCGTAGAGCCCCTGCCCCAGGACCTCCTGGCGCCCGAAGACCTCGAAGAGGTTGAACTCGATGTCTCGGACGTTGCTCTTGTAGTGCCCCATCAGGGGGTCCCCTTCCGTGACGTCCTGCCTGTCAGGTGGTGCGGTGGTGCGGCAGGTATGACGTGCCCGCGCGGCTCACGGGTCGTCCCATGATGCTACTGGCGAGTAGGCGCTCGCAAGGAACTCGCGGAACACGTGATGACGGCCACGCCCGTCACAGGTCCAGCACCACGCCGCCGGCGAGCTGCTCGGCGAGCGGCAGGATCTGTCCGGCAGGCAGCGATCGGGCGTAGAGGTAGCCCTGGGCGGCGGTGATGCCGAGCATCCGGGCGCGGGCCTCCTGGGCGCGGGTCTCGATGCCCTCGGCGGTGATGGTCAGCCCGAGCTCCCGCCCGAGCCGCGAGACGGCGGCGACCACGGCCTCGTCGCCGCCGGACTCGCCGAGCCCCTGGACGAAGGTCCGGTCGATCTTGAGGATGTCGAGGGGGAGCGAGCGCAGGTTGGCCAGGCCGGAGTAGCCCGTGCCGAAGTCGTCGATGGCGACCCGGATGCCGAGGGTGCGGAGCTCCTCCAGCGTGGCCACCGTCTCCTCGGTCTGCTCGAGCACGACGGTCTCGGTGATCTCCAGGATCAGCAGCTCGGGCGGGAGCCCGGACTCGTCGAGGACGCGGTGCACGGTGCCGGCGAAGCCCGGGGCGACGAGCTGGTGGACGCTGATGTTGACCGCCACCGTGAGGGGGTTCCCGAGGCGGAACCACTGCAGGGCCTGGTCGACCGCCTGCTCCAGGACCCAGGTGCCGATGGAGATGATCGACCCGAACTCCTCGGCGAGCCGGATGACCTCCTCGATGCCGATGAAGTCGCCCTCGGGGTCGGTCCAGCGCAGCAGCGCCTCCACGCCCGTCACCTGCTCGGCCCGGAGGTTGACGATCGGCTGGTAGAGCACCGTCCACCGGTCCGGCCCCGGCGGTCGGGCCAGGCGGCGGCGCAGGTCCCGGGTCCGGGCAAACTGCGCGAGCATCGTCGGCTCGAAGGACCGGACGGTGCCCGGTCCCTCGCGGGTGGCCTGGCGCAGGGCGAGCTCGGCGTTGCGCACCAGCTCGAGGCCCGTGTGCCCGCCGATGCACAGGCCGCCGCTGGTGCGCAGCGTGATGTCGGGGATCAGGTCCGGGCGGTTGACGGCGTCGACGATGCGCTGCGCCTCGGCCAGGGCCTGCGCGCCGTCCGTGCCCTGCCGCAGCAGGACGGCGAACCGCTGGTCGCTGAACCGGGCGAGGGAGTCGCCGGTGCGGATCGTCGCGCGCATGGTGCGGGCGACGGTGCGGAGCAGCTCCTCGCGGGCGTCGTCGCCCACTGTGTTGTCGGCGAGGCCGGCGGTCGCGAGGTCGACGAGCAGCAGGGAGATCTCGCCGGCGGCGGACTCGTAGAGCCGGTGCCGGACGGCCCGGTCGAGGCTGGTCCGGTTGGGTAGGCCGGTGACGACGTCGTGGTAGGTCACGTGCTGCAGCCGCGACTGCAGGCCGACCCGCTCGGAGACGTCCCGGACGGCCACGAGGTAGCCCCGGGCGAGGGGAGTGATGACGGACTCCACGTGCACGACCGCGGCGCTGGTGGTGGTGAGGGCCGACTCGAGCCGCAGCGTGGACTGCATCCGCGCGTTGGGGGCGTAGGTCAGGTGGGCCAGCACCTCCGGCGACACGTCGGGGAGCACGTCGCTGATGTGCTGCCCCGCGAGGTCGCTCTCGCGCAGGCCGAGGATGGTGCTGAGCGCCTGGGAGGCGAAGATGACCCGGCCGGTGCGGTCGAGCTCGATGATGATGTCACGCGTCTCGCTGACGAGCAGCCGCATGTGGCGCTCCTGCTCCTGCACCGAGCTCGCCAGCTGGCGGGAGTGGTGCCCCTCGTGCAGGTGCAGGGCGACGAGCAGGAAGAGGATGAAGCAGAGGGCGCGCACCGTCCCGGCGTCGATCCCGAGCGAGCCCACCGAGAGCATGAGGGCCGCCCCCACGAGCAGGCTGAGGCCGCTGACGACGAAGAGGTCGCGGTGCGGGTCGTGCAGCGTGCGGGCGAGGGGCACGGCGGGGCGCCGGGAGACCAGCATCGCCGACCACGTCAGCAGCCCGCACTGCAGGATCCACAGGCTCTGGGACACGGCCCAGGCGTCCCCGCCCGGCAGGAGATAGGTCAGCAGGTCGCCGACGGTGGAGGCCAGCACCGACACCCCGACCACGGTCTGGATCCCGCGCGCCCGCCCGCGATGCGCCGGCACGACCAGCAGCCAGCTGATGATGGCGGCCGCGATCCCACCGACGAGGCCGATGACGACCAGGGCGGGCTGCAGCCCCGGTCCGAGGGCGAACCCGCTGAGCCAGCGCTGGGGGTCGAAGTGCCAGACGGCGGTCCACAGGCACGTGGTGAGCAGCGTGGCGTGGATCATCGTGGTGGTGAGCCTGCGGGCCGAGTCCCCGGCGAAGCACTCCACGGCGTGCAGGATCAGGCAGGTGGCCACGGCATACATCACCGAGGGCGTGAGCCCGAGGCCCGGACCGACCGCGACGTAGAGGAGGTTGGCGACCCCGTTGAGCGCCATCGCCGCGGCGAAGAGCAACCACCCGGCGCGGTCCAGGCCACGACTGCGCAGGCCGGCGACGGCGGCGGCCGCCGAGGCGACCAGCGCGGAGATCCAGAGCAGGGGAGCTCCCATGCCAGGCCAGACGAGGGAGGCCACCGCCGGGAGGAGGGCCAGGGGTACGCCGAGTGCTGCGGCGACCCCAGTCCGTGAATGCATAGGGCCATATTGGAGCATCTGCCAGGCGGAATCCACGCGAACCCACAGATCAGGGGCAGTTGCGAAGGGGCAACCGGCACGAGCCGGACAAATGGAGCGGGTGACGAGAATCGAACTCGCACTGGCAGCTTGGGAAGCTGCTGTTCTGCCATTGAACTACACCCGCGACCAGCACCTGCGTGCTGACGTGGGAGCCAGCATACCCAAACTCTCAAGCGTTCCCGCCACCGAACCGCCCGACCACCGTCACCGCTCTCGGGTCGTCGTCGGCCGCGGCGGGGGCTGGAGCGGTAGCGTGACCGTCGTGCTGCTCTCCGACCGCGACATCCGGGCCCAGATCGACCAGGGCCGCGTGGTCCTGGACCCCTACGACCCGGAGATGGTGCAGCCGTCGAGCGTGGACGTGCGCCTCGACCGCTACTTCCGGTTGTTCGACAACCACAAGTACCCCGTGATCGACCCCGCGCAGGACCAGCCGGAGCTCACCCGGCTCGTCGAGGTCGAGTCCGGCGAGGGCTTCGTCCTGCACCCGGGGGAGTTCGTCCTCGGGTCGACCCTCGAGGCGGTCACGCTGCCGGACGACCTGGCCGCGCGCGTGGAGGGCAAGTCCTCGCTCGGCCGCCTCGGGCTCCTTACCCACGCCACCGCCGGCTTCGTGGACCCCGGGTTCTCCGGTCACGTGACGCTGGAGCTGTCCAACGTGGCGACCCTTCCGATCGTCCTCTGGCCGGGCATGAAGGTCGGCCAGCTCTGCTTCATGCGGCTCACCTCGGCCTCCGAGCACCCCTACGGCAGCGCGGTCTACGGCTCGCACTACCAGGGGCAGCGGGGCCCGACGGCCAGCCGCTCGTTCCACAACTTCCACCGCTCCGACCTGACCTGAGGCTGACCTGAGGCTCCCTGCCCCGAGAGTCTCGGACCGACCCGGGTCAGGCGAACGCCGGCGCCTCGTGATCGGCCCGGACGGCCAGCACCGCGCACGACGCGTCGAGCAGTACCTGCTTGGTGGTGTCGCTGACGATGCGCTTCTGCACGTGAGAGCGGTCGGTGACGCCGATGACGACGAGCGTGACGTCGACCTCCTCCACCGCGGTGAGGATCTCGTCGGCGCCGCTCAGCCCGTGCGGCCCCTCGTGCCACCGCCAGGTCACCCCTGCCCCGTCGAGCTGCTCCTCGACCTCCCGCACGGCGTCGTCGTCGAGCTCGGCGGGGGTGTCGTGCCAGTCCCGCGCCGCGTTCACGACCAGGACGTCGCAGCCCGTCGCGCGGGCCTCGGCGACGCAGTGGCGCAGGGCGGCACGACCCGGCTCGGTCGGCGCGTAGGCAAGGCAGATGGTCATGGGTCCTCCGTCGGCAGGTGGGGAGACGGCCTCGGGACACGATAGGTGGCGCTCAGGATCCTCGCCGCCCGTGCCCAAGGGGACAGTTGTGAGCTGGGGGCTCAGTTCGTGCCGTCTGGGGGCCTGCCGCGGGG